>NZ_CP097152.1:300000-541487 GCF_023370075.1 Deinococcus sp. QL22
CGTGGGCGCACCTTTCCGCAGCGCTCGCAGCAAGCCTTAACACCTGACCCCTGCATGCCCCATGGATTTTCATAGGGCTTGAGATGGCAATTGTAAAATGTCTGGGTGGCTTCACAACCGAAGATGACCCCGCCCACCATTTCATGAACCACTTCAGGAGAATCCCAATGCCTCTCGTACTCGACCCACACGCCCCAACAGATTTTGATTTCATTATTGGCGACTGGCAGGTTGATCATCGTCGGCTGAATGCCCGCTTCTCGAATTGCACCGAGTGGACAACGTTTGATGGCCGTTCATCGACCACGAAAACTCTGGGTGGCTTTGGGAACCTTGAAGACAACATCCTTCATTTTCCGACTGGAACCGTCCGTGCCCTAGCAATGCGCTCATTCTGTGCCACCTCTGGCACCTGGTCGATTTGGTGGCTGGATGGACGTCAGCCCACCACACTTGATGTGCCTGTCACCGGAAAATTCAGCGATCATATCGGCGTCTTCTCTACTAACGATGTCCTGGATGGAGTGCCCAGGAGCATCTCCGCTGAGAACAAGCGTTCTCAACTGACCAAGGCAAACCTGGGAGACCAACTGGACGGTGGAATTCGTTCCAGTCACGCCCGAATCGTAACTCGCCTGAAGCAAATTTTGGGGATAGACGGAATGCGGGTATCGGTAAGCAGGCAGTTCGGGCACACGAAGAACCTGGGCCGAAAAGCAGTACGTTTGGCATGAACCGCACTCTGCTTGGACCATCTGCAACAGGTGCCTGTTCATGCCTGACCTGCGTCCTGGTGCAGTTTGACGACACCCAAGGCACGTGTTGAGAAACAGTTCGATGTGGACGGTTGGGGGTGTAATGATATGGGGTCAGAGGTGCGAAATATTCATATTCTGCCCGGGTAAAACTTCATCATCATCTCTGATCTAAGGCAGCTTAGGCTAGGGAAACAGGGTTCAATTTTCTGGGTAAATGTAATGTTCGCCCAACGTTCACTCCAACCTACCAAGATCTGAGGATGCCTCTGCACGGTACGCCTCAAGAATTGTACCGGTGTCAATGTACCATTGACGCTTTAACGTCGTCAATCATCAGTTGACCGGGATAGACTGTCAATGTATAATTGACATATGACGCCAAGAAGCACTTCTCATGCCTCCCTCTTCACTGCCCTCGCGACGATTCTCGCTCAGTCCAACAAAACCCATGACGACCAATGATTCCCTCCGTACTCAACTGGCTGAAGTCATCGCTGCCGCCATCCCCCAATTGGAGGAACGATTCGGTCCAGGCCAGGGAGGCCACCTTGACCTGATTCGTGTCACTCACCAAGCACGGCAAGACGTTGATGTCTTACTCCACGCCGCTGTCTCCGCTGCGCGCACTGCCGGTTACAGCTGGGAAGCCATTGGACAAGTTCTTGGTTTGAGTAAGCAAGCCGCCCAGCAGCGCTTCAGCAAAGGCGACACCGTGCCCTCTTCAGAGGAGGAGATTCGTCGCCTCACACCACTGACGGCATTCAATGAAATGGACATCTTGAATCGAGCCGGCGTGTACGGCTGGCATTCCGTTGGTTTCGGGACGCTGTACCACGACGTTCAAAAAAGCGATGAGCAATGGGAACACCGCCGTGTCCTGGCTTTCGATCCAGCCCGCTCTACGTTGGAAGGGGAGGGATGGCAACTCATCGGCACCCTCTGGTTTCCCTGGGCCTACTTGGCACGTCCGACTGGGCAGCCCGCGCTGCCCCCACCCCCTACAGAGCTTGATATCCGGTCGCTCACGAATCCACGCATCGGGCCCTAATACAGTGCCCAACTGCGCTCATCCAGCTTTGTGATAACGCCAATAAATAGAAAGAATTCCTTCTGTGAAAGTATGTCGGACAGAGAAAATACAGTCTATTTGGAGGGTGAGCATGTCCGAAACGACTGACCAAATGTTGCTGCTCCAACACCCGACCCGCGCCTACGGGTGGACCTCGTTACCCGGTATGCAGATGGCCCATTGCCCCGTACGGGGCAATGGTAGAGGGTCTGCGCTGCGTTCGCTTTCGGCGGGCTGGGGATAGGGTTAATATCGGTGCACGTCTAGGAAGCTGTGCGTTCTGCCCCCTTTCTGAAGATGGCCACATCTCCCGCCGCCCGTTTCGGGTCCAGGAGGTTCCATGATGGCAAAGACCGCCGCTCAGATGGTGCAGGACGCCAAAGGCCGGATAGAGAACCTGACCCCCCAGCAGGTCGCCGCTGAACTCGCCAGTGGAAAGGCCGTGTTGGTTGATATCCGTGAGCCGAGTGAACACGGGCAGACTGGAACGATCGCTGGTTCAATCTCGGCGCCCCGCGGCATGTTGGAATTCTGGGCTGATCCTGCGAGCCCTTACCACCGCTCTGAGTTTGATCCGCAGACCCGCGTGATTCTGCACTGCGCTTCCGGCGGTCGCTCCGCGCTGGCTGCGGACACCCTGCAACAGATGGGGTACACGAGCGTGGCGCATATGGACGGTGGAATGAAAGCTTGGGCCGAAGCAGGTCAGCCAGTCTACAAAAGCTAGAGGAAGAACGACGTCAGTGAGTCCCTGTTGATCCCAGTCCGTTTCGGAGTTAAATTATCAGACTCCGGAACGTGGTTTTCGCTGGTGCAGGGGCTGGAGTAGCCCTCAGGGAGTGAAAGCGGTACATCTTTCATGGCTCAGGGGAGGAGAATGAACGGTTGTGTTGCCTTAACGCGGTAGGGATAGGCTAACCGTCCGTGAACGACGCCAAGCCCCATCGCCACCGTTTTCCGATGCCCATCATCGGGGACACCGTTTGGCTCTACCATCGCTTTCCACTCAGCGACCGGGACGACCCAGAATTGCTCCACCAACGCGGTACCCTGGTCAG
This sequence comes from Deinococcus sp. QL22, assembly GCF_023370075.1. Classification (NCBI taxonomy): domain Bacteria; kingdom Thermotogati; phylum Deinococcota; class Deinococci; order Deinococcales; family Deinococcaceae; genus Deinococcus; species Deinococcus sp. QL22. The sequence continues at coordinate 302,886 of NZ_CP097152.1, forward strand.
CCACGAGATGGTACTCGAGTGGTGCATCAACTTTGGATCCCTCTTTGCTCAGGAACTGCGTCACCGGGAACCCCGCCGGGGTTCCCGGTGGCATCTGATTGACTACCACGGTGGACGGAGTCAGACACTGGCTTTGGCGCGCTGTTGACGAGCAGGGCTTTGTGCAGGGCATTCTCCTTCAGCGACATCGGGACAGAGGAGCTGCGAAGACCTTCTTGAACAGGTTGCTCAAGGAATATGACGTCCCAGAAGTCATTCATACTGATCAGTTCCGCAGCTACGGAGCTGCAATACGACGGGAGCGGATGCCAAGTACTGGGCCGGCTGGCGCGAAGAAGACCTGCAGGTACAGGGGGAGTTGGTCGCACGGGTGAGCACGCCCTTACCCGACCCGTGCCCGCATCCTGGGCTGGCGAGAAGAACCACTTCGCTCTCAACTTGAGCGGGCCTTCCATGAAGTGTCACGCTTGCCCTCTGCCCAGAACCGCTTGAGCTCTTCCTGCAGAACTCGGCGCCGGCGGGCAAGGTTCTGACCAGGGTCTCGATGCGCGTGCGAAAGGTCGTCTATTCCGGCTGATGCAACGTTAGGTCAGTCATGGGAAAGTTCCTTGCTCACCTGTCTGAGATGGGTTGGTTGTCGCAGTTGTGGTGATCAGGAGCACGGTTGTGCTCGGCCGTATAGTCATCAGGAGATGAACAACACACACTTCGGTCGCGTGAGTGGCGACGTGTATGCCCTCGCAGTTTGGGATGAAGAGTGGCAGTCCTACAACAACAGCTATCTGATCCTCCGGAATCAGCAAGTCATACTGATTGACACCGGTAGAGCAGAACATTTCCATCATCTGCAAGCGGCGCTGGAGACGCTTGGGAAAGCAGCCTCTGACGTCACCATGGTGCTGGCCACCCACGGTCATGCAGACCACATCGGGAGTGTGGGCCGCTTCCCCAATGCCGTGAACGCCCTTCACCCTGATCTTGCTAGGGTTCTGTGGAGGAGGAGTTCAGTCTGACCGACAATGGAGACTGACATGACCGCCAGTAAAAACCACTACACCGCCGAGTTCAAAGAAGAAGCCGTGCGTCTGGTGATCAGCAGCCAGAAAAGCTGCGCTGAGATCGCCCGCAACTTGGGTGTTCCACCGTATTTAGTCGTACGCTGGAAACAGCATCACGAGCAACAAGGGGCGGTGGGCCGCCCCCAATTCACCGGACGCGGCGTCGCCGCGTTGAGTGAGCAGGAAGCGCGGTTCAAGAAGCTAGAACGAGAGCTGGAAATTACCCGTCAGGAACGCGATATTCTGAAAAAAGCACTGGCCTTCTTCGCCAAAGACCACTAATTTACGGGTTCATTGAGCAGCATCGGCATGAGTACAGCATTGAGCGGCTGTGCAAGACGCTCGGTGTCGGGGTCAGTGGCTATTTTGCGTGGTGGAAGGCCCAAAACTGCTATCGGGTGGAAGACGTCGCTCTGACCGAGGCCATTCGAACCATTCATCAAGTCAGTAGGGGCACCTACGGTGCCCCTCGTGTCCAAGCCGCACTCGTGGACGAGGGAAAACAGGTCAGCCGAGCACGAATTACTCGGCTGATGAAGGCAGCGGGACTGAAGGCTCGCTGCAAGCGGAAATTTCGCGTGACCACCAATTCAAAACACCCGCACCCAGTGGCCGAAAATCTACTGAATCGCGAATTTGTTGCCGAACAACCCAATCAGAAATGGGTGACGGATATTACCTATTTACCCGTGGCTGAGGGCTGGATGTACCTCGCTGTGGTGATGGATCTGTTCTCTCGCAAAATCGTGGGTTGGGCCATGCGGGCCACCCTGCAGACCGAGTTGGTCGTCGCTGCGCTGGACATGGCACAGCAGATTCGGCGTCCTGGACAAGGATTGCTCCATCATTCGGACCAGGGAATTCAATATGCGAGTCGCGAGTATCGACAAGCACTGGAGCGCCTCCAGGCGCTCCAAAGTATGAGCCGAAAGGGAGACTGCTGGGACAACGCGGCGATGGAGAGCTTCTTCGCCACCCTCAAGCTGGAACTGGAACTCGACACAGCACAAGGAAACCGCGCTGACACACGTAATCTGGTCTTTGAGTGGATTGAGGTGTTTTACAACCGCGAGCGTCGTCACTCTAGCTTGGGGTACCGCTCACCGACTCGCTTTGAGCAACACCGCGCCACACTGAACTGATCCTCCACGAAGGCATTGCAATATCACGTGCTGAAGACCTGCGATCTGAACCACGCTGACATCATTCCGCTTAACGAACTTCACAACACTTACCACTGGGACGTTGAGCTTGAACGGCCCGTGTCTCGTGCCTCCAACCTGCCCGGTAGTGCGCTGTGCCAAGTCATGCAAGACCGAGGTTTCGCCCGTGAGGGGTTCGGTCATCGGTTCTTATTCCTCCTCCCGATCGAACTCGCCCCGACCGCCCGGCCCGCCTTCGAGCGCCATGCCCAGCACTGAAAGACCCGCTGGAACAGCACGGGCGGCACCCTGAGTGCGTGGGCCACTGGATGGACTGGCAGCACACCCTCACCCGCGTCCACCGCCTGTTCGCGCCGGCTGACTTCACATGACGCGGCCTCTCAACGAGCTGTATCTGCTCTCGCTCCTGCCCGTAGACGAGCGTCATTCCCCCGGCCACAAGTTCTGCCCCAGACGGCTTTTCCATACCGCTGATCAACTACCTCAGCGGTATACCTTGATATTGCAATGCCTTCGTGGAGGATCAGTTCAGTGTGGCGCGGTGTTGCTCAAAGCGAGTCGGTGAGCGGTACCCCAAGCTAGAGTGACGACGCTCGCGGTTGTAAAACACCTCAATCCACTCAAAGACCAGATTACGTGTGTCAGCGCGGTTTCCTTGTGCTGTGTCGAGTTCCAGTTCCAGCTTGAGGGTGGCGAAGAAGCTCTCCATCGCCGCGTTGTCCCAGCAGTCTCCCTTTCGGCTCATACTTTGGAGCGCCTGGAGGCGCTCCAGTGCTTGTCGATACTCGCGACTCGCATATTGAATTCCCTGGTCCGAATGATGGAGCAATCCTTGTCCAGGACGCCGAATCTGCTGTGCCATGTCCAGCGCAGCGACGACCAACTCGGTCTGCAGGGTGGCCCGCATGGCCCAACCCACGATTTTGCGAGAGAACAGATCCATCACCACAGCGAGGTACATCCAGCCCTCAGCCACGGGTAAATAGGTAATATCCGTCACCCATTTCTGATTGGGTTGTTCGGCAACAAATTCGCGATTCAGTAGATTTTCGGCCACTGGGTGCGGGTGTTTTGAATTGGTGGTCACGCGAAATTGCTTGCAGCGAGCCTTCAGTCCGCTGCCTTCATCAGCCGAGTAATTCGTGCTCGGCTGACCTGTTTTCCCTCGTCCACGAGTGCGGCTTGGACACGAGGGGCACCGTAGGTGCCCCTACTGACTTGATGAATGGTTCGAATGGCCTCGGTCAGAGCGACGTCTTCCACCCGATAGCAGTTTTTGGGCCTTCTCCACCACGCAAAATAGCCACTGACCCCGACACCGAGCGTCTTGCACAGCCGCTCAATGCTGTACTCATGCCGATGCTGCTCAATGAACCCGTAAATTAGTGGTCTTTGGCGAAGAAGGCCAGTGCTTTTTTCAGAATATCGCGTTCCTGACGGGTAATTTCCAGCTCTCGTTCTAGCTTCTTGAACCGCGCTTCCTGCTCACTCAACGCGGCGACGCCGCGTCCGGTGAATTGGGGGCGGCCCACCGCCCCTTGTTGCTCGTGATGCTGTTTCCAGCGTACGACTAAATACGGTGGAACACCCAAGTTGCGGGCGATCTCAGCGCAGCTTTTCTGGCTGCTGATCACCAGACGCACGGCTTCTTCTTTGAACTCGGCGGTGTAGTGGTTTTTACTGGCGGTCATGTCAGTCTCCATTGTCGGTCAGACTGAACTCCTCCTCCACAGAACCCTAGCAAGATCACCTTGTGTGCTGGGTCATGAAGTGCCTCCTCAAATTGAGGCTTCACTCCATGTATGTAAAATCGACTCACCCTCACTCGGAAGCTGTCACGCGAAAGGTCTGCAAAGCTTCTTCCAGCCTCAAGCACACCGTTTCCAACAGAGTCTATTTCACTGTCAGCTTTGAGCTAAGCGTGGGGACTTGACCTTCCCCCAAGGGCAGACCGCACACTGGAGTCACCTCTGGGGGAAGGCAGCGTGACGGCACACACAGATGACCCTTCAATCAAGCCACTCGGCGATCAGCACGGGCACCTCATGACGATCGGCGCATTCTCGCGGCTCAGTCGGTTGAGTCTCAAGGCGTTACGGCTCTATGACGCGTTGGGATTGTTATTGCCGACACAAGTCGATCAGGCGAGTGGTTACCGCTTCTATACAGCAGTGCAACTGGAGCGGGCGCGCTCCATCGGTTTGCTGCGGCAATTAGAGTTGCCGTTGCCTCAAATCCAGATGCTGCTCGACGCCCCACCCGCAGGACGCGCCGTACTCCTGCAAGGTGTGTGGCAAGAACTCGAGCAGAAGCACAAACAACGCCGGACGCTAGCTGAATACCTGATCCAGCAAGCTCATCAGCAACAGGAGGCAATACAAATGACCACTTCAGACGCTCAGACCGCCCACTCTCCGTATGCCCAGGCAGTGCAGCAACGGTGGGTACCCGAACAGCAGTTCGCGACCTTGACGCGCCGAGTGTACGTCAATCAGCTGAACAACGTGATTCGACAAGGTCTAGGGCAGCTCCACGCACTGGCAGCAGCTCAGGCCACCGGGCCGAGCATCGTGATCTATCACGGCGAGGTGAATACCGACAGCGACGGTCCAATAGAAATGTGTGTGCCTTACACGGGATTGCTGACGGTCCCAGACGGGGTCACGTTGCGAACGGAACCCGCTCACCAGGAGGCGTTCGTGACGTTGACCAAGCAACAATTTGAGTTCCCCGCCATCCTGCAGGCCTATGATGCGACGGCCGCCTATGCGAGAGCTCACGGCGACTCGGGGCCATCGGCTTGCCGCGAGGTCTACCATGCCGATTGGGACGCGTCTGGCGAGAATGATTCGGTAGGTGACGTGGCTTGGCCGTTTACACCGCTCTGAAGGAGTCGTACGATCATAGCCACCCAAAGCATGATCAGGACCGGGGTCAGTCCGAGCACCGTGCGCTTGGCGACGACGCTCGCTATGACTGGAAATCCGTTCCCGAGGGCTACGGCATCCCGCGTGTGACCGGCGAACCCCTTCTCAACTACGACCAGGTGATCCGATGAACAACCGTGCCGCCTTGGCTCTGGCCACCTTGCTCCTTGGGACCGTACACGCGCAGGCCACGCCCCAAATCAACCGCACGGTCACCACCGACCCAGCCCAGATCGTGCGTCTGTTGCGCGGCGACGTGACCATGATCGGCAGTTCCTTTCCCAACGTCACGTTTCAGAGAGGCGTCCTGACGAACCTGCGATCACGCGCGATCACGAAACTCACGCTGCTGATTACTCAGGAACAATTGAAAAACATGGTTCCTTTGCGCGCCGCTGGAGCGGCGGTGTACTACCTCCCGGTGGGCGGCGTGAATATGACTGGCAACATGGCGCTCGTGGGGAGCAGCACCGTGATCGTCCAGCAAGGTGCGAGGACCTGGACGATCTACCACGCCGAGCAAATGGCTGCTCAGGTGCGGGGCAGCCTGAACACCTAACTCACGCATGCCAAAAAGTTTGAGGAGCTGATATGCGTCGATTCCTTCCCCTGCTGATCGTCCCTCTCCTGCTGTCCGCCTGCACGCAGTTGGAACTGAATCAGGCTGGAGTGCTGGGATGGTTGCGGTTGAAACTGCCTCTCTAGATCCAGGTGGCTGTTTCAGAGGCCGAGGGCTGACCGCACAGCCCCCGCCGTATTCGGGGGATACACCGGAATAAATTCGGCATGGTTCACGGTCCAGAGTTGGTCAAACAACGGGTAGGGAATAGAGATCTGAGGGCCGTAGAGAGGGTCTAAGACCCGGAAGGCTTGCCGGGTATCATCGAAGCCGGTGACCACCCTGAAATGCGGAATGCTGGAGGCTGGCCTCAGCCAGTGCAAGACGATGACCGGAACCCCCAACGCCACCAGCGCACGCAGATGGGCGCGGCGACCCCCCACAAAGCGCCGAGCCTGCAGGCCGTAGCGGGCCACGTATCGTTCGATGGCTTCAGCGGTCATGTAGCCTCTGGGCGTGGCCTTGGCAACCACAGCGACCTGCTGCTGAGACACGTGCTGGCCGTAGTATCCCAGCACGCTGGCAATAGCTTGAGGGCCGCAGTTGTTGAAGGTTTGGTAAGCAAACGGCATGGTCTGTAGCCGCATCGCTGGGGGCAGGGGCAAGACAGAGCGGGCCTGTGCGTCTGCACCGCCTGAGCTCGGCCCTAGCAATGCGGCCACAAGCACGCACCAACTCAAAAGGGACTGCCGTGAACACCAGTGGAGGTTGCGCAGTACTGGACTTGTAGCCCTCAGGCTCAGCATCACCGAGCTTAAACCCACGGAACCGGCCCCAAGCTCTTCCTGAACTTGCCAGCTGAGTTCTTCACCCTCAGCGGCACTGGGTGGCGGTGCCAGTGTAGGGGCAGTCCAACTGGGGCTGGCGCCGCGCAGTGGAACAGGGGTCTTCTGCCAACCGACTGAAAGAAGACCATCACCAGCAGGTCACCCTCTCTTTCGTCAGCACCTCGGACTGGGTAGAGCAACTTCCCGACAGGCGGAAGTGGACAGCAACTAAATCTTTGGACACCCCTTATTGTGTCAATCGACTCCCACATCCTCCTGACAGTTAGGGAATGCACAACAGGCAGACTCCGGTCTTGTCAAGTTGTACGGGCTCCGAATAAGGATGGCATCTTGGAAGGATCAACATTTCCGTTGAGTTTCAGCGCACTGCAGACGAATTCTGAACGTTCCTCGGGCTCTCGACAACCCTCCGAGAGCTCAAAGCCCGAGGGTAGATCCTTGGGATGATTCAGACCCTTTTGAAGCCCCATGACCAGGAACGCTCAACCAACACACTCGGCCGTCAGTGGGCCACGCCCATTCAGTTGCCTCTTGAGATGCGGGCGGTGCAGCTGGAGCCCCCTGAAGCGTTCGCCCCTGCTCTAAGCACGGGCCGTGTCCAGCAAGCGGTGAGGGTCAGAGCGTCCCAGACCCGTCAAGCTCAGGACAGGACACCCAGATTGTGGCCCATGATGAAGCGCTGGTTCTCCCCACGGTGCAGATGTACTCAGTGGAGGTGGATGGGAACGCGGTGCCCGAGCAAGATTTCTGGCACTTGCATCTGCACGAGTTCTCCCTCTGGCAGCGGAAGCGAGACCATGTGCTGTCCGGTCTGATTCACGCGAGTCGCCGGGCGGCCGAACCCCGGGTGCTTCAGCGTGATCAGCTCTCGCTGTCCCCAGCATCCGCCAGCCCCTGGGCTGGCCCCAATGTTTGGACGACTTCGAGTAGAGACTCGGCTCAACTACAGGGTACTGGATGCGAAGCCGATTGAGCCAGCCAGGTCGCGGCAAACTCGTCTGGCGTTTGGTAACCGAGCGAAGAATGGGGTCTGTGGGCGTTGTAAAACGCTCGCCAGCCTTCGATCAAGACACGGGCGTGCTGTGCGGAATAGAAGACCTCTTGGGTTAAGCATTCTTCTCGCAAACGGGAGTGGAAACTATCGGCAAAGCCGTTCTGCCAGGGTTTTCCCGGTTCAATGAATCGGGTGCTGACGTCTTGCACGGCCAGCCAGATGCCCAAATCACGGGCAATAAACTCCGAACCATTGTCACTGCGCAGAAAAGTTGGGGTACCCCTCTCTTTGATGACCTCGTCTAGGACGGCTTTCACGTCCATGGACGTGAACGTCTCGGCGACCCGGATGGCCAGCGATTGCCGAGTGAACTCGTCCGTGAGGGTGAGGATTTTCAGGGTCGTGCCGCCAAGGGTCTGATCGAAGATAAAGTCATACGTCCACACGTGATTGGGGTATTCCGCGGTCATGGGGAGAGGGTTGCCCGTGCGAATTTTTCGGCTAGGCTTCTTCTTGATCGCCAGTCCCGCCGCTCGCCAAATCCGTCTGACCCGTTTCCGGTTGATCGTTTTGCCTTCTTTGACCAGCAGCACGTGGATGAACCGAGAACCGCGTCGCAGATGTTGCTCGGCCAGTTGGCGGATCCGATCCAAAAGTTCACCGTCCTGACGTTGTTTGGGGCGATAGTGCCACGAGGATTTGGGTAAGCCCACCAAGAAGCAAGCCCGTTCGGGCTTGACCCGCTGCGCCATCAGGTCTCGCACCAGGGCGCGCTTCTCAGTGGCCGTTATCGCTTTTTTGCCAACACCTCTTTGACCGCCTCGATTTCGAGGCGCTGCTGGCCCACGATCCGCAACAACCGCGCATTTTCCTTTTCCAACTGACGAAGCCTCTTGGCTTCATCCGGTGTGGTGTCGCCGTACTTCTTTTTCCACGTGTAGTACGACGCCGGGCTGCATCCGAAGTCCCGACACAACTCCTCTATGGGCTGTTCGCCTTTCTTGGCCTCTTGCAGCAATTTGATGATTTGCTCTTCCGTGAACTGCTTCTGCTTCATGACGTCTCCTCGCTTTCCAGCCTGACAAATCAGGGCTGGAATGGCGAGCCTTCGTCTCTACTTCACGCCGTGGCACTCCACCCCCTGTCACCTGAGCGATACTGTATGCCCGCCTGAGCCCGCGCTGGAGCCAGCGGAAGAGTGCTTTCATGCCCAAAGAGAACATCCGGGATCAAGCTAGAGTTGGAACAGAAATTCCCGCTCAGGCTGTGCCAAAGAAGTTATCCCATGTGATGGCACCTCTTCAGCAACAGTGATCATCCCAGTTCTGGGCGCACACTGACCTGCTCACCAAACCGTCGGCAGGCCGTTCACTCACCGTCCAGTTCCACCGTTGACTCCACCGTGTCATGATGCCACTCGTCCAACCATTTCATGAGCGCGGCGTGGAACGCCGCGCCACGGTTGTCCACATACACGCGCTCGCCCGCAAGGGCGATCATTCGCCCTTGACTTCGTCGGTTCCTGGACGGCCCTGCCTCCGGTGACTGCCAGTGGCCCCGACCTCGACCCCGGCTCGCCCCTTCATCAAGCCTCCATCTGGCCGAGCCTCCATGCCGCTCAAGCAGGCGCCCTGTCAGAACCTGGAGAGAGGTCAACCGACATCATAGGCCCATGGGTCTACCGCTTTCACCGCGCATCTCTGACCTCAACTCCGGGACAGACGCCCGCACCACTGCTGCCCAGAGCGTCCTGACTCTGACCCGGGTGGCGCTCGCCGCCCCCAGCCTGCCTGAGGGCCTGACGCCTACCCTCGAGCATCTGGTCTCACACACCGCAGCTGTAGGCGCCGCCTACTTCCAGGCTGGCGATCAGCGCCGTCTGGCCTACCATGTGCGCGCCGCCACCGGCGACCTGCCGCAGACACCGGGCATGGCCGCCATCGCTGCCCACGGCCTGCCGGCGGGCCTGCCGCTGCTGCTCGCCCTGGAAGCCGGCGCACACCCGCTGTTCTTCGACGACACCGCCCGGGATGAGGCCAGCGCCGGCTTTCCGGAACTGGGCGTGTGCTCCCTGGCCGCCGCGCCGGTCTGCACCGCCGACGGCACGCTGCTGGGCGCCTTCCTGATGCACACCTTCGAGCCCCACGCCTGGACGGCGGACGAGGCGGCGCTCTTCTCCATGGTGGCCAGCACCATCGCGGCGCTCGCCGGGCGCCTGGTGGCCGAGGAGCACACCACCCAGGCCCGGGGAGCGGCGGAGGCCTTCGCCCTCGAGGCGGTGGCCGCTCGGGAGGCGGCGCTGCGGGCGCTGGGTCTGGCCCTGGAGGTGCGCGACGGCGAGACCCAGGGCCACACGGACCGGGTCTGCGCGCTGGCCCTGCGGCTCGCAGAGAGGTTCGGCCTCAAGGAGGACGCAGTGCAGGCGCTGCGCTGGGGCGCGTACCTGCATGACATCGGCAAGCTGGCCATTCCGGACGCGGTGCTGCTCAAGCCCGGTCGCCTGAATGCGCAGGAGTGGGCAATCATGCAGATGCACGTGTCCGAGGGCCACCGGCTGGCCGAGACGCTGGGTTTCCTGCCGCTCGCGGCGCTGGCAGTGATCACCCAGCACCATGAGCGCTGGGACGGGGGCGGATACCCGCGCGGGCTTCGGGAACAGGAGATCAGCCTGGGAGCGCGGATCTTCGCGGTGTGCGACGTCTTTGACGCGTTGACCAGTGAGCGGCCGTACAAGGCGGCGTGGACGCGGGAGGCGGCCCTGGCGGAACTGCAGGTCCAGGCCGGGCAACAGTTCGACCCAGGGGTGGTGCGCGCCTTCGTAGCCGTGCTGACGGCACAGAGCCTAGCGACGCCAGCCTGACCTGCCGAACGTCCGCGCTGGTGCAGCAATTCCTGCACGTCACGGTCACTCAAAGGAAAGCGGTGGTACAGCTTTGTGGGCGTGCTGGATAAGGGTCATGGGGAACCGGTGGCGGTAAGGCTTGGCGTCGGTCACGGCGGGTTAGCCTCCCTTGACCCAATTAAGGCAACACAACCGTTTCCACTCCCGTTTGAACCGCAAATCTTGCGCCGGGCTCTGCCAAGAGTTCTTTCGAGTAGGGAGCGCTAGAAAGACGGTTCTTCCCCAAAGTTCCACTGCTCTGGACAGTATCTTGGCCCAGTGTCCAGCCATTCCGCCACGCCCCCCGGGGTGCCTCTCTCTTTAAGCGAACGTTTGCAAGCCGTCACCCGAGCCTTCGCTGCGGTCCACACCCAAGAGGACTTGTTCCGGATCATCTTGACGCCTGCCCTGGAGGCCCTGAATGCCATCGCTGGAGCCATCTTGATGGTGGATGAGACGGGGACTCAACTCAAGATTGCAGCCATCCAAGGGTATGAGCAGGGGGCCCACACCCTGTGGCAAGATGGCCCACTCGACGGCAATGTCCCGGCTGGCGACGCCCTCGCACGTGAGCTGCCGCTATTCTTTGAACATCAGGGTGCCTTGCTGCGGGCCTACCCTGAACTTGAAGCCCGCACGGGTGGAATGGCGGCCGTCGCGACGGCCGTCCTGCCCATGACGCTGGATGATCAGCCTCTTGGAGCGATTATTCTTGATTTCAAGGAACCCCACCACTTTACGGTGGATGAGGAGCGCTTCCTCCTCACGCTCGCGGCCCAAAGCGCCGTTGCTCTGGGCCGTGCCCGGCTCACCCAGACCTTGGAAGCTCGGGTCATCGCACGCACCGCTGAGCTCGACGAGCAGCGTGCCGCCCTGGATGCCTTCGTGGCCTACAAGGAAGCGGTGGGCAGTGAGAGCGATGTCTTGGCCCTCGCCCGTCAAGCTGTTGGGGTGGTGCACGCCAACCTGAATTATGTGAGTGCGGCGTACTACGAACTGGAGGACGGGCTCTGGAAAGCTCGGGTCTGGTCGGACGACCTGCGGCCCGAGGTCGCGGCTGAGATTCAGGCAGGGGTTCCTCAAGACGCCCCCGACTTCAGCGAGGCCGCGCGCTCAGGCGCGGCCGTCTTCGTTGATGGGTGGGACGCCGAAGCCAACGCGGTGCCGAGCGCCGCGGCGTACGGGGCAGTCGCCTTCCTCCCGCTGGTCGTCAACGGTGAAACCCGGAGCCTCTTTGTGGTGGGCACCCGCGAGGCCCGGGTCTGGAGTCAGCGTGAACAGGCCCTCGTCCGCGCAGTGGCGCGCGGATTGAACATTACGTTGGAACGCACAGAGGTGACGCGCCAACTGAAAGCGCAAAACGCAGAACTTGAGGCACGCACCCGGGCCCTCGAGGGGTTTGCGGAGCTCACTCAAGATTTGGTCATGCGGGGCGATCCTTATGAAGTCGTGCGGCGAGCGCAGGAAGTCACCCTGTCACTCCTGACCTCCGGCTACGCGCTGTATTACGAGCGTGACGGGGCGCACTGGCGCAACCGGGTTCAGGTCGGTGATGTCGGCAACGCTGACCTGCAGACCTTCATTGACGCGGGGCCGCTCGTTGGCGTCACGCCCAGTGTAGATATCCCCTGGACGACTCAGCAGCCGTACTACCAGGATGATTATGTGCGTGGGAGTGATACCCCCGCGGCCATGGTGCAGCACGTCACGACGGCCGCGTCCTTGCCCGTGTCCCGGGGCAGTGAGGTCGTGGGGGTCTTCATTGCGGTGCTGTTTGACGCTCGGCGCTGGACACCCACCGACAAAGTGGTGCTGGAAACGGTGGTGAGGAGCTTGGGCCTTGCCTTAGAACGGGCCGAGCAGGCAGGTGAGCTGCAGCAACGGACGCGACAACTTGAGCGCAGCAACGCGGAACTCGAACAGTTTGCCTATATCGCTTCACACGACCTGCAAGCCCCGATTCGAGCGGTCACGAGCTTTGCAGGCCTTCTTGACCGCAAGTACGGGGGGGCACTGGACGACCGAGGTCTGGTGTACCTCCGGCAGATTGTTGACGGCGGGGAGCACATGAAACGGCTGGTCGACGATCTGCTGACCTTCTCCCGCGTGCACACTGAGCAGCGGGAAGGGGGGCCAGTGGAGGTCGGTGGCATCGTTGACTCTGTCATCCAACGCCTGCGACCGGACCTACGGGACGCCCACCTCAACCGGACGGCGCTTCCAGTGGTGAAGGCGGATGCCCGGCAAGTGGATCAACTGTTCCAGAACCTGATTTCCAATGGGCTCAAGTACCGCCGCGACGGGGTCACGCCGCAGGTACAAGTGTCTGCCGAGCAGGACGGTTTGATGTGGCGTTTTGCAGTGTCAGACAACGGCATCGGGATTGAAGCTCAATATTTCGAGCGGATCTTCGTGATCTTCCAACGGTTGCATGGACGGGACACGTATGAGGGGACCGGGATTGGGCTCGCGGTGTGCAAGAAGATCGTGGAACGCCATGGGGGGCAGCTGTGGCTGGAGAGCACCCCAGGAGAAGGCAGTACCTTTTTCTTCACCCTTCCAGCCGTGGAGTGCTAGAGGAACAGGAGGCATTGGGCCGAGGTTTGTCAAGAGCCTGCTGCGGTGTGCGGACGATAAGCTTGAGGCGCCATGCAAAAGGGAAGGGATATGCGGGGAACAGCGGAGGCTCAAGCTACCGTTTAAGACCAGGATGGTTTCGGCCGGCAGATATTTCGCCCAGGACGCAATTGCCCACTTCACCAAGAGTTTTCCGCTCTGGCGGGAGCGCCGGATCAACCGAATCACCTGGAGACACGGAGCGTCCCCATAAAAGCGGAGCAGGAAGGCCACTATAGTAGTGAGGACGCTCTGCTCTCCCTATCCAACCAGCACACCGAACTGGCCTTTGGCCGCCCACTCCAACAGGAGCGCGTATGCCTGATCCCGGCTTCCGAAAAATTTCTTATGGCGGCGACTGGAATCCCGAGCAGTGGGACTGCGGGGTGTGGCACGAGGATATCCGGCTGTTCCGGGAAGCCGGGATCGATCTGCTGAGTATCAACATCTTCGCCTGGACAAGACTTCAGCCCGACGAGGCCACCTTCGACTTCGCTCAGCTGGACGAGATTGTCGCTCTGCTTCACGGGAACGGAATGCAGGTCTGCCTGGGCACGGGCACCGCCGCGCACCCGGCCTGGATGGCGACCCGATATCCGGACATCCTGCGGGTGGATGCCCAGGGCCGCAAACGCAAGTTCGGCAACCGCCACAATTCCTGTCCCAGCAGCCCGACCTACCGCCACTTCGCGCCCCGGTTGGCGGGTGCACTGGCCCAGCGGTATGGCCAGCACCCGGCGCTGGCGCTGTGGCACATTTCCAACGAGTTCAGTGGAACGTGCTACTGCGGGAACTGCGAGATCCGTTTCCGGGAGTGGCTGCGGGCAAAATACGGATCGCTGGACGCCCTGAACCACGCCTGGAATGCCCCGTTCTGGAACCAGACGGTGACGGTCTGGGACGAAATTGTTGCGCCCAACGCCCTCACGGTGCAGAGAGACGACCGGCACACCTGCATGCAGGGCCTGTCGCTTGACTACCTGCGCTTCAACAGTGACAACCTGCTGGACAGCTACCTGCTGGAAGATCGGGCCATTCGCGAGCACCAGCCGAACGCGGTGATCACCACCAACCTGATGGGCGCTTACCGCCCGATCAACTACCGGGCCTGGGCCCCGCACATGGACGTGATTGGCTGGGATTCCTACCCTGGCCGGGATCAGCCTGCCTCGCGCACGGCCATGCTGCACGGGCTGATGCGCGGTCTGAAGAACGGAGCGCCGTTTCTGCTGATGGAGCAGACGCCCAGCCAGACGAACTGGCAGCCGCACAACGCCCTCAAACGGCCCGGGGTGATGCGGCTTCAGAGCTTACAGGCCGTGGCTCATGGGGCAGACGCAGTGATGTTCTTTCAGATGCGCCGCTCGCCGGGTGCGGGCGAAAAGTTTCACGGCGCGGTCATCGAGCACCATGGACGCAGCGACACGCGGGTTTTCCGGGAAGTGGCCGCGCTCGGAGCGGAACTCCGGCAGCTTGCAGATCTGACGCTGGGGTTACGCCTGTCTGCCCGCGCCGCCGTCTGGTTTGACTGGGAGAGCTGGTGGGCGTGCGAAAACTCGATGGGACCCAGCGCAGCCCTGGACTACGTGGAAGAGGTCTGGAAGGTCTACGACGCCCTGCACGCTGCCAACATCGCGGTGGATCTGGTCGGGCCGGCAAGCGACCTGAGCGGCTACCGCCTCTTGGCCGCGCCCGTGATGTACCTGCTGCATCCAGAAGACGTCACGGCGCTGCACGGCTTTGTGCGTGGGGGAGGCACGCTGCTCACCACCTTCCTGAGTGGCGTGGCCGACCCCAGCGACCGGGTCTTCCGGGGCGGCGCTCCTGGCCCGCTGCGCGACCTGCTTGGGCTGTGGGTCGAAGAAATTGACGCCCTGGATCCACAGGTGCACAACCGGATCGTGCTGGGTCAGGCACTGGGAGAACTGTCCGGGAGCTACAGCTGCAACCTCCTGTTCGAGATCATTCGCACCGAGGGGGCCGAGGTCATGGCGACCTACGGCGAGGACTTCTATGCCGGCACTCCGGCCCTGACCCGCCACCGGCCAGGCCAGGGCCAGGCCTGGCACCTCGCGTCCAGTGCTGAACCGGCTTTCCTGCGCGGTCTGCTCGCACATCTGTGTCAGGAAGCAGGCATCGAACCCACATGGCCGGGGCTGCCCCAGGGTGTGGAGGCCACCATGCGCGGTGAGGGGGAGGCGCGGGTACTGTTCCTCCTCAACCACCTGGAACATGAGGTCACGGTTCCGCTGGCGGTTCCCCTGCGCGATCTGCTCGCGGGCGTGACAGTGCAGGGTGAAGTCACGCTTCCTGGCTCCGGCGTCTTGATCGCCCGACCTCAAAGCTGACCTGTCGGCTCTGGGCTTTCCAGCTGTGTCCGGGCTGCCTGCCTTTCCGAGGGGTTGAAGAGAGCGCTCCAGATCAGTGCTGAAGGGTCGGTCAAGTCGCGTGCGATCTGGCCCGGCCGCATGAAGCACTCCGAGCAGTCATCCTGAGGACCACCCGGCCACTCTTGGCCTGCCAGACGGCCTGGGCAACGGAACAGCGGAGAAACCGTCTCTGCCCCCAAAGTTTTTCTGGGTGCAGACCGTATCTTGGACCCGTGCCCAACCATGCCGTAGCGCCCTTGGGGGGCCCTCTTACCTTCAGCGAACGCCTGCAGGCCGTGACTGAGGCACTTGCTGCCGTCCATACACAGGAGGGCGTATTCGGGCTGATCCTGACGCCCGCTCTGGCCGCTCTGAATGCCCTTGCCGGAGCCGTGCTTCTGGTTGATGAGCCGGGCTGGCAGCTGAAAATGGCGGCCGCCCAGGGAGAGGAGGGCGCTCAGGGGGTGTGGCAGGATGGCCCTCTGGACAGCAGTGGGGCAGTAGGCGACGCCCTGGGACGGCACGAGGCGCTGTTTTTTGAACACCACGGCGCTCTGGCACGGGCCTATCCAGAACTGGAAGCCCGCACGGGTGGCGTGGCCGCCGTCGCCACCGCCGCGCTGCCGATGTTCCTGGATGCGCGGCCTCTGGACGCCCTGATTTTGGATTTCAGGGAGCCGCATGAGTTCACGGAGGCCGAAATCCACTTTCTGCGAACCCTGGCGGCCCAGTGCGCGGTGGCCCTGGGCCGGGCGCACAGGCGCCCATCCGGGCGGTCACGAGTTTCGCGGGCATCATCGACCGGCGCTACGGCACCCTGCTGGACGACCGGGGCCGAGTCTACCTGCGCCAGATCGTGGAGGGCGGCGAGCACATGAAGTGGCTGGTGGACGACCTGGGTGGCCGCGAGGCGTAGGAGGATGGCGGCGAACCTGGCTTGGTTCTCTAGGGTGGATAAGTCACCGCCGCCTACAAGGGTTACAGGCGCCACTTGAATGATGCAGCGGGGAGAAGCAGGCGTCTTGGACTTACGCGATGTTGCCATGTTCGATCTCCTCCCCATTGAGCCACCGAATCAGGACACTCCGCGGTTGTGTTGCCTTGACCGGGTTGGGGGAGGCTGACAGTCCGTGAGTGACACCAAGCCCCACCGCCACCGATTTGCGATGATCATCATCTAGCACGCGGTTTGGCTGTACCACCGTTTCCTTCAGCTCTCGAGATGTTCAAGAACTGCTTCACCAGCGTGGTATTGAGGTGAGCCACGAGACGGTGCGCGAATGGTGCATCCCATTTGGATGCCTCTTTGCTCAGGGACTGCGCCACCGGGAAGCCCGGCGGGGTTCCTGGTGGCATCTGATTGATGTCTCCACCACGGTGGACGGAGTGAGACACTGGCTGTGGAGGGCCGTGGACGAGCACGAACCCGTGCTCGGTATTCTGCTTCAACGGCACCGCGATACCGATGCCGCCCAAACCTTTCTGACCCGGCTCCTTGCTGAGTGCGATGTCCCAGAGGCCATGCACACCGACCAATTGCGGAGTGATGGCGCTGCAATCCGGGCGCTTTCAAGCCTGGTTCAGGTTGACCCCCAGGAAGTGGTCGCCGCAGCACGCTGTAACCACCGGATTGAACAATCTCATCGATGGACAAGATGTCAGGAACGGCAACAACAGCCATTGGAGCGGAAAAACGCACACAGGAGTTTCTGAACTTGCACGCCCGAATTGAAAACCTTCACCATCACTCCCGAAGGGGCGTTCCCGGCCGCATCAGAAACAGCAATCAGAAGCAAGCGTTCCAGACGTGGGCAACGGTTGGGGCAGGGGTGGTTTGAACCTCAGGCCACCCCTGCTCTCCGTCTGCCGTGAGTTCAGTTAAGGCAACACAACCCTTGAGTCTCCTGTGCACACGGCATTGCACCGAGAGCGACGAGCTTGAGAATGCTGTCCTGTGTTGCATACCTCCGAGTGCTTTTAACTCCTCAACACTTTTTTCGCCCATTGGAACGGCAATTCGTCGAGGTGTCAGGTGCTGAGGCTGACACTGATTGATGTAGCCGTCATGGCTGCATTCTTAGCGTCGAGTGGGACTGTTGAGCAAACTCCCACAGTGCGGCAGGAGTGAGCGGTTTGGCATAGAGGAAGCCTTGAGCCAAGGGGCAATGCCATGTCTGCAGGAGCGCTGCCTGCTGGGGGGTTTCGACACCTTCAGCCACGACCTGCAACCCCAATTCGCCTGCCATGCGGATGACTGAGGCGAGAATGACCTGTCGGCGTGGGTCGGTGTCGGCTCCCCTCATGAATGAGCGGTCGAGCTTGAGTTTGTCCAGTGGCAATTCCCGAACCAATTCCAGACTGGCGTAGCCTGTTCCAAAGTCATCAAGCGATACTGTTACCCCCAGCGCCCGCACCTGGGCGAGTTGCCGGGTTGCCGCCGCCAAGTCAGCGATCACGGCGGTTTCAGTCACCTCTATTTCCAACAGTCCGGATGGTAGGCCACTGTCCCGCAGCACTTCAGCCAATTGGGCAACGAAGGTGCCGTCCCGCAACTGCACAGCGCTGATGTTCACAGCAACCTTCAAAGACAGCCCCGCTGCGTGCCACTGCATGGCCTGAGTACAGGCCGTGTTCAGTACCCACCGCCCAATCTCCATGATGAGCCCGGTCTCCTCGGCCACAGGGATGAACTGCGCAGGTGAGACCGGGCCATGGCCACGACGTTGCCAGCGGAGCAAAGCCTCGCAGCCCACAATGCGTCCAGAGTGGAGATTGACCAACGGCTGATAGACCAGAGCAAACTCTTCCCGATCCAGAGCACCCCGCAACTCCCGTTCAATGGCCGCCCGCCGCTGGGCCTCGTCAGAGAGATGGGGAGTATAGGCTTCCACCGCTTGGCCCGTGATTTTGGCGTGATACATCGCTAAATCTGCATGCCGGAGCAAAATGGAGACATCTCCCGCATTTCCCCCCAGGGGTGAATGGCTCACCCCAGCACTGGCACTGACGAACAGGTCGCCTGCGCTGGTGGATAATGGGCAGTTCAGCGTGTTCAGCAACTGCTGAGTGCGTTCTAAGGCCGCCTCCATGGTCTGTACTTCCAGCAGCAACACAAATTCGTCCCCGCCCAAGCGGGCGACCATCCCCGGCGCGGACGTGGCCAGCGCGGTCGCGAAGCGATTGGCCACGTCTCTCAGAATTTCGTCTCCTATCTCGTGGCCAAGGGTGTCGTTGATGGATTTGAATCCATTGAGATCAATCAACGCCACAGCTACGGCCGTCGTGCCTTCCAGCACCCCTGAGAGCTGATCGCTAAACCGTCGCCGGTTGGGCAGACCGGTCAACTCGTCCCTAGACGCCTGATCGACGAGTTGTTGTTGGTGCTGGTCTGTGCGGTCAAGCAAACTGTTGAGGGCGTCTCCCAATGCACTCAACTCATCTTGACCTGACACGGGGAGGCGGCCGGCCCTCCCCTTGCTCGCCTGCAAGACCTGCACCTTTTGGCGGTAAACCGCTAAGCGGCGCAGAATCAAAGCTTCGACCAGCATCATGATTAAAGCTGTAAAGAGCAGCACCATTCCCAAAACTGCCAGCAAGATCACCCGGGCGGTGATCAGACCATTGGCATGATCTACACGGGCTGAACTGACCTTCAGGATGAGGCTGGCGCGTTGCTGAAAATCCAGCAGTTGCAGTTGCCCTTCTATCCGCTGCTGATTCAGAGGCTGGACGAAAATCTCTCCCGGCTCAAGGGTCACTCTTGCCCTAGCTTCACTGGTCACCTGCACTTGGAGAGTGAGTTGAGAATCGCGTTTGAGGGTGTCCAGCAACAGAGGCGTCAACGCTTTACCCATTACGATGGTTCCTGCTGCCGGACCCTTACCTGCGCTGGTGACGATGGGCCGCGCGGCGAGCAGCCAGGGTTTGCCTGACAAGGTGACCAACCCCTCCTGTACGTCTTCTAGATTCCGAAACGTCAGCAGGGATGGGGAGACGCGTTTGATCTCCGTCGCGAGGGATGTGGCGGGTTCAAACCGTTGGCGATTCAGGTCATAGAACCAGGCGCTGACCAGCTGACCTTGAGGCGTGAAGTAGACGAAAAGATTGACGGCCGCCGCCTCAAATGATGAAGGCACTAAATTGTTCTTCTCGTAGTCTCGGGTGGGACGCTGGACGTAGCGGTAGGTGTCGTCCCAGACGGACCAGTTCAGCACGAACGTGCTCAGATTCTTCTGTTCACTCTGAAGCGCTTGTGCAGCGCGCTGAGTGTTTTGACGCATGCGGGCCTTTTCTTGCTCGTCAAAGCGGGCCAACACCAATCGTGGCAGCAACGCCGCCACGACGAACATTAACCCCATTCCGGCCAGGGCCAAGGCCGCCAGCACCTTCAACCGCAAGGGGAACCGGATCCGGAGGGGAAGGGGAGGGGTAACCATAAGGAAGGTTCAACCCCCACGGGGAAGGCTGTCTAAGTCTGTATTTTTAGGCGCAGGGCGTCACCAGGATCTTACACCTCCTGTTTTCCAAGGGACGTTTCGGCAGCAACCCCAGTGAACGGTTCTGTCAAGTTAAGTAGGGCGCATCTATGTTCTTAGCGGATGGGTTGACCTCGTCGCAGGATGGAGATGACGTCAGCGCAAGATGACCAATTACGCGAGATGGAGCTGAGTAAGGCGTTTCATCCTCGAGCTCGTCTGCGTGCCCGAGTCCTGCATCTGCATGCCCAAGGGTGGAGTGTCGTGCAGTTGGCAGCGTATTTTGACCGCAATCACCAAGCGGTGCGCGACGATCTGACGCGTTTTGAACAGCAGGGGTTCGCTGGCTGAGCAGATGGTCGATCGACCGGCCAGCTGACCCGGATGAGCCCAGCGATGGAGCAATTTCTCCACGAGAAATTGCGGGAAGACCGGCTCTGGACGACCCCCCTGCTGCAGACGGCGCCGCAAGAGGGATGTCGCGCGAAAATCAGCCAACGCACCCGGAACCATCATCTGCACCGCTTGGGCTACAGCTGGAAACGGGCGAGATACTCGCCCGCCAAAGCGTTAGATCCGAACGTAAGTGCTGAGCATGCCGCGTCGATAGAGGCGTTAAAAAAGGGGGATTGGACGGCAAACATACCCTAAAATTTTTGGATCAGACTGGGTTGTCGCTCATGATGTCCATGGCGTTCACCTGGTTCCGCCGAGGATCTGGCCAACAGGTTCAGATTCCCACGCGCTGGGGGTCATCAGGCCGAGTAAATTTCATCGGGAGGTGGAGTTTGAGCGGCGACGACGCTCAATTGGAAGTGCGAGAACTGGAGAGCAATTGTACGGGAGCGCAGGTGATCGCTTATTTCGACACCTTGGCTGCCCACTGCACCCCAGAACGCTTGACGGTTACTTTCTCGCTTGGTGAGACGAAAGTGCTCACCTGCTAGCTGCAGCCGAACCCTCCAGTGAGAGGCTGTGTGACGGATTGCAAAACCTGTGAATTGAACGCCAACTGGGCCGCATCTCTGTGCACACCAACATGCTGCAAGGCCACCGCCTTTCTCACATCCTCACCCTCTGCTGGAGTGCTGCGACTGGATGCACAGAGGAAGATGTGGCCTTGTCCACCTAGCACACTGGTCTTAAATTGACCGTTCTGGGGGTTGGTTTGAGTCTTTGGAAAGGAAGCGAACCCGCCTCTTGGAATCGGCAAAAACGCCGCTGCGACGCTGGTGCAGCGAGGAACAAAGGGCCAAGGGACGATCCCCTGAACGGAGTTCCCGCGCCCAGCGCTGTTTGACCGCTGCTGAGTCGCTGTTTAGTCAGATTGCTGGAGACGAGATGAGCCGCTACTGTACGCGTTGCAGCCAACCTTAAGGCAAGTTCCCAACCCTGGAACTGGACTTTGTAAGGAGGCAATAATAAGTATTCTGTTAGGGTGAATTTATGAATGTGATCAAGCGTGAAGAGTGCAATCACGCTCACCGTTCCGTCGCCACCTTGAACAGGGTGATTGACGGGCCTGTCCTGCCCGGCGCAATCATGCGCCGCGTCAGGGTAGTATGGTCTCATCTAACGTTTCGGGATGGGGGTTGGAACAGCTCTCCAAAGAGACAAGCGTATGAGCCGTGGGGAAGCGCTGGATGCCGCTCATGACCCAGATGACCTCTCCATCCACTGCCACTTTGCAAGGTGAACTTCAGACCCTGAAGCGTCAGATCGAAAGTTCCAGCGACCCCAGTGCACAGGCCCTCCTGCACCGAGACGCTGCGTACGTTGCTCTGGACATCGGTGAGCCTGTGGTCGCGCTGGCACATGCCTTGGCATGTTTGGAACTGGCCCGACTTTGCCATGATCTGCCCCTCCAGATCAAAGCGCACGTGGCCGTCGCACTGGTGCAGGCTGAGGCGTACGACGACTTGGGAGCCGCCAAACATTTCCGACACGCCGAGCACTTGGCCGAAGAGTCCAAAGATGACCGTGGGGCGGCACTGGTGGCCGTGAACGCCTCTCACTATCACATGGAGCGCGGTGAATACCTCACGGCAGCGATCACTCTTCAAGCGTTACTGAACTCCTCTTCTTTCTATGCGTTGAGCCGCCCTGATTCCTGCGAACTTTTAGAAGCCTTTTACATCAATGTTGTTGTCAGCACGACTGAAGCGCTGATGCTGAAGACGGAACACATCGGTGAGCTGCCCCGCATAGGCCACTACCTCACTGAAGCAGCCCAGGAGCTGCACGCCCTCAACGCCCATCGGGGCAACTTAACCAGCCCTTGGTGCGTGATGAACGTGCTTGACGCCCTGACGCGCTACGCCTTATGGCAAAACGACCTTCCAACGGCTCGGCAGTTCGCAGATGAGTTTGTTGCCCTCTCGAAGAATACAGGAAGCATAGTCATCTATGGACGTGCTCTTCTAAACCGCGGCCGGGTGAAGGCCCGGCTGCACTCCTGGGAGGAGGCAATTCAGGATGCCGAGACCGCCATTGCTCAATTTGAAACCGGTCGCCATGACTTGTGGGCGATTCGGGCCCGGGAAACGTTGGCTCAAGTTTATGCCCAAACCCTGCGTTTTCGGGAAGCCTTTGAAACGCAGCGGGAAGTGACCCAACAGGTGGAATTGCTGTACCGGCAATTCCACCAGCAACAGGCCTTGCTGGGGCAGATTACGCAGCGTGCCAAGGAAGCTGAAGTGCGCGCAGTGACGTTTGCAGAGGCGGCATTGCAAGACTCACTGACTGGAATTCCCAACCGTGCCCACGCGATGCAAGTTCTCGCCGATCTTCAAGGCCGTGCACAGCGCGGCGAGACCAGCGTGGTTACGCTGATGGATCTTGACCATTTTAAACAGGTCAATGATACTTCGGGGCATGCAGCGGGTGACGTGGTGCTCACGCGAGTGGCACAGACCCTGAGAACTGAGGTGCACCCGGTTGACAGCGTGGCCCGTTTTGGCGGGGAGGAATTTGTAGTCATCCTCAGAGGGGTCACCCTCGCCGAAGCAGCAGACAAGTGTGAACGCTTGAGACGTGTTCTGAATAACTTGAACTGGGACGACATCGTCCCAGGACTGAAAATCTCGGCCAGCTTTGGCTTGGCTGTGCTTGATGGGCACCGTGACCTGAAAGAAACGCTCCACGCCGCCGACAAAGCCCTGTACCATGCCAAAGCAAGTGGACGAAACGTGGTGCAAATAGAACGCCATCTTCCCGCTGGCGTACTGGATTGAGGTTAACTCAGCGTTCCAGATCTGAGTTGATATTGCGAGGGCTTCGTGGAGGATCAGTTCAGTGTGGCGCGGTGTGCCTCAACGTGAGTTGGTGAGCGTTTTCCTCGGCTGGCGTGACGGTGCTCGCGGTTGTCCAACACCTCAATCCACTCAAAGACGAAATGACGCGTGTCAGAGCGGTGTCCTTGTTCTTTATCGAGGTTCAGCTCCAGGCCAAGGGGGCAAAAAGCGCTCCATCGCCGCGTTGTCCCAGCCTTCTCCTGTGCGGCTCATCCTCTGGAGCGCCTTCAGGCGCTCCAAGGCTTGTCGGTACTCGTGACTCGCCGATTGAACTCCCTGATCCGAATGATGGAGTCAACCTTGTCCAGGACGCCGAATTTGCTGTGCCATGTTCAGTGCGGCTCGAGTTTCCCCGATTGTGCACACTTGTGGTTAAGCCACTAAAGCTTGCCGATCGGCTTCCAGTGGTGTCAAGTAGCCCAGAGTCGAGTGCAGCCTTTTGCGGTTGTCCTACACCTCGATATATTCGAAGATCGCCCGTCTGGCCTGCTCCCGGGTGTCGTAGATCTGGTCGTCCACCAACTCGCGCTTCAGGGTCTCAAAAAAGCTCTCCGAGACAGCATTATCTGTATAACAGAGGTGGATGGGGGTGTTGCCCTCGCATTATCTGCCTCCGTGGCCTCGCTGGGAACTGCACACCCCTATCCACACTCCGTTGGATTCGCCGCGTCGCCAGATACCAGGATGCCTTGAGGCCCGATTTGACAGAGCTGCGCGCTGCCCATCCAGCTTGAGACTGGAGGTCGCATGATCACCCTTGGACTCGATCCTCATCCTGGCAGCCATACCGTGGCCGCCCTCGACGAGCAGGGAACGCCATTAGCGTCCCTGACGGTTCCAAACACTGCGGAAGGTCTGGCACAACTCCATCATTTCGCGCACCCGTACAGTTGTCGGCAGTGGGCCATCGAGGGTGCGGCAAACCGCTTTATCACGACCTTCGTCAGTGAACTGCTCGCGAACAACGAAGCTGTCACACACATTCCGCCAACCTTGACGAGTCAATACCGTGCTCGAAAAGGTCGCAAGAAGAATGATGTGGTAGACGCGCAAAATGCCGCGCGGGCCCTGATGGCCAATCCAGAGTTGCCGCCCTTTCAAAGAGGCGTACAGCAACGTCACCTCCAAGACCTCACCCATGCACAACGCAAGCTTTCCCAAGAACACCAAGCCCATAAAGCGACGCTGACGTCCCTCGATCTGAACTCGCCGGTCAGACCCGTCCTCGAAATGGTGATGACGACGCTTCAGGAGCAACGCAAGGTGCTCGAACGACACCTGAAGGACGTCGTGTCCTCTTTGCTTCCAGCCCTGTTGAATGTTCAGGGCGTGGGGCCCGTTGTCGCAGGCATCGTGCTGGGTGAGATCGGTCGTGTCGAGCGCTTCAAAAACAAACATCATTTTGCCAGTTATTGTGGAGCTGCGCCCGTGGAGCGTGGGAGCGGCCAAAATACGCGGATGCAGCTCAATACGAGTGGATATCGGCGCTTAAACTGGGCTCTGCACATCATTGCTATTGTCCGACTGCGACAAGATGAGCGAACGAAAAGCTTAGTCACCAGACTGAAATCTCAGGGGAAAAGTCAGCGGAAAGCGCTTCGGATTCTGAAGACCTATATTGCACGCGAGCTCTTCACCCTGTTGCAGCAAGCAGCCGCATCCAAGAGTCCTGAGGCCCCAGTTCTAGCTGGAAATGCTACTTGACAGGCTTATACCAGGTTCCCAGCAATTCCCTTTCCGACTCATGCTGTACACCATGCCCCGGTGAGTGAGCGCGGTCTGTTCCAGACCGCTTGAATCCACCCAATACGCCAGTAAAATTTTTCAAGCCGAATTGACGCGCATCGGTGCGCAAGGGAGCATGAACCGGAAGGCCAATTGTTGGGACAACAGCGTTCTGGAGAGCTTTTTCAGCTCCCTGAAACGGGAGCTGCTGGACACGGCTCCCTTTGAAAGCTGAACTGTAGCTCGTCAAGCGATCTTTGAATACATTGAAGTCTTCTACAATCGACAACGCCGTCATTCCACACTCGCTTACTTGACACCACACGAGTTCGAGCGCCAAGCAGGGGTGGCTTAACCAGACGTGCGCAAGACCGACTCAAGCCCACAGCGCTTGAACCCTCTGAAAGGAGGCCAAGAGTGGCTTAGGGTGCTACCTACGACCATGAGACTGCTGACCAATGGGGGCTGACTGCCTGACAGATTTTATGAGAGCAGACGACAAACGAGCTTCCAACCGACCTCCAGTGTTGCTTGAGAGTGAGTATCAGAGCGTTTTCGTCCGCAGACGGCTTAGGATCAGGTTCACCCTGAAGGGCCAAGCAGAAGAGAACAACTTGACCTCGGCTCAGTGCGTGCTGTCCAGCACGCAGGCCAATCTTGAGGTAGCTCAGACCCCACTGGCAGCAGGGTCGGAAGCCCCTCAGACACGAGCAACAAGGTCGCTATACCCACGATCAGAGTCAGCCGTTCCAGACTGGGCGCGTCACGGAGCTTGGAATTCTCCAGACCGAAGAGGCCGCTTTTGTCGTCCAGTCTGTTCCAGAATGACCTTGAAGCTGTTAGCCCTGCTTGGATGTACCCTGAGGTGACCCACAGCAGCTGTCCATTCAGGGTGGGTTGGGAGAATGACATGCCGACTGTCCACACGCGTCGTCTCTTCTTGGGGTGTTCCTTGTTGCTCTTGCTGATGGCCTGTGGTCGATCTTCGTTGGAGACCCATCCAGACGGGTCGCCCGGAGAACCGTCCAGACCACTGATTGGGCAGCGCTTGACTGCCACTGAAAACACCCTTCAGTTTGAGCCTCTGCTGGCCGTCACCAATGGTTGGGGGCCGATCGAACTCAATCGGAGCAATGGAGAACAGGCTGCTGGAGATGGTCGGCCCCTGACCCTGAATGGAGTGGTGTATCGCCAGGGGTTCGGGGTGCATGCGGACAGTGAACTGCGCTTCAGTCTTCAAGGAACCAATGGGGCCGAGTGCACCCGCTTTACGGCGGCGCTGGGCCTGGATGATGAGGTCGGCACCCAAGGCAGCGTGGTCTTCCAAGTCTTCCTCGACGGTGTCCGGAAGTATGACAGTGGCCGACTGACGGGGGCCAGCCCGACGCAACAGCTGAGTCTGAACGTGACAGGAAGCCAAGAGCTGCGATTGGTGGTCACTGACGCTGGAGATGGTCGGCGATCTGACCATGCCGATTGGGCCGATCCTAAGGTGTTGTGCCAGCCTTCCCACCGGTTGATCGATTACGATTTCGAATTTTCGTCCGACACCATTGAGGCCCGCGGAGGCACAACGGCGACCGCCAACTTGGTGGTGAGCGACCTGGGCACCTGGGACGACGGCTTGCCCAGTGGCCCGGTCTCGTTCAAGGTGAAGATTTTCAACACCAGCAGCCCCCTGGAGATCACCTTGGCCGAACCAGACAAGACCTATGCCGCGACAACATTTCCGGCCCAGTTTCCTGTGCGGTTCAACCTGGGCAGCAGCACTCCCGGCTCCCTTCAACGCATTGAGCTGTTGCCTGTGTTGGAAGATTTCAATGCGTTTTACGGCTACACCCGCCGCTTTGACCTGTATTGGCGGGTCTTGCCGCAATAGGCCGTGGGGAGTGCCCCTACAGGGGAAGGCGCTAGATCAGCGTTCTGGAACGTCCACAGAACGCTGCGCGGCGTGAAGGTCGGCGACCGAGGCTGACTTTCCTGAGAAGCCCTGAGGTAGGCGGCTGGAACGGCCCCACTCGCCTGATCCAAGCCCCATAGCCCTCTCTTTGCCCGCCTTGGCCCTCTGCCTCGGCGGGCTGCCCGTTGCCGTGAAAGAAGTGCCCATGACTCAGAGCAATGTTGTGTGTCCCTGTGCAGCAAATGATCTTGCAGACCCATTTACACCCAGGCGAGAGCTGTCCAAGGAACGCTGACGTTCAGGGGCCGGGCCAAGCGGATGACGCGTCCATCCGCCGCCTCCCAGATCTCAACGTCTTGCTCCGGTTGCCCCCAGCGGCCACGACTTTGATAGCGGTCGATTCGGTGGATCAGCAGGACAACCACACCGTCGATATCGAGGGCCACCTCGGTTCCGGTATGTGCTTGTACCTGCATGAGGGGATCAGAACATGACAAGCTGACGCTGACTAGGGGCCAGCATTGAGGCAGGAAGGGGAAAATCCTCACTTTGCGTTATCTTTGCCCTCAGCACGCTGCCCTGAACTCTGCTCATGCTCACGCTTGGACTGGGTGTGCAGCGTTAAGTCGCCCCATCCTCAATGTTTCTTCCCTGAGTGTGATCCCATGACGAACCCCCTGCCGCCGCCCGACGCCCAAACCCGTCTCCGCGCCCTAGAGACGCAATTGCAAGCCCAGCAGCAAACCGTGGCCTTCTTCACGGACGCCCCGCTCTCCTATCTCGTCCTCAACGCCCAAGGTCAGATTGAAGCGGTGAACGTTCGTGCATGCGGTCTGCTGCAACGAACCCCAGAAGAATTGGGTGGTCAGTCTTTTGGCAGCCTGCTAACTGACGGTGGGCCGTCCAACTTTCAGACGGTTTTTGAACTGGCGTTTGAGACGCGTCTCCCCCAACGTTTAGAAGCAAAACTCCCACGGGGCAGCGATCCTGCGCTGCCTATTGTGGTCGACTTAACGGTGTCTGGAGAGGCTCAGTCCGGGC
Organism: Deinococcus sp. QL22; assembly: GCF_023370075.1. Lineage (NCBI taxonomy): Bacteria > Thermotogati > Deinococcota > Deinococci > Deinococcales > Deinococcaceae > Deinococcus > Deinococcus sp. QL22. The sequence continues at coordinate 330,735 of NZ_CP097152.1, forward strand.
ACTGTCGCCTGACGGTGATTGAGCCCGGCCAACGCGAGTTCATGCTGGCCTCAGCGCTTGACCCTGACCAAGCCACGGCGGAATTAGAAACCGTGATCATGACCTTTATTCAGCAGGTTCACTTGCCGTTGGCACGCGCCATGAATTTCCTGGCTGTCTTGCGGCGCCTTCTCGGGCCACAGGAGGCAGCGGTCAGCCGGCCCTTGACCCACACCGAGCAGGCGATTCAAAGCTTGGTCACCCTGGCAGCGTCCGTCGAGCGGTATATGAAAGTGCGCCAATTGCGGGGCCACATTCGTGCCGTGGATCTCAACCAAGTCTGGCGGGAAGTGCTGCGGGACGCGCGGCTATTGATGGTCGACCGGAACGTTGAAGTGACCCATGACCCCTTGCCTGTCCTCCAGGGCGATCCTCAGGCGTTGGTGGTGATCTTGGGCGAGTATCTGAACAACGCGCTGAAGTTCACCAAAAGTAGAGCTGAAGCGCGCATGCATCTCCACATCCAAGAGACGGCCACGGAGTATCGGCTGGGGCTTGAGGACAATGGGGTGGGGTTCGCACCGCCGCAGGTGAGCAAACTCTTTCAGATGTTTGGGCGGCTGCATCCATCGAAGACCTATGAAGGCTCAGGGGTGGGGCTGGCGAGTGCACGCCGAACCGCGGAGCAGTTTGGGGGCCGGGTGTGGGCACAGGGCCAAGTGGATAGCGGGGCCACGTTTTGGCTGGCTTGGCCCAAGCAACCGCACGCTCAGCGCCATGCGGCGGCTGCTTCAAAGGCGCGGTAGATCAGGCAGGTCTGCGCCTTCGACCACCACCGGGTAGGCGGTGGCCTGAACCTGTACGCCGTTCACCCCCAACCAGCCCGTCAGGTTGGCCTGAGGATCGAGGTCGATCAGGAGCACCCGCGCCCCGGCAGCAGCGAGTTCGGCCCCCATGTCGCGGGTCAGGCTGGTCTTGCCGACCCCGCGTGATTGAAGAAGGTCAAGGTTTTGAAAGGCATCTGGCGCGGGCATACCGCGCTAGGGTGCGGCATGGACATCGCCCAGCTACAGGCCACCGGACACACTGCTGGAGCTGTTGGTGAAGAGCAATCACGCTCCCACGGAGATTCGCGCCTATACCACCCCTGACCCAGATGCCCTGGTGTTTCTGGCCCGCCACCCCGCACAGATTGAACGTCCGGCCCGCGCAGGGAGCGTGTACATCTCCAGAGAGGCGCTGGAAGACCACGGCGACCGGGCCGCCGTCGAAGGCTTGGCGTACCTGTTGGCCCGCGTAGAAGATGACACGCTGCCCACCTGTCCAGTGATGCGCAAAGCCCCCGTCCTCGCGGTGCGGGATTCTGAGGGCTTGCGGGTGATGCGCGAGGGCGACAGCCTGCCGTTCTAAGACCTGTCGACCAGGCGTTTTGGGACTTGCCTTCGCGCTTTGAAAACTGCTTTACCGTCGTGTGGCTCAGGTACCGAGCTTCAGAAAGCCATTCGGCGAGACTTGTGACCAACGATTATGCAGGGCTTTCCCAAACGTGTTGTCTGGGAAGGCGTGGGAGCAGACTGAACGTCTCTGGGCTGGGCGTCAGCGGTGGACAGAGCCTTGATCGGCGCGGCCCCTTCGATCTCGTCGGAAGCGACCTCTTCTGCGAACATAGGCTCCACTTCGACCTCTGGAGCGGCGTTCAGCCGCACAGCGAGCCTGGGCAGCAGGGCACGGGTTTCGGCCCCGGGGCGCAAGATTTTCTTGCGGCGGGCGGAGTGGGCGGCGGGGGATGCCTGGGTGTTGCCGCCGGTCTGCCTTCTCCCCAGGCTGCGCCGGGCCATACAACCCCCTGAAGTGCTCCTTCTGTTTCCATACTTGCCCCCTGCTGGCTTCCGGTGGGACGAGAGCGTTGGGTCGTTTCAGCGGTCATTAACGTGTCTTGGTCGCTGGTTCGGGCCAGACGGTGCAGCGCGGTGGTAAGCTGGAAACCTCGCTGCAGCGTGCTGCCCAGTCCCCTGCGTAGGGATGGAGGATCAGGTGAAAGAACCGCTCCCTCAGCTTACACGCCGTGTTTTGACCGACGGCGGCTTGGAGACCGATCTGCTCTTCAACCGCGGCATTGATCTTCCGTGGTTCGCTGCCGTTGCGCTGCTCGGCAGCGAAGAGGGCCGGACAGCGCTCGAGACCTATTACCGCCCCTATCTGGAGCTTGCACGCCGCCTCGGTACCGGGTTCATTCTCGAGAGTGCTACCTGGCGTGCCAGCCCCGATTGGGCTATACCGCTGGGGCTCCACCAGTCTGAACTTGATCGGCTCAATGTCGCTGCGGTCGAGCTCATGCACCGCTTGAGAGCTGAGTTCACCAGCGACACGCTTGAGATCGTGATCAGCGGCTGCGTTGGCCCCCGCGGCGACGGCTACGATCCGGGCCGGGTCATGGGCATAACAGAGGCCGCCCACTATCACGGGTACCAAGCACGTGTGCTCGCCTTGGCTGGCGTTGACATGCTTTCGGCACTCACCATGACCAACGTGAATGAGGCGACTGGTATCGCCTTGGCGGCGGCGGAGGCCAGTCTGCCGGTCGCGGTCTCGTTTACGGTGGAGACGGACGGACGGCTGCCGACGGGTGACTCACTGATGGACGCTGTAGCGGCTGTTGATGAAGCCACTGGCGGATATCCGAGCTACTTCATGGTCAACTGCGCCCATCCCGACCACTTTGCATCGGTACTGAGCGAAGCCGCCTGGACACAGCGGATTCGTGGTGTGCGCGCCAATGCGTCGCGTTGCAGCCACAAGGAACTGGACGCCATGACTGAGCTTGACGCTGGAGATCCAGCCGAACTCGGGCAACTCTACCGCACGCTTCTCGAAAGACACCCACAGATCACAGTCCTTGGTGGCTGCTGCGGCACAGACCTCCGCCATGTCACGGCAGTCGCTGAGGCGTGCGTGCATCTTCCAAGCCCTTTATAATCAGGGGAGACCAAGCCAAAACATAATCCCCTTGCACGTTGCCTCATTGAGACAGGCGTCGTCTACTGGTGAACAGCCACAGCGCTGTCTGATGAGCAACCATCGCCGTCGGCTGCTGATTTGCTGCTCCCCAAACCACCTGCTTTCATCATTCACAGGTGATAGCCCCAGACAGGGCTGTGGTGATTCGCTCGTTGCTCTGCTGCTGTTGCCAGCTGAGCAGCAACGGCGCGGGGCGTCCCATCCAGCCCAGGCGCAGGGCGTGATCCATATCCACCTGCGTGGGCGGCTTGGCCGTGAATCCACTGAGAGACATACAGCACGCCCTCATGCGCGGCCATCATCCAGACCCCGCCCGCGGCCTGCTGGAGGTGCACATGTGTGGGGCGAATGATATCGCCCCCAGGCGCGGGCAAACGCAGCAGCTCGTTGAGCGTCCAGCCCTTGGCCGGGTCAGCGTGTACCTCAAACCCTCTTACCAGGGGCTCTGAGCCCACTCGCCCCAACACATCGACCACGTGGTTTCTCGGCAGCCACACGATTTCCAACATGCCCGCGGTCATGCCGCCGTCGTATCGGTCAGGCTGCATCTTCACCCCCCTTTGCCGCCCGGTACAGCAGCAGATTCCCCACGGGCCGCAACTCCAACCGCCAGCCCTTGCCTCAGCCGTCCGTCATCAGCCTGCACGTAGGCCCAGCAGCTCCCCCTGCGTGACACTGGTGTTCCGCTCACTGGGGCGTTGCTCACTGCTCGGCACCAGGGCACACCACCTGAACAACGTCCGACACACAGAGCCGCTGCACGCCCGTGAGTTCAACTCCAGCTCCTAGATCACGACAAGTCGACTCCATGGCAACCTTCGGGAATCTATGGAAGGTTTTTGAGAGAAAGATAAGAATATAGTGTGCGGTAGGTATGCTGCCACCCACAATTGAAGTGGATCGGAACTCGGCGCCGGAGATCGAATGGCGCCGGCCACTGCTGTTCGCGCTCCCAGCCGCAACCCTGGCATTTCTGATTGGCCTGATATTCGATGTTTCAAGTGGCCAGAGCACCAGCTTTGATCGCGTTACCTATCCCTTGGCGCTGACGCTCCTCCTCGGTTTATCGCTCACGCTGTGGTGGCGGCAAGCCATCATCAACATCGTCGTGACCTGGCTAGTCTTCGCCATGAGCGGCCTGTTTTTGGGCAAGCTCATCTTCATTTTGTTCTGGATGCCTCAGACCCAGCAAGTCCAGCTGGAGATGACCGAGACCTTTTTCTGGATTCCCGCGCTGCAGGTGCTGTCGTTCTTCATTCCTCACCTGCGCAGTGCCCGGACGGCCTCCATTATCTTCTTCGCGCTCTTCTGCCTCGTCACTGTGATCTATTTGTTCAAATCTGCGTTTGATGGGACATCCCCAGGGATTGTGTACGCCCTCCTCGAACTCAACCTGGCCAATCTGGTGCTGTTCATCGTGACGAATCGGTTCATCGGGTTTAAGGAAAACTATGTCCGCTCCGCGTCGGAATACGACACCATGCGGCAACTGCTGCAGACCGATCTCCTGACCGGCCTTCCCAACCGCCGGCAGCTTAACGAGGTCATCACGGGCGCGATTGCACAGAAACGTCCGTTCGCGCTGCTGTTCATTGATCTCGATGGTTTCAAGCTCATCAATGACACCCTGGGGCATATCGTGGGTGACCTTGCTCTGCAGGAAGCAGCGCGGCGGCTGCAACACCCCAGTAACCCCATCTTTTTGCGGCCCGTCTCAGCGGCGATGAGTTCGTCGTGCTCGCGTTCACCGAGCCCGTAGAGGCACAGATCACAGCCCAGGCACTGCTGAGCTCTTTGTCTCACCCAATCCTGGCAGAAGGACACCTGGTGTCCCTCACCGCCAGTATCGGCATCAGCCTGTATCCAGAAGATGCCAGCGATCCCCAGGAGCTCATTCAGCACGCGGACGCCGCGATGTACACCGTGAAAGCTACGGCAAGAACGGCGTCCGCAGGTATGAGAAAGATACCGACTCGGCCATCGAACGCCTGAAACAGGTCGAGCGGGAGCTGACTCAGGCGATGACCAACGGGGAGCTCTCCGTCATGTACCAGCCGATCTATTCGCTGCAAGACGGTGTGGTGCGGAAGCTGGAGACCCTGCTGCGTTGGACGCACCCCACCCTGGGCTCCATTTCTGCTGCAGAGTTTATTCCCATTGCGGAGCACAACGGACAGATCATCCCGCTGGGCACCTGGGCCCTGCGCGCGGCCTGCCATCAGGCCCGGCGCTGGAACGACATGACCGGCCTTCCTGTGACGGTCTGCGTCAACGTCTCGCCCTGCAGTTCGCTCAGGCCAACTTCGTTGATCTCGTCCGGGAAGCGCTGCAGCAGGCTGACCTCCCCGCCGCCTCTCTGGAGATTGAACTCACCGAAGGCGCGGTCATGCGCCGGATCGACGTGGTCAAAGCCTGCTTGCACGAGTTGCAGGCGCTCGGCGTGAAGATTGCCATTGACGACTTCGGCACCGGCTACTCCTCCTGTCTTACCTGCGGGATCTACCCATCAACTGCGTCAAAATTGACCAGTCCTTTGTGCGTGATCTGAGCACCCCGAGGTACGCGCCTCAGTTCGCACTGGCCCTGATTGAAGCGGTGATTGGGATCGCCGATACCTTGGATCTCCAGGTCGTGGCGGAAGGGATCGAGACCCGTAAACAGCTGGAAATGCTGCGCGACCTCGGGTGTGATCTCGGACAGGGTTATTACCTGTCACGGCCGCTGGCCGAAGACGCGGCGCTGGAGGCCTTTATTGCGCCTGCTTTGTTTACGCCTCGAACAGTCAGAAGTTCTCTGAACTAACAAAACTCTTACAAAAGCTTCAGATGAAGAAATGATGGACTTTATGAGACTCTTCGTGTAGTCTCCAGGTATCCCACCCTGGAACAGGAGGCACATGCTCGACCAAACTCACCGGTTCTCGCCCGCCCCATTCACGCAGGTGGATGTCGCCCACCTGCTGCAACGCATCTGCGTGCGGCCCCCCTATTTCGCCCTGGACAACCTGCGTCTGCACGGTGAGCTCTTGAGCGCGACCGCTGTTGCGCAGCGGCAGATCTCCACGGAGTCCGGGCCGATGCAGGCCTGCGAGATCAGCCGTCATGCCGCGATCTGTGGACTGTGCGTCGTCGCCTTGACGTTCAACGACGATGACCGCCGTTATTACCTCGCGCGGGATGCGGTGTACACCGGCGCCGCCAATCCCGCGCCGTATGGCGCGGCAGTGAGCTTCGAGGCCCGGGTGGTCGAGCAGAACAAGCGGCATGCCACCGCCGAGATCACGGTCACGGCGGGCGGGGCAGACCTGGCTTTCCTGCGGGTCACCTACACCATCCTGGGTGACGCGTCGTTCAAACGTCTGTTTCGATCCAAATATTCGACGAGCTTTGCCCCGCTGGCAGGGGATCGGATGCCCGATCCCCCGACGGGCCAATTCAGCCGTGCCGGCCAGACCGGGGTGTTGACCCTGGACCGGGTGCCGGAAGAGGCCTGTGCCGGTCATTTCGAACATTACCCGGCGATGCCCGTGGCCGTGCTGATGGGTCAGTTGGGCTTGGTCGCCGGACGGCTGTACGGCGCACCTTACCGGGTGGAGGCGGCCACGATGACGGCGATGGACTTTTGCTGGGCGGGCGAGTCGGCGCGTTTTGAAGTCACGCCGCTGACCACGGTGGGGGCGTACAGCTGCACCGCCTACGCCTCCGATGAGGTCGTCAGCGAGATGTCCCTGCACCTCACACCGCTCAGCTGATCACCCGTTGTTTGGGACGAACAAGTTGCCAAACTTGTTCCGCAGCGACGACCTAGGAAGTTCTGGCCAGAGTTGTAGCAGGGCCGGTAAAGATGGTGTTCCGAGAGCTGTGTCCCTCCCGGGCCGATCCTTTAATCTGATCAAGCGTGGGCACCACAGGTTGGGTGGTCATGAAACGCCTCAATGGCGGTGGCATCAATCAGGGAAGCTGTCACGCTGCCGTATTCCGCAGCGCGTACACCACTAGGTTGCCCCCACGGGTGTAGGCCAGCCGCTCCTGCGCGTTGAGCACTGCGAGCGCCTGATCCACGTCGGCGCGGGCCAAACACAGGCCGCTGGCGATATTGGTGGCCGTGTCGGACGCGCTGCGGGCCGTGACGTGCGCCAAGCGCGCGGCCACCCGTTCCCCTTCCGGCGTCAGGGTGTCACTTTCTGGCTGCGGCAGGTGAAGCTGCTCCAGGCGGTACATGGCCCGCGTGCCCACTCCATCAAGGCGCTGCACTTCCCCAGTGGACTGTCGGTTGCACAGAGCGAGGCGCCGATGAGACAAGTTAAGCCCCAACGCTTGGGTGAGTTCGGTCTCGACGTACTCCTGCCCCGGCTTCAACAACCCCAGTACGGGCGCAGCGTTAGCCCGCATCGTGGCGTTCAGCTCGGCCTGATTGGGCGTCGGACGGAATGAGGTGGTTTGCGACACTTCAGCCACCTGAGCCTTCTTACTGGGCTCCGGCGGCAGGGCAGGCTTGATTTCTCCCGAAGCGTAGGCGGCCAGACGAGCCCGCCCCGCCGAGGTGAGTGAAACCAGGGACATGGTCTGGCCCGGCTCTATCTCCACCACACCCTCTTCACCCAAAGCCGTCAGCAGGCGTTGCAACGTGGTGCCCGAGAAGTCAACGTCCATGTAACCGTACAAACCTCGGTGGCTCTGCGGGCCATGCATGTCGAGCAGCAGCGCGCGGTGCGTGCGATCGCTGGGCAAGGGCGCAGCACGGGAGGGAACTTCTGGCTTGGGGGCCTGCGCCTCTATCGGCATCACAGGCAGCGGAGTTCCTGGCAGGGCGTACACCACGGGCGAGGTGCCCGGCAACGTCATCAGGAGTCTGTCTCTGACCAAGGCATTGAGCTGGATCGCACAGGGGCCGGGGTACAGGTTGAACGCGGCAGCCACGTCTTTGGCCCGGTGCGGCCCACGTTCGCCAAGCCAGACCACCGTTTGAGTCCGCGGGTTGCTGAGGAGAGGGGCAGGTTCGGACGCGGGTTCGACTTCGCCTTGATCAGCTTCGGCCTGAGCCTCAGTCTCCACCGACTCTGGCTTGGTGTTTTCAACCACTGGAGGAAGTACCTCAGCTTCGACCAGTACGGCAACGTCACGCTGAGTTTGCTCGCTTAGGCGGTAGCGGTAGGGCCAATCTGAATTGTCCACGGTCAGGTATCCCTGCGTAGTCAGGCGAGTGATCCACTTGGCCGTCGTGGAATCGCTCCACCCCAGCCGGTTCTTGACCTCACGGTTGCTGGAGTCTGGTTGGGCGGCGAGATCCGTCAGCAAGGTGGTTTGACGTTCCGCTTGCGTCATTTCAGTGGGCTTCTGAGGAGCAGCCACCAGCTCCAAGACTTGCGGAACCGTTTCGGCAGGCGCAACGGCCTCGGTGACAGGAGTTTGCGTCTCGCCCTGCGGCTCTTCCACTGTGGTTACAGGCTCGGCAGGGAGAGCCTCTGCGGGTGCATCGCCATCGAGCAGGGCGCTGCGAGGCGGTTCAGAGTCGCCTCGGCGTCTTCTCCGGCGTAGATGATGTCCTGGGCGTTCTCAATCAGGCCGTTCAGCACGGCCCCCTCAGAATCCTGATCTCGCTGCAGGAAGATCACGCGGAAGAGGGCCAGTGGCGACACGTCTCCGTAAGTTGTCAAGATCGCCTGCCCACCTGCGAGGAACTGGGCGCGGTGCGCGAAGCCTATTTCGAAGCTGACGCCACCGTCGTGCAGGTCATGCCCCCGGCCAGCCAGTGGGTCAATCAGCATGAATTCTGTCTGCACTTGTGGCAACGCCTCGACGCGCCCTCTTGCCCGAAGGCCTGCACCGTTCGGTGGGGCTGCGCGGCGGCGTACCGCTGGACGGGATGGAGAAGAGGCTCATCAAGGAGGGCCTGTCCCTGTTCAGCCTGCTGCGGAATCTGGCGTGCTCGCGCGGCACGCTGACGGCAATCGAGACTCACCTCGCGCTGGAGAATCAGGTGATGGGCGTCGTGCCCGTGGATCAGCAGACGGCTCAACTGCACTCAGCCCTGACCCACCTCGCCTCGGCGGCCCAGCTGTTCAGCGTAACGCAGGACGCGGACGGTGAGGCGTTCCGCTGGCAGGGGTGCCCGTATGAGTCCCACCCGTTTCCTCCCACATATCCGCGGCGTGACGGTCAGTGAGGCCGACAACATCATTGACCGTCACGCCAAGCGCCGCAACATGAACCCGCGCATCTGCAGGTCGGCCCTGTATGAAGACGGCCTGGACACTGACGAGGGGCTGCTGCGGCGAGATGCGGGGCGGTATTTCCTCAGCACCCCGGGGCGCGGGCTGTGAGCGAATCAGCGGTACACCCCCACCACCACCTGTTCCCCAGCCTGCGGGGAAAATTCCAACTCAATGGGGGCCAACAAGTACCACTTCTCCTTCAAAACTGTCCCGAATCGGCGCGAGTTTCCTTGGGCCACCGCCTGTTCAAGCGCGCGGGCAAAGGGCACGGCGTCGAGCGCGATCAGGCCCCGAATCTCCGAGCCGTCCCGCTGCACCCGCCTCGCATTGGCCACAGAAGCGGGGGAGATGACGGTTAAATCTACCTGAATCTGACGGGAATCTGGGGTCAATTCCAGCTGTGTGCCGTCGAAGGCGTTGATTCGGTAGGCGGGCACCTCGACAGTCTGACCGGTGGGAAAGTCCGTGCGGCGGACAGGGTACATGCGCTTGACTTTACCGCTGGCTGCCCGGACGACACCGCTGAACTGCCTACATATGAGGGCGCGGGTCTAGCGGTACAGGCCCACAATGACAAAGTGTTTTACCTGTGGGGCCAATTGCCCTTCAACCGCGACCAACAGGTACCAATCGTCTTCCAGCAGGGCGCCGCACCTGCGCGAGGTGTTATCGGTCATCACATGGTGAAGCGCTCGCTCGAAGGCATCAGCGTCCACCGTGATCAACCCCCTCAGCTCCCAGCCCTCCGGCCGCATCTCCAGGGCACAGGCAAGAGCGTGGGTGTCCATCGCCGCGAAATCTACCACCCTCTGCCGGGGTTCCCGGATTAACTCCAGGCTCTGGTCAGGGGAAATCTCAATCCGGTAGCTGGGGAGCTTAACGGTCTGACCCAGAGGGAAGGCTGTGCAGCGGAGGCGGTACATGCAGCCTACGGTACCGCTCTGCTGCCTGAGGAACCCACAGGCCGGCTGACGCAGTGGGGCGCGGGGCTAGCCTAGCGGTACAGGCCCACGACCACGAATTGCCCCACCCGGGGCTGAACGGGCCAGTGAAGCGGGGCCAGCAGATACCACTGGTCTTCCAGCACCGCACTGAGTTGGCGGGTATTTCCGTCTGTTGTGCTCTCCTTCAGGGCGCGGGCGAGGGGCACCGATTCCAAGGCGATCAATCCCCGAATCTCCCATCCCTCGGGTTGAATGTCCGTCGCGCAGGCGATGGCCTAGACACCAAACACAGACAGATCTACCGCGATGCTCCAAGGCTGCTCGATCAACTCCACACGCTGGCCATTGAACGCTCCGAACCGGTAGCGGGGCAGCTCAACGGTCTGGCCGGTGGGAAAGGCCGTGCGGTGGAAGCGGTACATGCGGCATACGGTACGCCGGTGCTGTCTAAGGAACCCATGGGACTGCTAAAACAGCGGCAAGGTCTGCGGTGATGTCCAAGCTCGCCCGTTCTTTTCAGCGCCGCGCCGGGGCCGATCAAGCCGCACGGGGTTGGGTCGGGGATCCGCTGAGACTTCCCTTTGCCCGCATTCTGTTCGAGGCTCGGCGCATCAGCATTGGCGAAACGTACCGCCGCTTCATCACGGCAGGCGCGTGTGTGCTAATGGGCCTGCCAAGCGTTGAGCAGCGCCAAAGCCACGGCAGGGTCTCTCTGGCAGGGATCGAATGCCGGTATGGAACGCCGGAAGTGGATGGGCCAGATCACAGCAAGACGTCTGGCAGGGGTGCGCGTTCCAGGCAGCGCAGCACGGGCAGGGTGAGGTCACGGACAGGCGGCTGGGCCTTGGTCTGCACCTCCGCCACCGCCCGGCGCAGGATCGCCAGTGGCGCCTGGTTGCGCCGGGCATGCTCGGATAGGGAAGCTTCAGCCCGCGTCATGCACCCGCCGCCTGCCGGAGCGAGGCGACGATCTGGGCGGTGAGGCTGGACTTGAAATCCACGGTGCCCAGCACGTGGTGCAGGTCGAGCTGTGTTTCGACTGCCAGGGGGTGGAGCAGCGCGGCGGTGTAGGTCAGGCTCAAGGTGACCGTCACGGCCCGGTCATCCCGGATGCAGGTCTTGATCAGGTAACCGCTCTCAACCAGGACGGCGGGAGCAGGAGAAAGGGTCATGAGGCATGACTGGAGTGACCGGGCTGGACGCAGACCAGGGAATTCGCAGCGCTGTACGCCAAGCGTGCTGAGATTGAAGGCATGATCTCGGTCGGCGTGCGGGTAACCGGCATGCGCCGGTCACGGTAGTGCGGATTAGGCAAAACGTGCTTGCAGCATCTGTGTACCGCTTCAGCACTGAACAGGCTGCGTGTGGCTGATCACTTGGATGGGCGTCCTCGTGCCCAGACCCGTGTCACTGCATTCGCACGCCTACTGGCGCGGGTCACCTGAGTAAACCAGCGCTATCGGGAGTGCGGAAGAGCCGCAAAAGTGAGGCAAGCCTACAATAGGGGTGGGCCACGTGAGGGCAACACAACCCTTGGAACAGGTCTTGGTTGTCGGTGCGTCCACCGTCATCCCGGAGGATCCGGCCAGGATGCGCGTCATACTGCGTTATGGCCCGCATCCTGCTGACCGGCGGCCGTGCGCCGGCCACACTTGAACTCGCCCGCTTGTTCTGGAGGCGGGGCCACCAGGTCGAGGTCGCCGAAAGCTGGGGGATCTACGCCAGCCGCTTCTCGCGCGCTGCTCGGCGGCACTGGCCCCTCCCCCCGCCCCGGCAGGCCTTCGCTGCCTTCTCACACGCCCTGCAGCAGCTGGTCAGCCAGGGCCGCTACGATCTGCTGATTCCGACCTGTGAAGAGGTGTTCTGGGTTGCGAGGGCCAAGCCGCTCCTGGAACCGCAGCTGCGCGTGCTGTCCCCATCTCTTGCCGAACTGCGCGGGCTACACGACAAGCACGCTTTTTCTGAGCTGATCGCCCGCTGCGGCCTGCCCGGCCCCGTCACCACTTTGCTGCACAGTCCACAGGCGGTGAGCTTGTACGCTGCGGGCGCTCCGGCGTCGGTCTACAAACCCAGTTTCTCCCGGTTCGGCACCCAGACCCTGATCTGCCCGCCTTGGGCTACCCTGAGCGGCCTGCGGCCCACAGCAGAGCAGCCCTGGAGCGCGCAGGAGTACAAAGCCGGGCAGGAATGGTGCGCTTACGCCGTACTGCAGACCGGCCGCGTCGCCGCGCTGGCCGTTTATCCCTCGCAGGTTCGGGTGGGCGGCGCCAGCGTGTATTTTCAGGCGGCTCGGCACGCCGGGATCGAGCGCTGGATCGAGCAGTTCGGCCACGCCACGAAACTCAGCGGGCAACTGGCCTTTGACTTCAAGGAAGACGCAGACGGTCTCTGGGCGCTGGAATGCAATCCACGTCTGACCAGTGGCATTCACCTCTTTCGCGATCAACCGGACGTGACTGAGGTGTACCTTGACCAGTTGCCTGCACAGACCCTAGACACACCGACCCTGCACGCCCGGCCGGCTACGGCGCTGGCCCTGAAGGGAGCGATGATGCTGGGCGGCAAGCTGCGAAGCGCCCCGGAGTGGCGGGCCTGGGCCGCCGCGCGGGACGTGATGTACGCGCCGCACGACAAGCTGCCGGCTCTGGCACAACCGCTTCTGGCCGCTTCACTGGCGCTGCGCGCCGCACGCCTGCGGGTAGGTCTGCTGGCCGCGACCACCCACGACATCGAATGGAACGGTGAGGCATGAAGCTCGGAAGCGACGCTTCCCGAATCGAGTGGCCACCCACCCCCGATGGCGACTACGCCCGGCGTGCCTTGACGCCCCTGCTGCAGCGGGGCGCGGCGGCGTTCGTCACCAATGCCCGGGTGCAGATGGCGGTGCTGACGGACCCCGAGACAGCCCTGCCAATCACCTTTGATCCTGCCTGGCATGACAGCTTTACGGTCTCGCCCGTGACGCATCTGGTTCACTATGCCGCGCAGGAGCTTCACCACCTGAGTCCGGCTGCAGCACGGGCCGCGCCGCTGTTCAAAGGCCTGGGCCTGGGCCTGCGCGGTCTGGGCTTCGAGCGGACGGTGTACGTCAACAACTGGCTGCTCTCTACCAACCTGTACCCGAACCTGACGCCGGCGCAACTGCGGGCAGCGACGCACACCCTGCTGACCGCTTTTCCTGACCGCCCGCTGGCGTGGCGGTCTCTGGATACCGCGCGGCACGCCCTGCTGATCGGCGCGTTGGAAGCGGCGGGCTACCTGCGGCTCCCCAGCCGCCTGGTCACGTATCAAGACCCACGGGAGGCGGCCTTCTGGCGCAATGCCCAGCTGCGCAACGATGCCAGCCGCACCCGCCGTCCAGAGGCTGAGCCGGTGCTGCACGACGCCTTTACCGCTGCTGACTTGCGTACGGCTCTGACGCTGTACCAGCAGCTCTATCTGGGAAAGTATTCCACCTACAATCCGCAGTTCACCCTGCCTTTTTTGCAGCTGGCCCACCGTGAGCGGCTGCTTGAGCTGCGCGGATTACGGGTCGATGGGGTTCTCAAGGCGGTGCGCGGCAGCGTCAGCCGTGCAGGCGTCATGACCTCACCGGTGTTCGGGTATGACCTCAGCGCGCCTCAACAGGAAGGCTGGTACCGCCGACTGAGTCTAGGCGTGCTGCAAGACGCCCGGCAGGACGGCCTGCTGGTCAATGCCAGCGGCGGCGTCGGAGCCTTCAAACGCGCCCGTGGTGGTGTGGCCGTGCCGGAGTACACCATGGTCTTCACCGCCCACCTACCCAAAGCCCAGCAGCACGCCTGGATCATCCTGGCAGGCTTGCTGGAACGCTTTCTTCTGCCGTTTCTGATCGAGTACGACCTGTAGGGCAGCGGGCTTTCTGGCAGTGGTGCTTCGTAGCCTGCTGTGGCTAGGGCTGAATCAATTAAGGCAGCCGGGAGCCATCTTCCGGCACGCTGATCCATGAGCTCCGTGGTCATGCTGGAGAATCCAGGTCAACCCTGCAGGATGGTGACGGGAGGGGTCGCGCACCCATGACATCAATACGTTATCAATACCCCCAAAGGTCGCCTTGTAGACAACTCACGCTAGCTTTGAGCCGAAAAAAGCCCCGCCCCCCAATGAAGGTAAGGGTGGGGCTCTGTGAATCAGGTGATTAAGTTGACGGGTGCGGGTAAATGACTGGCGGCGGCGAGGGTCGGGGCGGCGGCGGTGGCGTCTTGGGCGGTGGGGTCATGGCCCAGCGTGCGCCTGATCCTGTGACAGCTTCCTGACAACGGGAAGCTTCCTGGTGCTGCATTGTGATAGCGGGGCTTGAGCTGTGTTCTGGGCCATCTCCCTCACGGGGGCACTGGATGAGAGCCAACCTTATCTACCCAGATCGATGCCATGAGACATGTAGGAGACGTCTGTCTTATCAGGACAACACGTCGTGATGTTCGTCATCACTCTTGTTCTCCTGACATAACCTGCTTAAAGGTTCGCTGAAGAACATGTGCCGCAGGTGAAAACTGCTCTCTGAGCGCTCGGTCATACTGTGCCGCGTGCCGTTCTCCCGTTCCCTCCGTGTGCTGATGTTGTCGGTTTTGCTCTCTGCGTCAGCGTTGGCGGCCACTTCTGTAGAAGTGTTGATTTCCCCCACAGGCCAGATCACCCAGGCTGGGCGAACCGTTTCGCTGCGGACGCCTCCACAGTTTATCGGGACGACTCTGCTGCTGCCCCTGCGAGAAACGGCGGCCTTGCTGGGGCGGCCTGTCCAGAGCAGCGGTACCCTCATCCAGGTCGGACGTCTGGTGGTGCAGACCAGCAACCGCAGCATGACCATTGACAACGTGCCGTATGCCGGTGAGCTGATTCTCACGCCGGGCGGAGATCCACTGGTAGAAGCGCGTCTGCTGGCCTACGCCCTGGACGGCCATTTGGTGGCCCGGCCCGGCGGAATCCTCTCCATCACGGCGGCGTCCAACGACGTGATGACTGCCCCCAGCGCGCCGGTCTCCGTGACGCCCCCGACCCGCGTTCCCACGCCTTCCACGGGTGTGGGTCAGCAGACTGCCTCTGGGTCGCCCGAAGCGCGTTTTGCCACCAATAAAACCAGTTACGCTCCAGGAGAACGCGTCACCTACACCGACTTTTCTTTCGACCCAGAGGGGCTGAACCTGTCCCGGCAATGGGAAGGCATGAACGAAGTGTTCTTCTCTCCCGGCGAATACCGGGTGACGCTGGTGGTCACCAACAGCAAGGGCCGCGTCAGTGCGCCTACGTCCCGCATTATTCGCGTGCAGGGCGCATCCGTGAACACGCCGCTCTCCCACGCCCTGCGCCATACGCCCATCGGCTCGACGTTTCCGGATCCGCTCAATCCGGCTTACCCGGCCCTGATCCCCGTCACGCAGTCAGGCGCTTCCTTTCCGCTGCTGTTTAGTGATTCTCCAGAAGCGCCCACCCAGAGCGGCGTCTTGTACCGAGACCAGGTCTCTGGGCGGGTGCGCATGGTGGCCTATCACCTCAACCGCCTGTCCAGGCCTGCGCGGCTGTATGTGCTGGCGCGGCCCCGCAGCGCTGGAACTGCGGTGCAGGTGTTGCGGGGCGGCAGCGCGGGCGGTACACGTGTAGAAAGCGTGCTGGGGCAAGTGAGCGTGCTGGATTTCTTGAGCGATATCGGCGGCCCCCGCCAAGTTCTGGGGGCTCAGGGAAGTACGGCCCTGTATACCAGTCCACTGCTGGCCCCAGAGCAGGGAGCCAAAGTGCTGATGGACTTGCAGATCAGCGGAGAAGCTGAGCTGAGCGTGGTCATGTTGGAAGAGGGACGGCCCCTGACCGATGAAACGCTCCGTACCCTCGCCGTGCTGCCGCCCGACACCCAACATCAGCGCGGCACCTTTCCCGGCGCGGTGCGGAGTCTGACGGTGCGCCTCGGAGCCTCTCCTGTACGGGTGATGTTGGGAGACAGCGCCAGCGACCCTGCGCTCAGTGGAACAGACGCCACCACTGGAGCCCCGCAACGCCTGAACGGCAATTACGGCGTGCAGTACGACATCACGGTCGAGACGACTGTTCCCGGCAGCACCGTGGCCAGCTTTGTCCCCCGTGCAGGTCCTTACCGGGGCGGCCTGACCGTGGAAGACGGACAAGACCGCCAGATCATCCGAATTCCAGGTTCCGGCGTCCTGACCAATGGTGACTTTCCGCTGATGCTCTGGCGAACACCGTCCAGAACCTTCCGTATGTCCTTCATTCCGACCGGGGGTTCCTTCTTGCCTGTGGCGCTGGTGTTTTATCCAAACGCTGGGGCATTCACGCCCTGAGAGCACCCCCCGGGAGCAGAGCGCCCTCTCAGGGCGTGCCGGCAGACTCAACGCGAATGCCCTCCTTTCCGGCCTGACTCTGAAGGGGCCAAGGAGCCCTACCTCCGGGGCGTCACTCTCTGAACCTGCCCGATCATCTCGTCCATCAGGCCATCCAACTTTGCATCCACGACCTGGTGCGCCGGATTCGCGTCATACCACGCCAACACTTCCTGCACGCCACGCGCATAGGGAATGGTGGCCCGGAACTCGGGCACCAGACGCTTGATCTTGCTGTTGTCGAAGACGACGCTGTGGGCCTTGTCGCCCAGCAGGCCCGCGCCCCAGTCGGGAGCGAAGGCGGCGATCATCTCGGACGGCACGTGGACGATCTTCGCTTCTGCGCCCGCCGCTCTGGCCACCAGCTCAAAAATCTGGTTCCACGTCAGCCACTCGTCTCCGGTGATCTGCACGGCCTCACCGATGACTGCCGGGCGGTCCAGCAGGCCCACGAAGCCCACGGCGAAATCACGGTGATGGGTCAGAGTCCACAGCGAGGTGCCGTCGCCGTGAACGATCACCGGCTTGCCCCGGCGCATGCGGTCTACCACCGTCCAGCCGCCGTCCATCGGCAGCAGCGTCCGGTCATAGGTGTGCGAGGGCCGCACGATGGTCGCCGGAAAGCCGTCCTCGCGGTAGGCGCGCGTCAGCCGATCCTCGCAGGCGATCTTGTCGCGCGAATACTGCCAGAACGGGTTGTGCAGCGGCGTGGATTCTGTAATCGGCAGATGCCCCAGCGGCTTCTGGTACGCCGAGGCCGAGCTGATAAAAACATACTGTCTGGTTCGGCCTGCAAAGAGCTTCAGATCGGTCTCGATGTGCTCGGGTGTGAAGGCCACCCAGTTCACCACCACGTCGAACGTCAGGTCGCCCAGCGCCGCCTGCACGCTGGCCGGATCGCGGATGTCGCCGTGCAGCACTGTTGCGCCGTCTGGAACGGGCCTGGACGACTCGCCCCGGTTGAGCAAAAACAGCTCTATGCCCTGCGCCAGCGCCAGTTCCGAACACGCCGAGCTGATGATGCCTGTGCCGCCGATAAACAAGACGTTCATGGTTGCTCCTGTCCCCACTGCTGGCCCGGATCGCCCAGCGTGCCGCGCCAGCTGTGCTGAGGCTCAAAGCCGAGGTGGGCGCGGGCGTGGTCGATGCTCAGCAGCGTCTCGAAATCCGTCAGCGATTCGCGCAGTGGCACCTCCGGAAATACTTGGGCCATCAGCGTGCGCGAGGGCAGCGGCATCACCGTATCGGCGGCGGCGATGATGAAGCTGCTGGCCCCCACGAGCGGCGCGGTCAGGGCCAGTTGGCAGGCCAGCGCAGCGTCCCGCTCGTCGATGTAGCCCCACAGGTTCCATTTGCGTACGTGCAGATCCGGCCAGGCCAGCTCTGGAAACCGCCGGTACTCCTCTGGCCCCAGAATGTTGGAAAACCGCAGGGCCACGAAGGGAACGCCTGAGTGACGCGCAAAATCTTCTGCCATCGTCTCGGTGACCACCTTACTGAGCGCGTAAGACGATTCGGGGTGCGGATAGTGCGCCTCATCCACCGGGGCGTAGCGCGGCGGCGCATCGAACGGCAGGCCCAGCGTGGTTTCGCTGGACGCCCAGACCACCCGGCCCAGACCCAGCAGTGTGGCCGCCGTAAAAACGCTGTGGTTCATCGTCACGTTCTGCACGAAGGTGTGGTGCGGGGCCTGAAGATCAGGGGCAGGAATATTCGCCAGATGAACCACGCTGCCCGCCCCCTGCATAACTTCCAGCGTCTGGCCCAGATCGGTCAGATCCGCACGCAGGGTGGCCTTTAGGGAACCCGAAAAGTTGCCGTCTGGCCTGGGAATGGGCTGGGTATCCACGGCAATGACCTCGTAGCCGTATTCCAGCAGATGCCGCAGGGCCGCGCGACCAGCCCGGCCCGCCGCCCCGGTCAGCACCACTGGTCCTGCTGCGGGAAGCTGAGCGCCGGCCTTCACCACGCGTAGGCTTCCGGAGCCTGTCCGCCGGGGCCGGGCCAGATGGCGTCCAGCTTGTTCAGGCTTTCCTCTGTCAGCTTGATGTCCAGCGCGTGCAGTGCGCCGTCCAACTGCTCTGCCGTGCGCGGGCCGATGATCGGTGCGGTCACGGCGGGCTGATGCAGCAGCCAGGCCAGCGCCACATCCGCCGGGGATTCACCGATTTCCCTGCACAGCGCCTCGTACTGCTCCAGTTGCGGGCGGTGTTTGTCGATCTGCTGTTGCATGTTCTCGCTGGCGCGGCGACCCTCGCTGGCTTTTTGCAAGACCCCGCCCAGCAGGCCGCCGCCCAGTGGACTCCAGGGAATCAGCCCCAGGCCCAGCGCCTGACACGCGGGAATGACCTCCAACTCGATCATGCGGGCCGACAGGTTGTACAGGCTCTGCTCGGACACCAGACCCATAAAGTGGCGCTGGGCGGCCAGCGTGTTGGCCTGCGCGATATGCCAGCCCGCGAAGTTGCTGCTGCCCACATATAGCACTTTGCCCTCTCGCACCAGTTGTTCCATCGCCTGCCAGACCTCTTCCCAGGGCGTGGCCCGGTCGATGTGGTGCATCTGGTACAGGTCGATGTGATCGGTTTTGAGGCGGCGCAGGCTGTCCTCACACGCCTTGCGGATATGGTAGGCCGAGAGCTTCTGATCATTGGGGCCGTCCCCCATCTTGCCGTAGACCTTGGTGGCCAGCACGATCCGGTCACGGTGGCCTGGGTTTTTCTCCAACCAGCGCCCGACGATCTGTTCGGTCACGCCCTCGCCCGGCTGACGGCCATACACGTTGGCGGTATCGAAGAAATTGACACCGCGTTCCAGCGCCGCGTCCATGATGGTGTAGCTGTCCTGCTCACTCGTTTCTGGGCCGAAGTTCATGGTTCCCAGACACAGGGGGCTGACTTTCAGGCCGGTGCGGCCCAGATGACGGTACTCCATAGTTGACGCCTCCTTAGACTTTGCTCTCACCCGACGCTACACCCGCAGGTGCGGCGGCGTCATCTTGGCGCGGCCTTCATGGTTTCGGCAGGGATGGAAAGTGCCTCTTGCGGTGGGCAGCAGCGACACGGAGAACTCAAGCCTCTGGCCTTTGTGGCCGGTTTCTGACCGACTGCCCAGCTCACTCTCGCCTGCAGTCAGGGAAGAACACCCTCATCCAGCAGTGTCAGGACACGCAGCGCCCGGTCTCTGGCACTGACGTAGGCCAGGCGCGTTCCATCTGGAGCCACTTGCCAGTCGTCGCCCGCGATCTTGTCGGAGAACGACAGCAGGTCTTCAGTCTGGCCCAGCATCACGTCTACACGCAGGAGACGGTGTGAGGCCAGGCCCGGCTCGTAGGGCACGACCAGCAGCCGGGCATTGTCCTGCCACCGCGCAGACCCGAAGGTGGGGAGGGGCCAGACGGCTCCACCCGCCGTGGGCACAACGAACATGCCGTTGCGCCCCGCCGCGTCCAGGGTGACCCGGAACAGCACCTGGGTGCCGTCCGGGCTGGGCCGCACCCCACTCAGCAGTTGGCCTTGCGCCAGTACACGTGTGCGTCCCGTGGCCTGATTCACCGTCAGAACCGAGCGCCGGGCGTCAGTTCGGGCCAGTCGTCCCGTCAGCAGCAGCGTGTCCTCGTTCAGCCAGCCCACCAGCCGTCCCCCGTACACCGTCACCAGTGGACGGGACGCCGCCTTGGCCTCCATCCTGAAGGGATCGGCGGTCAAGACCGTCAGGGGCGTCCAGTCGTTCCGGTCGGCGGCGCCGTAGGTGGGCCAGGCCAACCGGCCACCTGGCGACCAGACGGCGTCCCGTCCACTGGTCGGCACCGTGACTCCCGCCGAGGCAGCGCCGAGTTGCAGGGCCACAGCCGTCGCTGGGCCAGTGGGTTGCAACCCATAGAGGCCACCCTCGGAGAGCAGCGTTGGTGGAAGACGCCACAGGCCAGTGGGTTCCATGCCATCGGCCGGCACGCTGTACATGCCCACCTCGCGTCCTGCAGGACGATCCAGGAACAACAGCTGGGCGCTGTCTGCCGTCCAGACCGGGTGGGCGCAGCAACCAGCGCGCGAGACCCGTCCGGCGACAGGTTCCAGATCCGGTCTGTCCAAGGGGGGCGGTGAAGCAAGTGGCCCCCCGGCAGCGGGTAGCTCCAGCACCTGACCGACCTTCAGACCCGTGCCGGTCAGACTGTTGAGCGTTTGGAGCTGCGCCACCGTGAGGCCCACCAGGCGCGCCAGGCTGTAGAGGGTGTCGCCTGGCTTGACCGTGTAGGGTGCCGCCGAAGCTGGAACAGTCCACAAGGTCACCAACAAGACGCCCGCCCACAGGCTTCTCCGCTTCATTTTCTCACCGGCGTACTGGGCGCAGGTGGCGGCCACGGCTGAGCAAAGTTGTTCAGGAGCGGGCCGCGGAGCCGGACGCCCGGCTGCTCCCCGGGAGCCTGCCAGACGCCAGGTTGCCGCAGGTCTTGCTGAAAGCCCGCTCCATCCATGTCCGGATCTACCAAACCCAGAGAGGCCCAGTCGGCATGCAAGTAACCCACGGGGTTGAGGAGCAGCTGATGCGAATGATCGCGAATCTCCAGGTGGAGGTGAGGCTCAGACACGCACGTCTCCTGGGAGTCGCCCGACAGGGCCACCACCTCTCCGCGCCGAACCTGCTGCCCCACTTTTACCGCCGCCCGGTTCAGCAGGTGCCCGTACAGGCTGGAGAGGCCATCCGGATGATTGATGACCAGGTTGTGCGGCGCGGAACCGTGTGGGCCATCCACCTCCGAGACGACGCCGTCTGCGATCGCCACGACCGGCGTGCCACAAGGCGCACTGAAATCCAGACCGAAGTGCAGGCCCTGACCATTGCCGTACAGGCTGCGCCGCTGCTCGTACGCAAAGGTGGTGTTGCCGTAGAACTGCCCCATCAGCCAGGTATCTGGACCCGGAGGTGCCGCGAAGGGCAGCCCGTACTGGCCAGCGGGGGTGGGCAGGCTGGAGAGTGCTGCCGGCTTACCCACGTGCGCTGAGGCCGTTCCAGTGCACAGAGGCAAACCCAGCAGGCAGACCAGAGAGAACGCTGAGCCCGCGGAGGCGCTCACAGCAGCACCTGTGGGCGTGAAGTGCGAACAGGTGCTGCGTCTTGCCCAATGTCCGGAGGCGGCAAGAACCCCACGGAATGAAGACGGCGCCTAGGTGCGGTCAATCCACACGGCATCATCAAGATGACCACTAACAAGAACCCGGCATGCAGGACGTGACGAGGTAGGACGGCGGCAGAAGATGCCTGGGTAGGGGCAGGGTGACGAGGAAATCAGGTGAATGGGTGAGAATGGTCACGGTGGGGTCTCCTGAGATATGAATTCAGCTGGCCCAGCAGGAGTTCCCCCAGGCTTAATAACAGAGCGGAGTTTCATGACTGGGTGAATGAGAAGGAAAGTAGGCGAGAGGGCCATCGCCAGACGAGGCCTCATGGATTGGGATGGTCGTGATCCAAGAAATTCTCCAAGCGGCGTTGCGAGCCTTCGCCGATGAGGTAAATGTAGACCAGGGCGTGGCGTAGTCCAGCGCCGTCACTCGGCGCTGGTGGTTGTACCAACGGTGAACTTCTGGCCTGGCC
Organism: Deinococcus sp. QL22; assembly: GCF_023370075.1. Classification (NCBI taxonomy): domain Bacteria; kingdom Thermotogati; phylum Deinococcota; class Deinococci; order Deinococcales; family Deinococcaceae; genus Deinococcus; species Deinococcus sp. QL22. Next base: position 352,829 of record NZ_CP097152.1, read on the forward strand.
GCGCGAACCTCGGCCAGGCACTGCCAGTCATGACGGAAAGCAAATTGATATTTGTAGGTTCTGTTGAGTCTTTCCAGGATTCCGGTGCCACCTGGCTGAGAGACCTTGGAGCGCACCCAGAGGCCGTACTTCAAGCAGCCCTGTTGAAAGACCTCGCTGGCGAAGTCGCTGCCTCCGTCACCTTGCACGAGAATGGTTTCCGCGTGGCCCTCGGCCCGCAGGACAGCGACCGGTTCGTCAAGCGTGAGCTTGGCCAGGTGCATCGATCGGCTCCGCACCACCCGGCTGGCCAGAACCACGCGTGACAGAACACCCAGCACGAAGTAAATCCAGCAGACGCCATCCGGGAAGGAGAGGCGTGTGGCATCAATCTGCACCCGGCGTCCTTCTGGCCAATCCTGAGGGCTAGAAACCTCCTTGGGAGGTTTCCTTGTTTTCCGAGGCTGCAGGGGATGGAGCTGTAGTTCACCCAAGGCCGTTCGAATCTGATGCAGGCCGATCTCTTCGCCCTGTGCCTGCAATTCCTGATAGAGCAAGCGGTAACCCGAAGTGGAGTGCAACAACGCCGTCTGGCGCACCTTCTCGTACAGCTCATCGCGATGTTGCTGGCGCGCACAGCGCACCGGCACGCTGTGCTGATGGTTGCGAAGTCGCCAATACGGAACCTCGACGTACTGGGCAAAGCGCCGCAAGCTGAGCTGGGGACGGCTCTGCCGGAGAACGATCGTATCAATCATCCTCAGAGCCGCCGCACTGTTCGCGCGACATCCCACTCCAGTTCTTTCTCCGCCAAATGCGCTTTAGTCGGTCGTTCTCCCGCTCTAACAGACTCACACCTTGATCCGGACGATCTCCCGCGAGGCGGGCACGGCCCGCCTCCAAGAATTGAGCTTTCCAACTGGGGATCAGGCTTTCATGGACATCATGCTGTCGGGCCGCTTCCGCCACGCCCAACTCTCCACGCAAGACGCTCAGGACATTTGACGTCAGTCGTCCAGGTTTTCCGCTGTTTCCCCATGGCGCTCTCCAGTGTGCTCGTCCCCCGCTTCAAAAGGGTCAGGTTCTAGAAGTCATTCCTGGAGCATTAGCATCCAATTGCCCACACGACTGCTGCACGCCTACCTTCCGTCATCAACGTATGCCGAGATCAATAAGGGCGCTCTTCCGCCGGCTCAGGCGGGCTCACCGTCTCTCTCAGGAGACCGGGGTGGAACAGCGCGGCCGGGTCACCTCAAGCACCGGCGGTTCAGTCACTCCGAACCCCGCTGGCACTCCGCCGAGGCCCGAAAGCTCGGGAGCCCCGGCTCTTGAAGGCAAGGTCCCTGACGGTGAGCGCCAGGGGCCGCAACCTCGCCTGCTGCATCACGACAACTGGGGAATGCTTCTTGGGAGTCTTGTTAAGTTCTGCTTGAGCTGACGGGTGGACTGCCTCCCACGGCACACCGGGTGGCCCGAAGCCTGTTAGGGTGCCCCGATGCATTTTCACGCCTTCCGCCGCGGTCACGGTCAACCGCTGCTCCTCCTGCACGGCCTCGGCAGCAACTGGCGTACTTGGCAACCCGTTCTGGACGGTCTGAGCGCCCACCGTGAAGTCATCGCCGTGGACTTGCCGGGATCTGGGCATACCCCAGCCCTGGACGGGCCCGTGTCCATTGCGACCCTGGCAGATGCGGTCACCACCTTCCTCCATGAACACCACCTCATCGGCATTGACGTCGTGGGCAACTCGATGGGGGGCCGCTTGGCCATGGAACTGGCCCGGCGCAGTGTGGTGGGGGCCGTCGTCGCCCTCGATCCAGGCGGCTTTCAGCAGGGGTGGGAACAGCCGTTTTTCGACCGAACCGGGCAGGTGTTTTTGGGACTGATCCGGCTCTCCCGGCCCCTGATGCCTCTGCTGACCCGTACCCGGTGGGGACGCACCCTGCTGTTTGCCCAATACTCCTCCCATCCTTGGGACATTCCTGCAGAGCTGGCACTGGCGGAGATGAAGTCTTACGCGGCCTCACCCTCCGTGCCGGAACTCAGGCGCAGTTTGATCTTGCGGGGCGGGGACGTGCCACAGGGCGCAGCCATCGACACCCTGGCCCGGCCGATGGTGATTGCGTGGGGCCACTACGACCGGGTGTGTTTGCCCCGGCAAGCGGAGCGGGCCCTGCGCCTGTTTCCGCAGGCGCAGCTGTACTGGTTTGAACACAGCGGGCATTGTCCGCACTGGGACAGTCCCGCCGAGACGGTCGACTTGATCCTCAAGGTAACGGGGCGAACCAGCCAGCCATATACTGTGAGGGGCGCTGAGGCCGTAGGCCAAGGAATACAGCCCTCGCTTTAGGGTGAGCCAGACGAAGCGGTGTGAACCTCATTCTGAGATCAGGCACTTGCAGCGCTCTTTCCCATGGCGTGTGGTTCCGCGTCCTTGCGGTTCATTCGTCATAACCCACCTCTACTCCCGGTTTTCCACTTGGCCCGTTGGATCCCTCCAGATGAACGAACCGCATCTCTTCGGCAGGGCACAGGGGGAAGGCTCATCTGTGCCCTGCCCCTCCCCTTGAGCCTGAAGCTCAAGGGCACACAGAGGCGCGCCCGGGGCGTGAAGGAGCCGGGCGGCGCCCTATTCCCCAGTGGGGTATTCCCCAGTGGGGTACGTCTCCGGCACGTCCTCTTCGGCATCGTCCGGTGCAGTGTCGGCATCCAGGGGGGTCAGCGCCCGGGTGGTATCAACATGCAGGAGGGCGTCGTACATGGCCGCGGGACTGGTCATGACATAGTGACTCCAGCGCTCGGTTTGCGGACGGTAAATGACGCCGATGAAGCGCTGCAGCTGCTTGGTGTTCAGTGCTCCGTACACCTGTGGACTGCGCATGTCCAGCCAGTAGGTCGGCAGATCGACTTGGTGTAGCTGCGCCTCGACACTGGCATTCAGGCCTGGCTTCACGGCCTTGACCTGTCCCGGCGAGCCCCAGTCGTTGCTGGCAAACACCGTGCCGCTGTAGGTCGTCTGACCGATGATGAAGGTGCTTTCTGGCCACCGCTGGCGGGTGAGTTGCCCCAGATTCAGTTCGTCGCGCTCCCAGCTCATCGCGCTGCCCCGCGCATCGCCGAGGTGCGAGTTGTGCGCCCACACCACGATTCTCGCCTGCTGCCCCTGTCCTGTAAGGTGTTCGTCTAGCGCTTCGAGTGTTTGGGCCATGTGTGTGTCGCGGATGTTCCACGAGGTTTCCTGGCGCTGAAACATGGAGCGGTAATAACTTTCGGCGTTGAGGGCAAGCCTTGCATTCTGCTCGGCATAGAAGTACTCGTCCTCGTCCAACAGCCCGTCTCTGACCAGTTCTGGTGCGCGGCGCTGGAGATCCACGAGTTGTTCCACTGCTTGCTCCTCGCACGGCTCTGCCGCGCCCGCTTCGGTGGCGTAACCATACGCCTGCGGATTCAGGCCAAACGGATCGAAACAGGCGTACCGTTCACGCGCGCGCTCAGCGGCATCCGGGTCGACGCCCTGCAGGTAGGCCACTACAGCGTCCATGCTGCGGTGCAGGCTGTACAGGTCAAGGCCGAAAAAACCCACTTTCGCTTGCGAAGTCCGCTCATTGTGCCCACGCAACCACTCGACGAAGGCCTGGACGTCGGTGTTGCGCCACATCCACTTCGGGAACCGCTGGAAATCGCCCAGCGCCTCCTCCGCAGTGTTGTCACCGTTCAGCCCACGCACGAAGCGGTGGACGCGGTAGGCGTCGGGCCAGTCGGCTTCCACTGCCACAGCGCTAAAGCCTTTTGCCTCAATCAGGAATTGCGTGAGGCGGGCGCGTTCCCGGTAAAATTCGTGCGTGCCGTGCGACGCCTCTCCAATCAGCACGAAGCGGGCGTCTCCGACGGCGTCCAGCAGGGCAGCATAATCGCTGCTCGCTCCAGTCAGTGGGTGGGCGTGTGAGTGCAGGTCAGGCATGGGTGATCCTGGCCAGGGCGTGTAGGGATTCGCAGTTGGCTGAGAAAGCGGCCGCTCCCGCTGGAAAGGCCACGCGTACTGCCGCGCTGGTCAACAGGCCGCCCTCTGGTTGCCGCGCTGTGTTGGCCGCCCGTTTCAGGGGAAAGCATTGAGCGCAGTCCACGCCCTGTTGGCGAGTAAGTTCCGGCCCAATGCCCTGAGGTGTGGGCCGGGTCTGCGCCAACAACCCCCGAGCCAGCCCTCGCGCTTGGCCAGGCGCTATGTTTTTTCCTTTCGCTTGGGGAGAGGAGGGGAGGCCCACCAGGTGCACCCTCACCGGAACCTCGACTGCCTGTGAGTCCTCAGTGGCGGCCTGTGGGCCGCGTGGCCGGCCCAGCACCACGCTGTGCGGCCAGATGTGTCCCCTGGGCAGGAGTTCGCCCAGTTGCCGCTGAGCGCCGCGTCTGCTCTTGAAGTCCACCATCACGCTTCTCCTTGTCGCTGTTTCTGGATAGAACTGCTCACGGATTGGGGCCGGGTGAGCACCTCAGCCTTGGGCCGGGAGACGGGCCACGCTGGAAATGCCGGGTGCTCACCCGGACCGAATCCGTCCTCTGGGGCACGATCCGAACCAAAATGCTGCCTTAAGCAGCCCTGTTCTGATCGGATACGGCGGACACAGTATGCTTTTGAATCTCTGGTTTGAAGAGCGGTTATTGCAGTCAAGGGAGATCACGCCTCCACAGCGTCATTGAAAAAGGCCAGCCCAGCGGGGGTGGTTCGTGTCCACCTCTGAACCCTCAGGCTCCTGCCCTGCTGTCCCGTCAGTCAACCGCGCCGCGTCTCAAGGTGTGTGGCAGCCACCTCAACGCAGGCCCCTTCAAACCTGCGGGTGGCATGATGAAAGGACAAGCGAAAACCAATCAGATTCTTATGGGATAGCGGCTTCATCTTGAAGACATCACCGGCGCAGTCGCCATGCCTCAAGGGGCTCCCCGCTGCCCCCGCGCCAACCCGCTGAGCGTAAAAGCTGTTCCAGACCGTGTTTCTCAGCCCAGCTGCGGTGGAGCGCTCTGATACGCCGCTGCCAGACCACCTGACTGGCGTGAGGTGGGCAGCCGGTGGAAAATCACCTCAGGCCACCAGCCCCTCAAGAAGGGTCAATGCCCGCTCGGAACCCCTTATGGTTGTCTCTTGGGCACCGAAAGGCCTCTGCAGCCTTAAACCCGGCCGCAGAAAGGTCACAGTCTGGTGCGGTACAAGGAAAGCAGGAGACCTCTATGCCGGACGCCCGCAACACCCACTGCATGTCACTGAACCCCCAGGTCTGGCACGTCTTTACCGATGGCAGCAGCCGGCATGAGCGTCGGCAGACGTTTTCCGGTTGGGCCGCTCGCGCCGCGCAGCCCGAAACCCGGCAGATTCGTCAGATCAGCGGTGCCCGGCCGGGAGGCACCTCACTAGAGGCCGAGACCGAGGCGCTGCTGGCTGGTCTGCAGCTGGTTCCTGCCGGCGCGGTGGCCCGGCTGTACAGTGACCTTGACCCCGCGGCCCTGCGGGAGGTGCTTCAAGGGCCGGTGGCCCTGGCTGCCCGGAACCATCTGCACGCGCTCTGGATTCATCCCATTGGGCGCAACAGCAACAGGCACCACCATGACGTCCACCTGATGGCCCGCGCCGCCGAGCTGAGTGCCCGGGAAGGGGCGCGGGCTGAAGCTGCCGGGTTGAGCAATGCTGTGCTGGATCTCCAGGATCTGGCCCGGGCTGGTCAGAGCGACGCCCCACTCGCCCTTCATACTCCCTGGCAACTGCCCGGCCACACTCAGGCGCTCCAGGTGCAGTTGGAACCTGTCAAGAGCAGCAAAGCTGCCGGCGCCGGTCGCCGCGCCGCACTGGCTTCGCTGCAAGCCGCCATTCAGGGTCAGGGCCGCACGTCAGAGGAGGCCATGCGCAACGCGCTGGCCCGCAGCGTGCCGCTCCTGGCCCGCGCCAGTCTGGTCGACCTGACTGTGCCCCTTGAGTGGCTCCCGGCAGCCTTGGAAGTGGCGCGCGATCTGGGGACTGTCCGGGTGTTGCTGGCCGATCAGCTGGAGAGGGCAGAAGAGCCGTCTCCTGGCAACTGATGCCGGTTCACCCCGAACGGCTCTCAGCTCGGCGGATCCAGCGGCGTCAACGCCCGGGTCACGTCAAAGTGGAGTACCAGGTCGAATTGCCGGGGCAGACTGGCCAGAAAATAGTGGCTCAGACGTTCTGAGGCTGGGACGTACTGCACGCCGATGGCGCGTTCCAGCCGGTCTTGAACCAGGCCCTGAGGCGCCCGGCGGAGATCGAGCAGAAAGTTGGGAATCCCGGTGTCATGAAACAACCGCTCGTAGCTGCCTTCCAGAGAGGGTCGGATCTGCATCAGGCGCCCAGGGAGGTTCCATTCGGGCGCGGCGGTCACGCTTCCGGTATGGGTGGTCATGCCGATCAAGAGGGCATCTTTGCCGTAACGTTGCCGAACCAGCTGTCCCACATTCACCTCGTTCTGCCGGGCCATTTCGGTGGCCCGGGCATCGCCCAGATGGGAATTGTGTGCCCAGACCACGATCTTGGCGCCTGGCGCCAGATGGGCCCGAATGGCCTCCAGCGTCTCGGTCATATGCTGATCCCGGACGTTCCACGAAGACCCTCCACCCAACAGGTTCAGCGACGCGCGCTCGTAGTTCACTGCGTTTTTGACCACCCGGGCGTTCTGTTCCAGATCGAACAGAACCTCAGGGGCCGCACCTGGGAGGCGGCGGCGCCCGGTTACCAGCTGGCGCACCTCAGCGAAGACGTCTTCTACGTTTTGGGCACAAGTCTGGGCTGCGATGGCCACAGAAACGGCCGGGTCATCTGGGAGGGCTGGATCCAAGGCGTTCAGACAGCCATACCGGCTTTCGGCGCGGCGGGCGAGCGCCGGATCCAGGATGGACAGCCCGCGCAGAACCTCGCGCCGAGAGCCTCTCAGGCTATACAGATCCATGCCGTAGAAGGCAGCCATACTGCCTGGCTGCGAAGCGTTACGCGTGCGCAGCCAGCCCACAAAATCTCTGACCACGACGTTGCGCCACATCCAGCGGGGAAAACGTTCGAAGGCCGCCAAGGCCTGCTCTGGGGTCCGGTCTGGGCCTTGCCCGCGCACATAGCGGTTGACCCGCTGCGCCTCGGGCCAGTCCCCCTCAATCACCACGGCGTCAAAGCCCTGTTCGGTGATGAGGCGCTTCGTGATGTCCGCGCGCGTCCGGTAAAACTCATGGGTGCCGTGGGTCGCCTCACCGATCAGAACCACATTCGCGGTTCTGGCGGCCTGGATCACAGGATTCAGCGCGTGCGGCTGTTCAGAAATCGGAACGGCTGCAGCGCGTACAGCTGCTATCAGCGCGTTCTGCGCTTGGCAGCTGCCCGTTAGGCCAGCCAGGACGAGCGCCACTGCGGCGCGGCGAATGAACCTTGCGTGCATGGGCACCTCAGAGGGGAGAGGGCCTGACCGCTGTGTCAGGCCGCGTGTTTCAGAGTCTAAGAATCCGGTTCATTGCGGCGGCCAGCCTCCGGTGCAGAGTCCTGAAGATTTTTAAGGCCCTGCCCCAGAGTTGAATGAAGACCAAGATCATTTTGTCTGGTGGGGTTGCCTGAACTGAACTCCCAACCGGGGAACGGCACAGGTGCCCTGACGCTCAGGCCCCGCTCCTGCAGCGACAGTTGACTCTGTCTGAAACGCTCGTCCTGGTGTGCTGGTGAAGATTCTTGGTTCGGGCGTGCAAACTCAGAAATCGCTGAGTGTTTTCGTCGTCTGAATCCAAACTGCTGCCGTTCTTGACGGCGGCAGGGACGACGCGGCTGCCCGGCGCTCCAGCTGTCCGGGTGTACTGGATAATGGCCCTGGGAAGGCGGTGGCGATACGGTTTCAGGTCAGGCCCGGCGGGTCAGCCTCACCTAACCCAGTTCAGGCGGTTCTGTCAGGTGAATCGCGCCGCTGGTAGGCGGAGCGCCACACGTGAACGGCCCGGTACTGGTTGCTTCTTTTGACGTGGGCGGGAACTGTGGGTCTTGTGTGGTACTCAAGGGTGGTGATCCGGGCGTGGAAAGTCAAACATTCCTGAGTCCGCTGTCGTGGTCTGAAGCCGAGCTGGCGACGCTCGCGTGGTCGTGTGGGACAGTGTGACTGCAGGGTGAGATTGTTGCCGCGAGCGGTCGAGCTGACCTGCGGTTGGTCGACCGCCTCTCGGGCTGGGATAGCGCGGATGGTGGCCCCAGAACTGGCCAACGTATCGGTGCAGATCGTCTCTGGAACGTGAACTTCCCCCAGCCGTCGGGCCGGAAAGGTTCCCGCGGCCTCCGTGTCTCTACGGCGTTGCCGCAAGACATCAAGCACGGCCCCGTGCTCATCCACGGCCCGCCACAACCCGTGGCGGACATTTGATGTTCCATTCGCGAGGGGGATCGTGGCTGACCTCAAGGCCACGCTGATGGAACAATTCCTGCACGTCCCTGCAGTTGAGCGGGAAACGGTGGTAGAGCTGGGGTGGCGTGCTCGGTGATGCACATTGGAAATCGGTGGCGGTCAGGGAGCGGGTCAGTCACTGACCTCACCCTCCCGGTTCACCTGATAGTACTTCCTGACCTCCGCGGCCATCATCCTGCGGCCGCTTTTCTCTGGAAACCCCATCAAATTCACTGCGGCGATTCGAGTGGCCCTCATTGCTGGTCTGTGTTGGCAGGTCTATCCGGGCAAGGGCTGGGCCCGAATCCTGTGCATCTTCTTGATGAGTATGGCGGGCCTTTAAACTCTGCTCGCTCTCTTCGGCAGCATTCTGTTGCCAGGCTCCGGCCCGGTTGTCTTCATGCTCATGGGATTCAGCATGATTCATCTTGGAAGCCCTTTAGCCCTCCGTCTTCCCTTTCAAGTGCGTCAGTCCTTTGCTTCTGTCTCTCAATGACTGAAGGGGCAATTGAACTAGAGCAACACGTCTGATCTCAGACTAAAGCACAGCCCCCAATGAGGGGAGCTTTTCAATTGGGGCACGGCTCGACAAACTCTCTGTCCAGCCAATATTCGGCCTCATCTTCTTCGGCGTCGCCACCGTCAGCCATCAGCTCTTGCCACGGTTGTGTTGCCTTAACCGGACGGCGAGGCCAACCCGCTGTGCCCGACACCAACCCCTACCGCCACTGCTTTCCGATGATGATCCAGCACGCCGTTTGGCTGGATCACCACTTCCCCTTGGGCGAAGGGTGGATCCCATTCAGCGCGCTCTTCGCTGAGGAACTGCGCCGGGAACCCCGGTGGCCTATGGATGAGGTCTGCACCCTGGTCAATGCCGACCTACCACTCGGCCACACTGCCGTCAGCGTGCCGCCACACTGGGTTTCTCCAGCGGTGGCCCAGGGCGGCCATTTCACGCACGTAGGCTTCATTGACCTGTATCCCCAGTCCCGGCCCCTGCGGAATATTCACGAATCCGGCGGCGTATTCAAATACCAATGGGTCGGTCAGGTAGTCCAGCAGGTCGTTTCCGGCGTTGTAATGAATGCCCAGACTTTGCTCCTGAATAAAGGCGTTGTGCGAGACGGCGTCCAGTTGCAGGCAGGCGGCCAGCGCTATCGGCCCCAGTGGGCAGTGCGGGGCCAGCGCCACATCGTAGGCTTCGGCCATCGACGCGATCTTGCGGCATTCGGTGATGCCCCCCGCGTGCGAGAGGTCGGGCTGGATAATGTCTGCCAAGCCTTCTTGCAGAATCTGTTTGAAGTCCCAGCGGGAATACAGCCGCTCTCCGAGGGCAATCGGCGTACTCGTCAGGCGGCACACGTCGCGCAGGGCCTCAATATTCTCGCTCAGCACGGGTTCTTCTATAAACAGCAGGCGCATCGGCTCCAGCTCGCGCACCAGCACCTTGGCCATCGGACGGTGCACGCGGCCATGAAAATCCACGGCAATACCAAAATCCGGCGAGGTGGCGTCCCGGACGGCCTGCACGCGCTCCAGCACCTGGTCTACCTTGCGGGCCGAGTCCACGTATTGCAGTTCCTCGGTGGCATTCATCTTGATGGCGGTAAACCCTGCGGCCTGCGCCAGCCGCGCGGCGTTGCCCACCTCGGCGGGCCGGTCACCCCCAATCCACGAATACACCCGGATGCGCTCGCGGCAGGCGCCGCCCAGCAGGTTATGCACGGACGTGTCCAGCACCTTTCCCTTGATGTCCCACAGCGCCTGATCTATTCCGGCGATGGCGCTCATAAAGACCGCGCCGCCCCGGTAAAAGCCGCTGCGGTACATGACTTGCCAGAGGTCTTCTATGCGGGCCGGGTCGGCACCGATCAGCACGTCGGCCAGTTCGTGAACGGCGGCCTGTACGGTATGGGCGCGGCCTTCGACCACCGGTTCGCCCCAGCCGACCACGCCCTCATCGGTCTCCAGTTTCAAAAACAGCCAGCGCGGAGGCACCAAGAACGTTTCCAGATTGGTAATTTTCATATCGGCTCCCCCGTCTGTGCCCGGATGTCGGCTGCCGTGCGTCCCAGCGCGGCCCAATCGGGGTTATTCCAATCGGTGCGGGTCAGTGCGCCGCCGATGCCCGTGCTCACCGCTCCGGCGTCTAAGTAGGCGCGGATGTTGCCCGCGTCCACGCCGCCCACCGCCAGTAGCGGCACATCGGGATACGGCCCGCGCAACTGCCGGAAGTAGTCTGGCCCCAGCACCCCCGCCGGAAATACCTTGACAGCTGCGCTGCCCCCCTGAAACGCGGTGTAGATTTCGCCGGGGGTGAATGCGCCGCTCAGCACGCCCAAGCCCTGCTCGCGGGCATAAGCATTCACGTCCGGCACTGGGTGGGGCGTGACAAGAAAGGCAGCTCCGGCTTGGTGGGCTTGCCGCGCCAGTTCGGGCGTGACCACCGTTCCCGCGCCTAGCGGTACATCTGACCCAAAAGCAGCGCGGGCGGCCCGCAGTCCCGGTAAGCCGAGGTCGTCGCTGAGGGCCACTTCAAATAATTCTATGCCCGCGCCCAGCAGGGTTTCGATCAGCTTGGGCACGTGCTGAGGCGGCACGCCCCGCAAGATCGCCAGAATGCGGCTGCGGCGCAGGTGGGAGAGCAGCTCAGGCACGGCCTGCCTGCCCGTGTTCAGCATCGATCAGTCCCTGCAAATACATGGCCCCCAGCGCCCGGTCATACAGTCCGTAGCCGGGCCGGCCGGTTTCTCCCCAGATCATGCGCCCATGATCGGGCCGAACCGGAACATGGGGGCACAGGGCCGCCAGACGCATCACCACGGCGGCCAACTGGGTGTTGCCGTAGCGGCTGACATGCGGCACCTCGTCAAAATCCCGTTCGGAGTGCCGCATCACGTTCCGGGCATGAACAAAGTGAATGCGGGGCGCGAAGGTGGCGGCCATGCTCAGCAGGTCGTTGTCGGGCCGCGCCCCCAGCGACCCGGTGCAAAAGGTCAGTCCGCTGTGTTCATCCGGCACCGCGTCCAGAATAAACTGAAGATCGGCGGCGGTGCTCACCACCCTCGGCAGACCCAAGATCGGCCAGGGTGGATCATCCGGGTGCAGGGCCAGCCGGACACCCAGCCTGCGGGCTTCCGGCACCACCGCCTGCAGGAAATAGACCAGGTTGCGCCGCAGCTGCGCCGAATCAATGGCCGCGTACTCCAGGCGCAGCTGCTGAAGCTGGGCGGGCGTGAAGGCCTCTGCCCAGCCGGGCAGGTGCAGCTCTGCTGCGTCCACCGGCAACCGGTCGATCTCGGCTTGCCGGAACATCAGGGTGGTGCTGCCGTCTGGCAGAGGGTAGGCGACATTCGTCCGCGTCCAGTCGAAGACCGGCATAAAGTTGTAGCAGACCGTCTGGATACCCTCGGCGGCCACCGCCTCCAGACTCTCCACAAAGGTGGTGATCCGCTCGCCGCGCCGCAGGTTGCCGAGTTTGATGTCTTCATGGACAGGAATGCTTTCGATGACACGCAGCGTCAACCCTGCCTCTTCCACCTGTTGACGCAGTTGGCGCACGCCCTGACGAGTCCACGCCACCTCAGATGGGATGCCGGAGAGGGCGCTGACCACCCCTGTCAAGGCCGGGATCTGACGGAGTTGCCACAGCTTCACCGCGTCATCTGGGCCAAACCAGCGCATGGTCATGTGCATGTTCTGTTCTCCTCCCGGCTCACCGCAGTGGTTCGCCGAACGTGGTGCTGTCCAGTACTGCCCAAACGTCGGCTTCTGTGGCCTGAAGCTGATCGCCGGGCGTGGTGGTCTTGAGAGCGGCGCAGGCACTGGCAAAAGCCAAACTGCGGACGGGAGACTCACCGCTGAGGTGGGCGTGCAGGAAGCCTGCAGCAAAGGCGTCGCCGCGCCCCACCCGGCCCGGCCCCTGTGCAGGCAAAGCTGTCTGGGTCAAGGTTTGTCCGGTGGGAAGAAACAGCCGACTGCCTGCCGCGCCGAGGGTCTGCACCATCAGTGCAGCGGGATTGAGGGCGCGGAGGCCGTCGGGGCCGCCCAGCATGGCGGTATCTCGCTCGGCCACAAAGATCAGGTCGGCCTGCTGCAGGGCCAGGCGGTACGCAGTGGGCGCATCGACTTCGGGCAGCAGCAACCGGCGGTGATTCACGTCAAAGCTGAAGAGCAGGCCCGCTGATTTGGCCTGCTGAATCAGGGCCAGAGCGAGGGCACGCGGGCCTTCTCCCAGCGCCAGACTGATGCCGCTGACGTGGAGGGCGGCGTGTCCGGCCAGCCACGCGGGGTCATGGTCAGCCGCAGTAAGCTGGGCAAAGGCACTCCCCGTCCGGTCATAGACCACGCGGCTGGGACGCGGTGGATGGTGGTTTTCAAGGTAAAAGGTGCCCAGCCGCCCATCCCGCGTAAGGCTGAGATCGGTGACATGCAGGGCGTGGACATGCTCGCGCACCCAAGTCCCCAGCGGGCCAGCGGGCAGGGCACTGACCCAAGCGGTAAGGCGGCCCAGTGCCGCCAGCGCCGCCGCGACATTCAGTTCAGAGCCGGCGCACTCGGCCCCTAGTGCTCCCAGACTTTCGAGGCGCTGCGTGGGCGGCAAGGTCAGCTTCAGCAGCGCCTCGCCAAACGTGACGACGCTGCTCGGGGGAGCGCCGTTCAAGGTGGCCCTCCGAGGGAACGCGTCAAGCCCAGCAGGTCGGTCAGGCGCGCTTCCAGCCCTGCTGCGTCCTGAAACAGTCGGCTGCCCAGTCCCACGGCCAACGCGCCCGCCCCCAGCCACTCGCGCAGGCTGTCCTGGGTGGCCTCCACACCGCCGGTCACCAACAGTTGACTGTCCGGCAACGGCCCCAGCAGGGCACGCACAAAGGCTGGCCCCAACACCTCGCCGGGAAACACCTTGACCACTTCCGCCCCCCTCTGCTGAGCCTCGAAGACCTCACGGACGGTGGCCGCGCCGGGCAGGTACGGAACGCCCGCAGCCCGGCACACCGCTGCCACGTCCTCAATCCAGCAAGGACTCACGATAAACGCCGCTCCCGCAGTCAAAAAGGCTTCGGCTTGCCCAGCCGAAAGGATGGTTCCAGCGCCCAGCAAGAGGTCAGGGAACATCCCCCGCAGCTGCGTAAACACCTTCAGGCTCTGGGGAGAACGGTGCGTGAGTTCCACTGCTTGAAGGCCCGCCAAGCTCAGGACGCTGAGGTAATTCTGGGCCTGCCGAGACTCTGACGGCGTAAAGAGGGGCAAGATCCGGTCACGGGCGAGCGCCTCCAGCAAGGTTGGGGTCACGCGGTCAATTCTTCCACAGGCTGCACCTGTTGGAGGGCCAGACCCAGGTGACGCATCCGCAAGGTCGCGGCGCGGTAGGTATCGTGGCTGGCCGGAACCGGCTCGACCAGCCGCTGGGCCGTGGGTTCAGTCGCCACCGGATACCCCTGTGCGCTGAGGGCCAGCAGCGCCGCGCCCCGGGCACTCGCCCCGATCTGACGGTCTTCGAGCAGCAGCGGTTTGCCCAGCGCGTCGGCCAACATCTGCTGCCAGGGGCGCGAGGCCAGCAGCGCCTTGCCGCTGCCGATAAAGACGGCGTCATCGGGCAGCGGAAGGCGGTGGGCGAGTTCTGCCAACCGGCAGGCGACGGCCTCCATAGCGGCGCGTGCCATATGCACAGGCGTGGTGGCGTAAGACAGCCCATGCAGTGTGCCGCGGGCATAGGGATCGTAATCGGGACTGCGGGTGCCCCCCAGCGAAGGAATAAACGTCAGACCATGACTGTCGGGGGCCATGCTCAGCAACTCGGTGTCGAGGCTCTTGCCACTGAGCCGCACCGTTTGCTGCAACCAGCTGTACAGGTTGCCCCCCTCCGTGAGCGCGCCGCCTAACAGGTGAACGTCACGCCTGATGCAGTACGACCACAGGCCTACCGGAATAGGCGGCGCTCCGCCCTGAACCGCCATCCGCACGGCGCTGGTGCTTCCCACCGTGACGGCCACCCGCGACGGGGTCAGTGCGCCGCTCCCCACATTGGCGGTGGCTCCGTCGGCCACTCCGGGATAGAAAGGCACTCCGGCAAGTTTGGGCCAGCGTGCCCGGTGCAGCGCACTCAGCGTCAGGGGGCAGTCGTGTTCCGTCAGGGTGGGGAGCTGCCCGGCTTCGGTGCCGGCCACCTCCAGCGCAGCGGCGTTCCATCCCCAAGTGGTTCGGTCGAGCATTCCCGTCCAGGACGCCAGGGAGTAACTGGTCGTGAGTTCACCTGTCCAGTGCAGCAGCAGGTAGTCCGGAACACTGCAAAATTTATCCACCCGGAGGTGGGGATGGGCTTTGCGCCACCACCGAAGCTGGGCAGACCAATAGGCACTGAACGGCGGACAGCCGACCTCATCCGTCGAAACGGCGCGGGCCACGCTTGCCACCTCACCGGCGGCCCGCGTATCTGCGTAGGACAGCACCGGTCCGGTCGGCTGGCCCGCCCTGTCCAGGGCCACGAGGCTGCTGGCAATGCTGGTCAGGGCCACCGCCAGCACGGGCCGCGTGCCGAGGCGCTGATGCAGGGCGTCAAGGACGCTTTCCACACCGGCCACCAATTCCGGCAAGGGCACTTCCGCTACCCCTCCGGCGGCGTACCGCAGCTCGACAGGGGCGTAGGCCTCCAGTCCTGTCAGGGCGCGGCCCTGCACATCGAATCCTGCGCCTTTGACCCCGCTGCTGCCGATATCGAGGCTCAGCACGACCGGAGGAGGAGCGTTCACCGGGCGGTAGGAGGGGGAGGCCAGGCGGCTCATCCTTTCACGCCCCCCGAAGTCAGCCCCTTGACGATGTAGCGCTGCACGGTCAGGGACAGCAAGATGATGGGCAACGTAATCAGCACCGCGGCGGCGGCAATTGCGCCGTAATCCTGGCTGCCGTAGCTGAGGAAATTGAAGACGGCTACCGGCACCGTTTTGGTGTTTGGCCCCCCCAAAATCAGGCTGAATAAAAACTGATTCCAGGAGAAGATCATCGCCAGAATACCTGCGGTGACCACGCCCGGCGCGACCAACGGCAGGATGATCCGCACAAAGGCCCCGGCACGGCTGGAACCGTCCACCAGCGCGGCCTCCTCCAGATCGGTGGGAATATCCTCGAAAAAGGCGATGGTGATCCAGATAATCAGCGGCAGGGTGATGATCAGGTGACTGATGATCAGCGCCGTGAACGAACCGATCAGCTTCAGCTTGGTAAACACCAGAAAGAGCGGCAGCAAGAAGGTGATGTACGGAATAATGCGGCTGATCAGAATCCAGAGGCTGAGGCCCCGCTGTTTGAACCGGGCGATGGCGTAAGCGGCGGGAAGCCCCAGCACCATGCCAATCCCGGTGGCGGCGGTGGCCACGATCAGGCTGTTCTTGGTGAACTGTAAGAAGTTGTTTCGTTCAATCACGTTGCGGTAGTTCTCGAAGGTCGGCGCAAACACCCAGAGGGGCGTGGCCGCCGTGTTCTGAACCTGCGTTTTGAGGCTCATCATGATCATCCACGCGAAGGGGAAGAGCATCAGCAAAATAGCCAGCAGCAAGATGAGGTTCAGGGCCAGCGTGTTCCAATCGAAGGCCCGGCGGGGTTGACTGCGCTGGGCAGGCTGAATAAGTGGACGCTCTGCGGACTGGCTCATACGCGCCTGCGGAGCAGGTTCACGCTGACGGCGACCACCGCGACAATGACGAGCAGCAGAGTGAGCAGGGCGGCCGTATAGCCCACCCGCAGGAACTCGAAGCCGGTGTGATAGGCATACACGTTGAGCGTTTCGCTGGCGCTGCCCGGCCCTCCCTGGGTCATGACCTCGATGATGTCGAAGGTCTTGAGGGCGTCGATCAGCCGCAAGGTCAGCGCGGCGAACAGGGACGCTTGCAGCATCGGCCAGGTGATGTACCGAAACGCCTGCCAACTCGACGCGCCGTCAATTCGGGCCGCTTCAAAGGGTTCGTCCGGCATGGTCTGAAGACCGGCCAGCAAGATCAGGGCCACCAGCGGCGTCCACTGCCAGATGTCCACGAGGGCCAGGGCGGGAATGACCAGTTGGGCGTCTGCCAACCACAGGCTGCGGCTCAGGCCCAGCGTTTCCAGAAAGTAGTTCAGCACGCCCAGATTGGGATCCATCATCAGCGCCCAAATGAGCGCGACGGCGACGGGCGTGCTGATCATGGGCAGCAGCACCAACGCCCGCACGATTCCCTGGGCCTTCATCTTGCGGTTGAGCAGCAGGGCGAGGCCCAGCCCCAGCAGCATCTGAAGGGGCACCGCGATGGCGGTGAACTGGAACATCAGCTTGGTGGCATTCCAGAAGCGGGGGTCGTTTAGGGCCTGAAGGTAGTTCCCCGCGCCCACAAACCGGCTGGGCAGGGCGTCACTCACCGAACGGTCTTGGGTGCCCAGCACCAGGTTAAAGAGCAGGGGCAAGATGGTCAGGGCAAACAGGACGGCCACGGCAGGCAACGGAAACACCCAGCGGATATTGCGGTCGAGCCAGGAGGACAGTCCCCCCGGCTGCCTGCGCCTGTCCTTCAGAGAGACAAGACTCATCCGCGCTTATTTCTCTTTGCTGATGATGGCGTCAGTGGCCTGCTGCGCCGTCCGGAGGAGCGTCTGGGTGTTGCCCCCCTGCAAAATGCCGACGATGGCCTGCCCCAGGGCGTCGCGCACTTCGCCCACCGAGCTGACGGGCGGGTTCCACTGCGGATTGGCACTGGCGAGCTGCGAGAGGTGCGCCCGAGTCCATTCCGGGTTCTTGTCCTGCGCCTTGAAGGCGGCGTCGTTCCAGACGCTGCGCCGCACGGCAGGCACCTCCTTGAGCAGCACCCGCAGCTGGTTCTGGCGGTTGGTGGCCCACTGCGTGAACAGCCAGCCCGCCTGCTTGTTTTTGCTGCCCTTGCTGAGCGCCAGGGCCCAGGTGGTCACGGTGGGTTTGCGTCCGCCCGCTCCGGCTGGGAAGGCCGCAAAGCCGACTTTACCCGCCACCGTGCTGCTCTTGGGATCATCCACGATGCTGCGGAACAGGCTGGCGTCCGTGAACATCGCTGCTTTGCCCTGCGCAAACAGATTGGTCACTTCAGGCCAGCTCATGGTCACTGCGGCGGCTGGACCGTAATTGCGAATCAGGCGCGTATAGAGGTTCATGGCCCCCACGAATTTGGCGTCGCTGTAGTTGGCCTCGCCACTCGCATTCAGCCAGGTGCTGCCGCTGGAGTACATGTAGGGGGCAAACTGACTGGTGGCCGCCGCGCCTTTCCCCCGCAGGGCAATGCCGACCACGCCGTCCTTGCCGTTCAGCGCTTTGGCCGCCGCCTCAAGCTGCGTCAGGGTTTTGGGCACAGCAATCTGGTACTTCTGGAACAAGTCTTTGCGGTAAAACAGCATGGTGGTCTCGGTCTGAATAGGGATGCCCGTCATCACGCCTGCATACTGGGTGGACTTCACCACCGAGGGATAAAAGTCGCTGAAGGCCCAGTTGCCGACCAGCAACGACCGATTGTTGACATAGTTGTCCATGTCCTCGACCCAGCCACTCCTGGCGTAGAGCTGTCCTTCCTGGCCCGGCGAGAGCATGAAAGCGTCCAGATTCGCTCCACCAGTCGAGAGTTCCACGAGAACCTTCTGCCGGAACTGCGCTTCTGGATAGGTCTCGACCACCAGCTTGATTCCAGTCAGTTTCTCAAACTCGGGGAAATAGGGCTGAATGGCAGTCGTCCAGGGATGTTGGTTGAGCAGCAGCCGCAGGGACGTGCCTTTGTACGCGTCCCACTTGAGGGTCTGGGCCTGCGCGGCGGACGGCACGAGAACGGTGGTGAGGGCGAGCAGGACAGTCATATAACGCATCTGGATCTCCTTTGGGTCAGAGAGGAAGTTCGGTATGTAGGGCGCGGCGCTCGTTCTGAACCCGCGTCAGGCGCGCGGTCATGTAGGGTTCCTGAGAGACATGCAGGCTGGTCAGGAGTGCGTCCAGGAGTGCGAGTTGGGGTAAGCGAACCGCCACGTTCTCCGGGCGGTACTCGTCCCCCGGCGCAGAAGCGGTCAACACGAAGTGGGAGAGTTTGACGAGCGGCGTGCGTCCCAGACCGGTGAGGGCCACGACGGTGACCCCGGCTTGCCGGGCCAGCCGGGCGGCACGCAGAATGTCCGGCGTGGTGCCGCTGAAGCAGATGGCGATCAACACGTCGGTCGGTTCCATCAATGAACAGAACGGCAAAAAGGTTCCGGGATCGCTCTGTGCTCCGCAGGACAGGCCCAGCCGCAGGGCCCGCTGCTGCCCGTCCCGCGCGACGATGCCGCTGCCGCCCAGACCGATCAGCTCGATGTGCCGGGCCATCGACATGGCCTGCACCGCGCCGCTGAAGTGCTCCAGATTCAGGTGTTCGAGGGTGTCGCTTAGGGCTGTACTGGCGGCATCAAACACTTTCCGGAGTACGGTCACGGAGGTGTCCTGGATGTCCACCGCCAGGTCGTGATGGCGGCTGACCGCCAGGGCCCGTGAAAGCTGCAACTTGAACTCCTGGTAACCGCCAAATCCCAGGGCCTGAACGAGGCGCACGACTGTGGCGTCGCTGGTCTGTGCGGCGTCGCTGAGCTCAGCGATCGTGAGCGGCAAGAACCCCTCAGGATCAGAGAGGATGTGGTCAATCACCCGAATGCTGGCGGAGCCTACTTCGCCGCGCAGCAGGTGGAGCCGGCGCAACATAGGTGCGAGGTGGGCGGGGGGAACTGACATGAATCTCCTCCCAAATGGATGTTGATCGCTCCCACAGGGGTGTGGGAAAAGGCCTCTTGGACGAGGGAAGAAAAAGATTGGAGCCAAAAAGAATATAGGCCGTATCATCAAGTTTGAGAAGAGCAGTGCGGTGGTTTGTGTCCTGTCAACTCTGGAATCTATCCTCAAGAGCACCCTGTGTTTTACAGGGCGACGTTTCGAAGAAAACACCCGTGTATAGGCTTAAAGTCCTCTTTCTCGCGCCAGCATTCAGAAATTTTGTTTCACTTTTGCGATTTTTCCGTGAAACTTTATGTCTTTATGATCTGGAGTTCCGTGAAAGAGTTGGCGCCGGGTGCGGATGTAGGAGGGCCTGGGGCCCGCGCAAACAACCCGGCGCCCGGTAGTATTCCGGGCCACGTTGCACCCAACGTTTATCTCTACTGATCAGCACCAGCAGCAAAAATGAAACGAGCGAGCCACGCTTCAGTGGCAGCGACAGCGATGACGTGCTCAGGGCAGGAGCCTGGGAAGGCACAGGTTTGAGCACAACCGTCCACCCTCAACTGTTCCGCTGGCGGATGCTGACTTTAGCTCGGAGGGCCGCCCTGACCGGACACCAGCGGGCCGACGCGCAGATTCAACTTCTTGGCGGCCCTCCGAGCTGCGGTAAGCTTTCCGGATGACAGACCGTTCTCTTCTGACCTCGCCTGAGGCGACGCGCTTCGTAGAGGCCCTGCTTGAACTGATGGTGGAACATGGCCTGAGCAGCCTGACGGCGGGACAGGCAGGTGGGCAGCTGGGTCTGGCCCAGCCCGGCCAGTTCGTGACCAGCGACCTCACTTTCCAGTTTATGTCCCCGGAAGAACACCGCTCCGCCGTTCAGGCGTATGGCCGCCCGGCACGCCTGATCCAGCCTGCGACCAGCTCCCCAACGGATCAGGACGCTGAACAGTTTGTCCGTGCGGCTGGCCGCCTGTTTGACCTTCACCGCGTCTACAGCCTGAGATTCGGGGCGGGCGGTTATCTGGGGTTCCGGGCCAACGGATCCGCGCGGGAGTTCGTGCTGGAAGCCATTACGGTGAACGCTTGGCCTCTCCTCTGAAAGCGCAGGCGAATACCGCAGCCCATGACCGCGCCGTCTTTAGGGCGGTCTTTGATGACCGATCAACACCTGTCTGGAAACGGCGCCGCAGACATCCTGGTCAGTGAGTGGCAACAGCGCGGCCTCAGTCCATCACCGAACCGTCAGTGAGTGCGGTACGGACACCTGAGGGTGCACTGAGGCGGCCAGAAGTGATCTTTTGGTGGGGAGCCCAATGATGGGGGTAGGTTGTGGGCACTCTTCCACAGCTCTGCCTCGCCCGCTTGAGCGGTTGCCAGTGCCTCAAGCTGACAAGCTGGCCCTCCCAAGGATGAAACTTCTCTGAAGAAGCGTGAGGTGAATTTTTTCCCGCCTTCGCAGTTTTCATTCGCTAAGGTGGTGCAAGTTCCCACTGGCTCTTCAGTAATTTTCCTATCGCGACGGCACACCCGTGTCGGCAGCGGCCCTTTTGCCCGCCCTCATGTCATCGCTATTTGGTCTGGCCCTCTAGGAGGCTTGATGAACCCACCCGTAAACCGCCGTGATCTGTTGCGCTGGGGCGCGGCCTGTGCTGGCCCCACCTTGCTGGCCAGTTGCGGCCTGACGAAAGTGGCTGTTCTGAACCATGACACTCCCGGCCACCGCCTGAACACCCTGGCCCTGGCCTTCCCCAGCATTGCCACCACAGCCCTGTGGAAGGCGCAGGCCCCCAAGGAACCGGTCACCCTCTTGGCGACCCGGCCCACGCGGATTATTGTGCACCATACGGCCAGCGCCAACGTCAGCGATCTGTCTCAGGCCCAGGCGTACTCTCTGGCCCGCTCTATTCAGCAGAGCCATATTGACCGGGGCTGGATCGATTCGGGTCAGCAGTTCACCATCAGCCGGGGCGGGTACATGCTGGAAGGCCGTCACCAGAGCATCGACGCGGCCCGCACAGGCAACCAGCACGTGCGCGGGGCTCACTGCGAGGGCTTCAACGACGTTTCCGTGGGCATTGAAAACGAAGGAACTTACACCAGCGTTGCTCCGCCCACGGCCCAGTACAACGCCTTGGTGCAGCTGTGCGCCTGGCTGTGTCAGCAGTACTCCATTCCCGCCACCGAGCTGTACGGCCACCGCGACTTTCTGAACACCTCTTGCCCCGGCGACGTGCTGTACGCCAGGCTGCCTCAACTGCGGCGTGACGTGGCCGCCCGCCTGGGCGTCAATGTGCGGGTCTGGCCGACCACCCGAACCGGACAGACGGGAGAGCGCGTGAGGAGCGTGCAGTTTCTGCTGCGGGCGCGGGGGCAAGGCGGCAGTGTGGACGGCAACTATGGCAGCGGCACAGGCAGCCTCGTGAGCGCTTTCCAGACCTCGGTGGGCCTGACGCCGGACGCGCTGGTGGGATCGGCGACTTGGGAAAAGCTGATCCTGACCGTGCGGCGAGGCAACACCGAAGACGCCGTGCAGGCCGTTCAGAGTCAGCTGCGGAGTCGCGGCTTTGCTGTGGCCGTAGACGGCGTGTTCGGCGCGGGTACAGAAAGTGCCGTGCAGAGCTTTCAAAGCAGTCAGGGGTTGGGCGCAGACGGCATTGCCGGCCCAAATACCTGGGTGGCTCTGGTGAGCTGACCTTCTCCACTGCTGCAGGCCCTGTCAGTGGCTCAAGACCTGTCCGACTTTCCCGTCCTCTTTGTGTTCAAAGGAGTTGCCATGCGTTTAGTCCATCAGCAGTTTGGCGTTCTTGCCCTGACCTGCCTGTTTGCCCTGTCCTCGTGCGGTGCGCCCAACGCCGCCCTGCCGCAGGAATCCGCAGCCACGAACCTGAATCCAGACGCCACCCTGAATGCCCTGAGCGGCACCAAGCTGAGCGACGCCACCGCCCGCAGCCGCGTGACCGCCGCCGGTATTCCGGTGGTGTCCAGTGGCAACTGCAGTACCCGCAGCGTCTCGACCTGTACGTCTCTGGAGCAGATCTACTCCGGCACTATTGACGGCATCCTGACGCTGAAACGGGCCTCAGGCTGCGCCCTGAACATTACGGGCGGCACCGAAGTGGGACACTCAAGCGGCACCTACAGCCATTACAACGGCTACAAACTCGATACCAGCCTGTCGACCTGCATCAACAGCTATGTCACCAGAAACTTTACCTACATCGGATTGCGCGGAGACGGGGCGCCTCAGTACAAAAGTGCAGCGGGCAATATTTACGCCAAGGAATCCAACCACTGGGACATCCTGTACTACTGAGTCTCAGGGCGTGTTGACACCTGCTGGCTGGCCGGGGAGAGTCGTCCCCCCTCAGAGTCGCACCGTTTTAGAGTGGGAGAGGCGAATTGGCCTGGACTGGCATGGTTGTCATAGAAGTGGCCCTTGCCGGAGCGGACAGGGGCCACCTGCTTCTGCCCGCCTGCTCAGCAGGGCTGGCCGGAAGGCGCTATGTTCAGCGACAAGGATGACTCGACCCATGAAGATAACGGCGGCTGGATGGAAGCGTTTGCAGCAGAGTCTGGAACGCGAGCAAGAGCGTTTAGAGGAAGCCCGCGCCTACGTCCGGGATCAGATGGAAGCCAACGAAGCGGAAAATCTGGGGCTGGTGGAGGCCCAACAGCAACTGGCTGCGGTTGAGGAGCGCATTGAAGAGCTGAGAAGCGTGTTGGATGCGGCCCAGGTGATTTCGGTGGAAGGCGGTCAGCACGACTGTGTAGAGCTCGGTGATTACGTGCTGCTCAAAGACCTTCAGTCGGGGCGGGAATTGCGGGCTCAACTGGTCAGCCCGGTAGAGGTCGCCCCCACCACTCAGGGTGTGGTTCAGATCAGCTCGGACAGTCCGGTGGGCCGCAAGCTGGAAGGGGCAAAGGCCGGAGATTCCTTTGAAGTCACAGTGGGCCGCCGACAGGCGCAGTACCAGGTGCACAGCATTGAAACCAAAGCCTGAGCGTACTGAACCATTGACGAGATGAGAACCGAACGTGTTTGGGGGCAGCTTGAGAGTGAGGATGCCCCCGAACACTGTGCCGCGCGCTGTTAGCTGAGCAGGGCGCGGCCCCGGCCCAGCCTCACTTCTCCCCGGTCTGGCCCGCTCCATTATCCTCCGGCCATGACCATCCCCAGGAGCAGCCACCAGCTCACGAGCAGGCTGCGTAGAAGCCATAGCAGGGTTCGCGCCCAGTTGGTCGTGACCAGGCGCGAGTGCCGTCTCCGGTCAAACCCTGTTGTCAACTGGCGGTGTGCCGGAGACTGGACGAGGGCCGTCGAGAGCCAGATCAAGACAATGAGGGCGAGCCCCAGCGCCGTGGATGCAGCAGACACCAAGGGGGGTGGCCGCAACATCAGCGCGGCCCCTGTCGCCAGTTCAGCGAGCATCAGCGGCGCGACCAACCAGGTGATGCGCCGGATGTGTTCTTGTTGGTAGGCGGCGTAGTTGGTCGCCCCAACGCGGGAAAACAAGGGGTAATGAACGAGTTGGATGGTGAGGATCAAGCCGGACAAGGCCCAGGTAAGCGCGGCATGGACAACGAGCAGCATCGTCTGAGTGTGACATTGAACCGCAGCTGGAGGCCCGTTCCCGCCCGGTGGGGGCAGGGGCCAACACGGTTGTGTTGCCTTAACTTGACCCCTGCCGCGGTCATTGACCATCTCTGGAACGCTCGTTTTTGGTGACTGTCTAGGCCCAAGCGTCTTCAATGGAACCCTGTTCCTGTAAAGACTGCACAGATGAGCAGGGCCACGCGCCGCTCTGGGGACAAACACTCGGCTGGAGTTTGGCCTGGGCGCGGGGCTGGCGGGAACGCCACGCCGGGGAACCTTGGACTGGGTTCTACATTGTTGACTGATTGTGGCCAGCTATTTGCTTCCAAGGAGGGAAGGAGCCCTCCACAAGGCAATCGGCCGTTCAGGCCGATTGCTGCACGTTGTCTTGTTAAGTGGTGAACGCAGCCTATTGATGATGACGACGCCATAACGCAGGCATGCTGGAGCGGGCGGGATGGTGGAGGTGTGTGATTCGGGCCTGCAGTTCGAGAATGTCCTGCGCCCGGAGTTCTCACGGAAATCCTCGTTGTTGTCGCTCTTGTCGTCGTGTGAGACGATGGGATTGTTCAATCCAGTTGTTGCAACGTGCCGTAGACATGACTTGGCCGTGTTCCACGGCGTGAGCACAGGACCCTCACGTATCGATATCCAGCTTGTTCTGCCCCTCGCCGCTCAAATATGCGTATGATCTGCTCATATGCTCCCACTTGAGCGCCAAACGCGCATTATTGAACTGATGGACGTGCATGAAACATTGCTCACCCAAGAGCTTGCCGAAAAGGTAGGCGTTTCAGAGGCGACCATCCGGCGTGACCTGCAGGGCATGGCCGAACAGGGACTCCTGGCCCGAACACACGGAGGCGCGGTTCGCTTGCAGCGCAGTCTGACTCAGGAACCGGCGTTCGCAGCCAAATCGGTGCGGATGCCCAGCGAGAAGTTAGCGATTGCCGACTATGTCGCCTCTCAAGTCAAAGATGGCTCTACGCTTATCTTTGATGCTGGAACCACGATCCTCGCGGTGGCCCAGCGTCTGGCCGGCCGGCCCCTGACGGCCATTACGCTCGATCTGCCCGCCGCCCAAGTCCTGGCAGTCGGCGAGACGGAAGTGCTCTTGTTGGGGGGCCGGGTTCGCAGCAACTCCTTCAGCATCACCGGCCCGTGGACTGAGGAACTCCTGCGCGGTCTACGGGCTGACCTGTTCCTCATGGGTGCCCATGCCGTCGATGAACGCGGCGTCTCGAATGCAGTGATTGAGGAGGCGATGGTCAAGCGCCTGGCAATCGAGGCGAGCGCCAAGACTCTCTTGCTCGCCGATCACAGCAAGTTTGGCTGGCGAGCCATGACTCAGGTGTGCGCTCTAGACCGAGTGAGCGAAGTGGTGAGCGACCGGAAGAGTCGCAAGTTCGGCTGGCTGAGGGACGCGGGCCTGGAGGTCACGCTGGTGTGAAGAGGGCCGGGGCAACTGCCCCGGCCCTCTTCACTTTCGTTGCTCAGCGGCCGCGGGTGTACCGGTCGATCACCATAGCGCCGATGATGATGAGGCCGGTGGCCAGCAGTTGGTAGAAGGCCTGGACGCCCAAGAGGGTCAAGACGTTTTGCAACATGCTCAGGAGTAGCGCGCCCAGGAGCGCCCCGACCACATTGCCCTTGCCCCCGGAGAGGCTCGTGCCGCCCACCACTGCGGCAGCGATGGCACTCAGTTCCCAGCCGTTGCCGAGAATCGGTTCTGCCGCGCCCAACTGCGCGATCAGCACCAGGGCGGCAAAGGCCGCCAGAACCCCGGAAATGACGTAGGTCAAGGTGATGTACCGGTTCACGTTGATCCCGCTCAGCCGCACGGCTTCAGCGTTGCCCCCGATGGCCAGGATGTACTGCCCAGTTTTGGTGAACTTCAAGATCAGCGTGAACACCAGAACCAACCCGAGGGCAGCCAGCAGTGGAATAGGTAAACCCAACAGGTTGCCGCCCAGAACGCGTTTAAAATCGTCCGGCAGCGACAAGATCGGCTGTCCATTGGTGTAAGAGAGCGCCAAACCCCGGTAGAAGGTCATGGTGCCCAGCGTGACGATGAAGGGGGCGAGCTGTACCCGGGTGATCAGCAGCCCGTTGACAAGTCCTGCGGCAGCACCGACTCCCAGAGCGATGAGGACTGCCAGAAGCGGCGGCACGCCGCGCTGCATCAGGTCGGCGCCCACGACGGCTGAGAGCGCGGCAGTTGATCCGACACTCAGGTCAATGCCCCCGGTCATGATTACGTAGGTCAATCCAATGGCAACGATCGTATTGATGGCCGCGCTCAGGCCGATCCCGGTGATGGCATTGTCGACGGAGAAAAACGACGGCACGGTGAAACTGAAGACCACCGCGCCGAGAAGAAGGATGGCCAGAATGCCCGCTTCACGCAGCCGCTCAATCACGGCGGCGCGGCCTGCACTATTCGGAGAGGGCTGGATCTTTTGCATGGGTTATCGCTCCGGTGGCCAGCGCCAGGATGCGCTCCTCGCTGGCCTGGGCACGGGAAAGTTCGCCCACCAGGCGGCCTTCACGCATCACTAGAATTCGGTCACTCAGTCTCAACACTTCCGGCAATTCAGAGGACGCCATCAGGATGGCCACCCCCTGAGCTGCGAGTCCGTCGATCAGGGCGTAGATATCGGCCTTGCTGGCCACGTCGATGCCCCGGGTCGGTTCGTCGATCAGGAGCAGGCCGCAGCCCGCGGCCAGCCAGCGGGCCAAGATGACCTTTTGCTGGTTGCCGCCGGACAGTCGGCGGATGGTTTGGTCAGGATTGTTGGGGCGGATGCCCAGTTGCAGCATCTGTGGGGCAACCTGGGCCCGCATGTCGCGTTCCTGAACGGTCGCGGTGCCCTTGGCCCAGCTCGTCAGCATCATGTTGACGCTCACCCGGGCGTCCGGCACGATGCCCTGCATTCGCCGGTCTTCTGGAATAAAGCCGGTGCCCCGCCGCATCATCAGGTCGGGCGACGGACGCGCCACAACCAGGCCGTCGAGTTCGACCTCACCGGTATTGACGTCGTCCGCTCCGTAAATGGCGCGGAGTACCTCGGTACGCCCGGCCCCAATGAGGCCTGCTAGGGTGACCACTTCGCCTGCATGGACGTTCAGGCTGATGTCTTGGAAAGCTCCTGACCGGCTCAATTGCCGCACGGCCAGCCGCACAGACCCGGCTTGGCGCTCGGGCGGCGCTGTTTGCGCCACCAGGTCGCGGCCGACCATCATCTGCACGAGCTGTTCCTGAGTCACGTCGCGCTGGTGCACAGTGCCGATGTGTTGACCGTCGCGCAGGACCGTCACCCGGTCAGCGAGGGCCTCGATCTCATCAAAGTGGTGGCTGACGTAGATGATGCCGACGCCCGTGGCCGTGAGGTCGCGCACCACTTGGTAGAGCTGCTCGATCTCATGGGTAGTGAGGCTGGAGGTCGGCTCGTCCATGATGATGATGCGGGCTTGACGGGCCAGGGCGCGGGCAATTTCCACCATCTGCTGCTGGGCGATGGTCAGGCGCCGAACGGGGAGGCTGGGGGCTACCTGCAAGCCGACCTGATCCAAAAAAGGTTTGACCCGGGCGTTCATCCGCGCGTAGTTCAGCACCTCGCTGCCCTCGTTGCCCAGCAAGACGTTTTGCGCGACGGTGAGTTCCGGAATGAGGGCCAGTTCCTGATGGATCATCGCGATGCCCTGGGCTTCAGCGTCTTTGGGACTGTTTAGGATAACGTTCTTCCCGTTTACAGTGAGGGCGCCGCTATCGGGGCGGTGCATCCCGAACAGGGTCTTGAGCAGGGTGCTTTTCCCTGCGCCGTTCTCCCCGAGCAGAGCATGTACCTCTCCGGCAAGGAGCGTGAACTCGACGTCGCGCAGCACCTGCACGCCGCTGAACGATTTATGGATGTGGTGAGCAGCGAGCAGTTCGGCCACGAAACGGGTCTCCTTGCGGGTAGAAAGGGGGACGAGCGGGCCATCATGGGCCCAGTTCATAGATCCGGGGCGCTGCGGGTGGTGCAGCGCCCCTCTACCGGGTTACTTCTTAAACAGCTCGTACTTGGCGACGGTATTTTTCATGACCAGGGCCTGGGGTGTGGCCACCACCCGGGGGAGCTTTTGCCCTGCCAGCAGGCGTACGGCAACCTCGACCGCAACTTCCCCTGTGAGGCTCGGGAATGAGTCGACCGTACCTGTCAGCTCACCCTTCTTGATGCTGTCGTAGGCGGCATTGATGCCGTCTGTGCCGAACACCAGCGTCTTGCCCAAGCGTTTTGAGGCCTTGACCGCTTCGACCACACCCAGGGCCATGGTGTCGTTGTTGCAGTAGAACGCCGTCAGATTAGGGTAGCGCCGCAGCAGGTCGCGGGCGGTCGTGAAGGCCTTCTGGCGGTCCCAGTCGGCGGGTACGCTGGCCACGATCTTGAGCGCCGGGTTCTTGGCGAGCGTGGTCTTGAAACCAAGCGTGCGCTGTTTGGCGGCGTAGACGCCCGCCTGGCCCTCAATCACGGCCACTTGACCGCCCTTGGGGAAGGTTTTGAGCAGGTACTGGGCGACGCTCACGCCGTTGTCGTACTGAATATTCCCGACAAAGTGCTGGGCGGTGGGGGCGACAGCGTCGTTAACGTTGATGACCAGGCTGGTCTTGCCGGCGCGTGCAATGCCGGGCAGCAGGTTGACGTCACTTTGCGGTGAGACCAGCAGGGCTTTGTACCCTTTGCCGATCATGGTGTTCATCATGCTGAGTTGGCCGATCTGGTCACTCTCGTTGGAGGGGGCCTGGGCGTCCACTTTGACTCCGTACTTGCTGGCGCCTTTCAGGTACCCGCTGCGCAGCAGCTGCCAGTACTCGTTCGAGAGCGCCTTCATCACGCCGCCGAACTGGATGCCGGCGGTGGGCTTGGGCACTGGGCCGAACTTCGCAGTGAGCTGTGATGACTCGATGCGGCTTTTCTCGGTGTCGGGCGAGAAGGTTTGGGCGGCGGCGAGACTGCTGAGCAGGGCGGTCAGGGTACAGAGTGCGGCGGTGATCTTCATGGTGTGCCTCCTGAGGCAGGTTAAGGATGAACGTGCAATTGAGTTGAGCCGGTAGGGCCAGGTTATGAAGGGGCAGGTATGGGGTGGTTGTGGAGCTGCTGGACGAATTGGGCGGCCGAAGTCACGGCCTGCTGGAGCGCTTGAGGCAGAGGGTTGCCACTGGCCACGTGGGCCGCCAGCACACCCACAAAGTGATCGCCTGCGCCGTGGGTCGAGAGCGCCTCGACCGCGGGTACCCGGAGATCGGTGGTCAGCTCGCCGTCTTGGTAATGCAGGGCCCCACCAGCTCCCAGGGTGACCACGACGCTGGGATGATTGAAGGCGATGTGGGGCAGCCGCGCCTGGGGATCGAGGCCTGTCCAGGCGTGTGCTTCAGGGGCATTGACCACCACGTGGTCGGCGAGGGACAGGGTGCCGCGGTGAGTGTCCAACCACGGGGCAGCGTTGACGAGTGTGGTGATGCCTGCGGCCCGGGCCTCTTGGAGCAGCTGCTGAAGGGTATCTGGGGCTGTTTCCCACTGACAGACCAGCAGGCGTACGGGGTCAGTGCTCAGCAGGGTCTGGAAGGCTTCGGCCTGGAGGTCGGCGTTCGCGCCGGGCAAGACGATGCCGACATTCTCTCCAGATGACTCGATCAGTGCGACGCTGGAGCCGGTGGGCAGGTGCCCGGAGACCTGAAAGGTCGGCTGCACACCTAGGGCAGATAGGGTAGTTTGCGCTTCCCGACCCTGAGCGTCGTTACCAACGCAGGCCAGCAGCAGGCTCTGAACATGCGGTGCGGCGGCAACTGCTTGGTTGGTGGCTTTGCCGCCCAACTGAGTCCAACTCTCGGTCGCGATGACTGTTTCCCCCGGGGCAGGCAACTGGGGCAGCCGGATCATCTGATCGACATGGAGGCTTCCGGCAAACAGCACCTGCACTCTCTCAGGCATGAACCTGCTCCGGGAACAGCAACCGCTCGAGCACGGTGGTGACATGAAAGCCGTCATGGCCGAAGCCAAGACGCTCGTCGCCGGCCAGTTCACGTGCCAGGGTGAGCAGGCGCTGGGTGACGCGAATGTTCCATTCACATTCGCGCACAGGATCTTCGCGGACAGGGAAGGTGTCGAAGTAGATGGTGCCAGGGTAACCGCCACGTTCGAGCAGCACCAGCAGTTCCAGCGTAGTGATTAAGCTGGAGGTGCCGACCATCAAGCCATCGTCTTGTCGTCCGTAGCCGTCGTTGAGATGGACTCCGAACAGCTTGTTATGGCGCAGGGCCAGAGCAGCAGCTTTGGGCGCATGCTCGTTGGCCATCTGAGCGTGGCAGTAATCCAACACGACGCCCAGGTTGTCCGCACCGACCTCCTGGACGACCAGCAGGGCTTCGCCCATATTGCCGATGAGCGAGTACTTGCGGGGTTCCCAGGGCTTGTATTCGAGCCCGACCCGCATATCTGGAGCGTGGGCGGCCACCTGGGCGAAGCCCTCGACCGTGTGGTCGAACATTCGCGCGTAGCTGTCTTGGAAGGGATAGTCGAAGCCGTCGAAGCCGGGCCAGACGATGACATGGTTGCCGCCGAGCGCGGCGCAGGCGTCGAGGGCTTGGCAAGTCAGGTCAATGGCCGCTTGGCGGGTGGCTGCGTCTGGGTGGGTAAAGCCCCCGTCACCGAAGGTTTCGGCGGGATAGCGGACGTTGAGGCTGTCGACACCGAGGCCGAGAGCTTCGATGGTGTCGCGTGTCTCCCGCAATGTGGCGGGTGTAAAGTGCTCGGGGAAATTGAGGCTCAACGAGTTGAGTCCTTGAATCCGGGCGGCGCGTCCGAGCAGGTCACGGGTGTGGATACGGCCAGGCGAGAAGGCGAGTTCGGGCCTCGACTTGAGTGAATTGAGACGGGTGGCAAAGAGCATAACCCCTCCTAAATGCGCAACTGCTTGCGCGTTTGTGTTCGTTTTGAAGTTTAACGCAGTGATTATGCGCCTCGGATCCTGGGTTGTCAAGCGTTCTTGATCAAATGAACAGATATGATCACAATTGAGTTGGAGGAAAGCCAGTCATGTTCACTGAACCGTATGGCTGATGTTGACAGTGGTGTCGTTGTAAACGGCAAGACCCCTTGTCGCCAATGATCTTGGGGCCGCCAAAATCAGGCCACCAGCGATTCAGTTCGTAGCCCACCGTCGTGTCGTGCAGATTGGCGGGTTGAATCAGATACCCCGTTTAGGGCTGGGTAAGGTAAAAAACTCCCCTGCTTCAGAGACGCAAAAGCGAAATATTCCCATAACCATGTATGGTGATTCGCTCTATTCTTGCGCCTAGTGCGAACCCTTATTTCATCCTCTCTGCCTCTAGCCCCTAACCCTCATGGATCTCACGATGACTGAAGGAGCCAATTTCGATCAGGTAGATGAACACCTTTTACTCGGCTTACTCGGCGCGCTCAACGGCTATAAAAAAGGAGATTTCTCTGTTCGCTTACCTGTAACTTGGATCGGTGTGGCAGGGAAGATCGCCGACAGTTTCAATGAAGTTTTAGAGAACAGCGAGCGAATTGCACAAGATGTTGCGCGTGTCGGCCGCATTGTAGGCAAGGAGGGTAAGGTCACTCAGCGCGTCCCCCTTGGTTCATCGACCGGGGCTTGGGTCGAATTGATTGCAGGTGTAAACGAACTGGTTGATGACCTTGTTTGGCCCACAAGTGAGATGACGCGGGTCATTACTGCTGTAGCGAACGGTGACCTATCACAGCGGATGGCCATGGACGTCGGGGGGCAAGACATTCATGGCCAGTTCCTTCAGACAGCCCGCACCGTGAATACCATGGTGGATCAACTGAATGCCTTCGCGTCGGAGGTCACGCGGGTCGCGCGGGAGGTTGGTACGGAGGGGAAGCTGGGGGGTCAGGCCGACGTCCGTGATGTCGGCGGCACTTGGAAAGACCTCACCGACAACGTCAACGGCATGGCCTCTAACCTGACCAATCAGGTGCGCAATATCGCTGAGGTCACCACCGCCGTGGCCACAGGCGACTTGAGCAAAAAGATCACAGTCGATGCGCGCGGGGAGATTTTGGATTTGAAGAACACCATCAACACGATGGTGGATCAGCTGAATTCGTTCGCTGGCGAAGTCACCCGCGTGGCACGTGAGGTCGGCACCGAAGGGCGTCTGGGAGGCCAGGCCGATGTGCGGGGGGTAGGCGGCACTTGGAAAGACCTCACCGACAACGTCAACGGCATGGCCTCTAACTTGACCAATCAGGTGCGCAATATCGCTGACGTGACCACCGCCGTGGCCACAGGTGACTTGAGCAAGAAGATCACAGTCGATGCGCGTGGGGAGATTTTGGATTTGAAGAACACCATCAACACGATGGTGGATCAGCTGAACTCGTTCGCTGGCGAAGTCACCCGCGTGGCGCGCGAGGTCGGCACCGAAGGGCGTCTGGGGGGTCAAGCGGATGTGCGGGGGGTGGGCGGCACTTGGAAAGACCTCACCGACAACGTGAATTTCATGGCCTCCAACCTGACCAATCAGGTGCGCAACATCGCTGACGTGACCACCGCCGTGGCCACAGGTGACTTGAGCAAGAAGATCACAGTCGATGCGCGCGGGGAGATTTTGGATTTGAAGAACACCATCAACACGATGGTGGATCAGCTGAACTCGTTCGCTGGCGAAGTCACCCGCGTGGCGCGCGAGGTCGGTACTGAGGGCAAGTTGGGGGGGCAGGCGGATGTACGGGGAGTTGACGGCACTTGGAAAGACCTCACCGACAACGTCAACGGTATGGCCTCTAACCTCACGAGCCAAGTGCGTAATATTGCCTTCGTGACCACGGCTGTGGCGAATGGCGATCTCAGTAAAAAGATCACAGCCGATGCTCAAGGGGAGATTTTGGATTTGAAGAACACCATCAACACGATGGTGGATCAGCTGAACTCGTTCGCCGGCGAAGTGACCCGCGTGGCGCGTGAGGTCGGCACTGAAGGACGTCTGGGGGGTCAAGCGGATGTGCGGGGGGTGGGCGGCACTTGGAAAGACCTCACCGACAACGTGAATTTCATGGCCTCCAACCTGACCAATCAGGTGCGCAACATCGCTGACGTGACCACCGCCGTGGCGAATGGCGATCTCAGCAGAAAGATCACTGCCGATGCCAAGGGAGAGATCCTTGAATTGAAGAACACCATCAACACGATGGTGGATCAGCTGAATTCGTTCGCTGGAGAAGTCACCCGCGTGGCACGTGAGGTCGGCACCGAAGGGCGTCTCGGAGGCCAGGCCGATGTGCGGGGGGTAGGCGGCACTTGGAAAGACCTCACCGACAACGTGAATTTCATGGCCTCCAACCTGACCAATCAGGTACGTAATATTGCCTTCGTGACCACGGCCGTGGCGAACGGAGACCTCAGTAAGAAGATCACCGTGGACGTGCGCGGCGAACTGTTAGAGCTCAAGAACACCATTAACACGATGGTGGATCAGCTGAATTCGTTCGCTGGCGAAGTCACCCGCGTGGCGCGTGAGGTCGGCACCGAAGGGCGTCTCGGAGGCCAGGCATCTGTCCCGGGTGTGGGCGGCACCTGGAAAGACCTGACTGACAACGTTAACTTCATGGCCGGCAATCTCACCAACCAAGTGCGGGGGATTGCACGGGTCGTGACCGCAGTGGCCAACGGTGATTTGAAAAAGACGTTGACGTTAGAAGCCAAGGGTGAGATTGCCGAACTCGCTGAGACCATCAACGGCATGATTGATACACTGGCAACCTTCGCTCAACAAGTCACTGGCGTGGCACGTGAGGTGGGCGTGGAAGGACGCCTCGGCGGCCAAGCGAGCGTTCCAGGCGCGAGCGGCACTTGGAAAGACCTGACAGACAACGTCAATCAGCTTGCAGCAAACCTCACGACACAGGTGCGGGCGATTGCTGATGTGGCAACCGCTGTGACTGCTGGCGACCTCACACGTTCGATCAACCTGGACGCGCGCGGAGAGCTCGATGCCCTCAAAGACAATATTAACGCGATGATCCACAACTTGCGCGACACAACGGAGAAGAATACCGAGCAAGATTGGCTAAAAACGAATCTGGCACGCTTCACGCGGATGCTCCAGGGCCAACGCGATCTGCTTCCCGTCAGTCGGCTCATTCTGTCGGAACTCGCGCCGTTGGTGCGCGCCCATCACGGCGTTTTTTACACGATGGACGAAGAGGAGAGCGCGCCCACCTTGCAACTTCAGGCCAGTTACGCTTACCGCCAACGTAAGGGACTTGCCAACCGCTTTCAGCTGGGCGAGGGATTGGTGGGGCAGTGCGCACTTGAGCAGGAGCCGATCGTCCTCACTCAAGTGCCTCACGATTACGTCCAAATTAATTCTGGACTGGGGGCCGCTACGCCGAACAATATTGTGGTGCTTCCTGTCGTCTTCGAAAAAGAGACGAAAGCCGTTATTGAACTGGCGTCCTTCGAAACATTTAGTCCAACGCACTTGGCGTTTTTAGAACAACTCACCGAGTCCATTGGGATCGTACTGAACACCATCCAAGCGACCATGCGAACTGAGACGCTGCTCTCGCAGTCACAAGACATGGCTCAGGAATTGCAGAGCCAGCAGGAGGAACTGCGGCAAACCAACGAAGAGCTGGAGCAAAAGGCCCAGTTGCTGGCGGAGCAAAATCGTGAGGTTGAGCACAAGAACCGTGAGGTGGAGACTGCCCGGCAGGCATTAGAAGAAAAGGCTGCTCAACTCGCGCTGACTTCCAAGTACAAGAGTGAATTCTTAGCGAACATGAGCCATGAGTTACGAACTCCCCTCAACAGTCTGCTGCTGCTCGCTCACCAACTCCGCGACAACCCAGAGCAAAACCTCACCCCGCAGCAAGTCTCGTATGCCAAGACCATCTATGCCTCGGGTGATGACCTCCTCAATCTGATCAACGACATTCTTGATCTGTCAAAGATTGAGTCGGGAACCGTCACAGCGGACGCAGCGGAAGTGCCGCTGCGGGCCGTGAGCGACGCTGTCGAGGCGACGTTTTCCCCTGTTGCATCGAATAAGGGCGTCGCTCTGCACCTGGAGCTCAATCCGGCGCTCCCACCCGCCCTCCTCACAGACGAAAAGCGACTTCTACAAATTCTGAAAAACCTCCTCTCCAATGCTTTTAAGTTCACTGAGCGCGGAGAGGTGCGTCTGAGCATTGCCCCAGCCACGGTGGGTTGGAGCAGCGACCACATGAGCTTGAACCGGGCACCAAGCGTGATCGCCTTCAGTGTGGCCGATACGGGCATCGGTATTGCACCTGAAAAGCAGCGGGTTATTTTTGAAGCTTTCCAACAGGCGGATGGGAGCACGAGCCGCCAGTACGGCGGCACTGGGTTGGGCCTGGCCATCAGCCGCGAACTTGCCCGCATCTTAGGAGGAGAGATCACCTTGGAAAGCAGTCCGGGTGTGGGCAGCATCTTCACGTTGTATCTGCCTGTCACAAGCAACCGTAACCCGCCCAATGGGTTTTTCACGGAGCGCGGGTTGCAGACCCCGGCCACGCTGGTCAACCCGCGCCCGCGCGGGGCTGGCCGTACCACGCTCACGTCTCGCCATGAGCCAGATGCTCCAGACCAAGACAGTGTGTCCGCGCCCCTCTTCTCCGCTGGCATGGAGGATGACCGCGCTGCCATCCAACCAGGGAACCGCACGGTGTTGATTGTGGAAGACGACCCGACCTACGCTGGCATCCTCCTCAACTTGGCCCGTGAGCGGGGGTTTAGGGGAATCATCGCGACGCGGGGGGAGCAGGCACTGACGTTGGCACAGACGTACCGGCCATCGGCCATCACACTGGATCTCAGCCTGCCGGACATCAACGGCTGGGCCGTGCTGGATCATCTGAAGCATGATCCGGTCACCCGCCACATTCCTGTCCATATCATCTCGGGTGAGGAAACGTCGCTGTTGGGCCGCAAGTTGGGCGCACTCGACCACTTGGCGAAGTCGGGGGACAAAGAAGCCCTCCATCAAGCTTTTGCAACTTTAGAAGCGTTTATCGCCCGCCGAGTGAAGCATCTGCTGGTCGTTGAAGACGATGTGCTGCAGCGCGAGAGCATTGTGGAGCTCATTGGCAACGGTGATGTGCAAACGACGGCTGTCAGCAGTGGAGCTGAGGCGTTGGCGGCACTGAACAACGTGACCTTCGACTGCATCGTGCTCGACCTGAAGTTGCCTGACATGAGCGGCTTTGCACTGATGACGGCCCTGCAAGAAACCCCAGCCTTCCGCGCCATTCCCATTGTCGTGTACACCGCCCAAAACCTCACCCGGCAGCAAGAGACACAGCTCCGCAAAGCGGCGAAGTCAATCATTCTCAAAGACGTACGCTCACCTGAGCGGCTGCTGGATGAGGTCACCCTCTTCTTACACCGGGTCGAGGCGAGCTTGCCGGAGGCCAAGCGGCAAATCTTGGAGGGTGCGCGTCAGCAAGATCCGATGCTGCGCGGCAAGAGGGTGTTGATCGTTGACGATGACATCCGCAACATCTTCGCCTTGACGGCGGTGTTGGAACGGCATCACATGCTGGTCTTGAGTGCGGAGAATGGCCGCGCCGCCATTGAATTGCTCGAGAGTACACCCGACATCGACGTCGTGTTGATGGACGTGATGATGCCGGAACTTGATGGCTACGAGACAACCCGGTTAATCCGTCTGAACCGTAAATTCCGGGGACTACCGATCATTTCGCTGACGGCCAAGGCCATGCCTGGTGACCGTGAGAAATCAATAGAATCGGGGGCCAGCGACTACATTACTAAACCGGTGGATACCGGCAAGCTTCTGTCGCTGCTGCGCGTATGGCTGTCCCACTGAGATACACATGACAGCGCCCACAGAATCCTTGGAGGACATTGAAATTGCGCTGCTGCTTGAGGGCATGTACCGGTATTATGGGCATGACTTCCGCAGCTACGCACCCGTTACCCTGCGCCGCCGGATTTTGCACTGCCTCCATGCCGAGGGTTTGCCTACAGTGAGCGCCTTGCAACACCGGGTTTTACACGACCAGCAGGCACTAACGCGCTTGTTGGAGACAATTACAATTCGCGTCACGGAGATGTTTCGGGATCCCAGCTTTTACTGGGCTCTGCGCGATGAAGTGCTCCCTCTGCTGCGGACGTACCCCTTCATTCGGGTCTGGCATGCGGGCTGCGCCACTGGAGAGGAGGTGTACTCGCTGGCGATCTTGCTTGCGGAGGCGGGTCTGCTGCACCGGACACGACTCTACGCCACCGACATCAGTGCCGATGCCTTGGCGGTTGCCCGCAGTGGCATCTACTCCCAGCAGAGACTCACCGTGTATGCCGACAATTACGCACTGGCAGGCGGTCGGGGAAATTTTGAGTCTTATTTCACTCAGCGTGACGATCACGGCCGAATAGAGAGCTCACTCCGGGAAAACATCATCTGGGGTCAGCATAATCTGGCCACGGGTGGATCATTCAACGAGTTCCACCTCATCTTGTGCCGCAACGTCCTGATCTACTTCAATTCAGCCCTTCAGGAGCATGTCCAGAACCTGCTGGTGGAGAGTCTCACCTCCTTCGGTGTGTTGGGGCTCGGGCGCCACGAGTCGATGGAGTTCAGTCCATATGCTCGGCGCTTTGCGACACTGAACTTAAGTGAGAAACTTTACCGGAGAATTGCATGAGTCCGTCTACTGCGCACCAGTTCACTGCCAATATCCTGATTGTCGATGATCAAGATGCCAAACGTATGGCGCTTGCTGCTGCGCTCGAACCCTTAGGACACAACGTAGTGCTCGCTTCTTCTGGTCGTGAGGCTCTGCGCCTGCTTCTTCAGGATGAGTACGCTGTGATTCTTCTTGATGTGCGGATGCCTGACATGGACGGGTTTGAGACCGCTTCATTCATTCGAAGTCGCCAGCAGACCGAGCTGACCCCTATTATTTTTGTCACGGCCCATGACCGGGCTGAGGCGGACATGCTGGGCGGATACTCACTCGGCGCGGTTGATTTCATCTTCTCGCCGGTGCGTGCTGAAGTCCTGCGCGCCAAGGCCAGCGTGTTCGTGGAGTTGCACCTTAAAACGCTGACTGTGCAGTCACATGAGCGGCGTCTGCGTGAACTGGAAGCGCGGGAGGCACAGGAGATCCAAGAACGGCTGAGGCACGAACGTGAACAGGAGCGGCGTCAGGCCCAGCAGGAGATGCGCAAGCTCTCGAGCGCCCTAGAGCAAACCGCCGACCCAGTCTTCATCACGTCTCGCGACGGCACGATCGAATACGTCAATCCAGCGTTTGAAACGGTGACGGGGTATTCCCGTGCAGAAGCTCTTGGACAGCGCCCGAACCTACTGAACTCCGGAACTCACGCGAGCACATTGTTTCAGGACATGTGGGAGACGCTGCTGCGGGGCGAAGCGTATCGCAGCGAAGTCGTCAACCGCCGCAAGAACCGCACCCTCTATTACGAAGAGAAGACAGTCACGCCTATCAAGGATGAGCGGGGCGTCATCACTCATTTCGTGTCTACCGGCAAGGATGTGACAGAGCGCAAGCGCATCGAAGCTGAGCTGCTCGCGCTTAACACTTTATTGGAAGAGCGGGTGCAGCAGCGCACGGCGGAGCTTGAGGAGGTCAATGCTGAGCTAGAAGCTTTTGCATACTCCATTTCCCACGACCTGCGCACTCCACTGCGGCACATTGCTAGTTTTGCAGACCTGTTGCAGCGGGACACCGAACAGCTCCTTCCCGTAAAAGCGGCCAAGCACCTGGGCATTATTCAAGACTCGGCCCGTCGGATGGACTGGCTTATCAATGACCTTCTTGAGTTTGCCCGTACTGGGCGGCAGGATCTTAACTTTCATCCTGTTCCACTGGAGAATCTCGTTCAGGAGGTGATCCGCCATCTTCAAGCTGAGGACGGGGGGAGCAGCGTTCAGTGGAACGTTCACAGTCTGCCGGTACTCTACGGAGACCTGCCAGCACTGCGTCAAGTGCTCACAAATCTCCTGTCCAACGCGATGAAATACTCTCGAGACCGCGTTCAACCTCGCATTGAGATCTGGGGTACGACGGGCGTTGACGAGCAGATCATTCATGTGAGGGACAACGGTGTTGGATTCGATATGGCCTACAGCCATAAATTGTTCGGGGTGTTCCAACGCCTGCATAGCCCGGCAGCTTTTGAGGGCTCAGGGATTGGGCTTGCCAATGTGAAACGCATTGTGTTGCGTCATGGAGGCCGGGTCTGGGCCGAAAGTCATGAGAATCAGGGTGCCACCTTCAGTTTTGCACTCCCCCAGCGTCACGCTTTGATCCAAGTTGTCGACACGTCCTGATTCGATTGATTACTTTAACCGGGGTAGGCATCACTTTCTGCGAACCGTGAAGCCCTTGGCAGAGAGGGACAAACGAAAATACCAATGGCCTCTTGCGCCAATACTTTCCGAAAGGCACGGATTTGAGCCTTCACAGCGCAGACGACCTCGCGGCTGGAGCGAAGACGCTCAATGCCAAACCCCGCAAAGTCCTGGGTTGGCAGACACCCAATGAGGCCTCTGAACACGCGCTACACGGGATTGACGCTGCTGTTGCGATGACTGCTTGAATCCACCTTGGACACCAGTGGCGTTTTCAAGCAGAACTGGCTGCACACCAGCTGGTGTACAGCATGAGTCGGAAAGGGAATTGCTGGGAACCTGGTATAAGCCTGTCAAGTAGCATTTCCAGCTAGAACTGGGGCCTCAGGACTCTTGGATGCGGCTGCTTGCTGCAACAGGGTGAAGAGCTCGCGTGCAATATAGGTCTTCAGAATCCGAAGCGCTTTCCGCTGACTTTTCCCCTGAGATTTCAGTCTGGTGACTAAGCTTTTCGTTCGCTCATCTTGTCGCAGTCGGACAATAGCAATGATGTGCAGAGCCCAGTTTAAGCGCCGATATCCACTCGTATTGAGCTGCATCCGCGTATTTTGGCCGCTCCCACGCTCCACGGGCGCAGCTCCACAATAACTGGCAAAATGATGTTTGTTTTTGAAGCGCTCGACACGACCGATCTCACCCAGCACGATGCCTGCGACAACGGGCCCCACGCCCTGAACATTCAACAGGGCTGGAAGCAAAGAGGACACGACGTCCTTCAGGTGTCGTTCGAGCACCTTGCGTTGCTCCTGAAGCGTCGTCATCACCATTTCGAGGACGGGTCTGACCGGCGAGTTCAGATCGAGGGACGTCAGCGTCGCTTTATGGGCTTGGTGTTCTTGGGAAAGCTTGCGTTGTGCATGGGTGAGGTCTTGGAGGTGACGTTGCTGTACGCCTCTTTGAAAGGGCGGCAACTCTGGATTGGCCATCAGGGCCCGCGCGGCATTTTGCGCGTCTACCACATCATTCTTCTTGCGACCTTTTCGAGCACGGTATTGACTCGTCAAGGTTGGCGGAATGTGTGTGACAGCTTCGTTGTTCGCGAGCAGTTCACTGACGAAGGTCGTGATAAAGCGGTTTGCCGCACCCTCGATGGCCCACTGCCGACAACTGTACGGGTGCGCGAAATGATGGAGTTGTGCCAGACCTTCCGCAGTGTTTGGAACCGTCAGGGACGCTAATGGCGTTCCCTGCTCGTCGAGGGCGGCCACGGTATGGCTGCCAGGATGAGGATCGAGTCCAAGGGTGATCATGCGACCTCCAGTCTCAAGCTGGATGGGCAGCGCGCAGCTCTGTCAAATCGGGCCTCAAGGCATCCTGGTATCTGGCGACGCGGCGAATCCAACGGAGTGTGGATAGGGGTGTGCAGTTCCCAGCGAGGCCACGGAGGCAGATAATGCGAGGGCAACACCCCCATCCACCTCTGTTATACAGATAATGCTGTCTCGGAGAGCTTTTTTGAGACCCTGAAGCGCGAGTTGATTGATGGGCAGGTCTATCCCACCATCGAACAGCCCAGAGGGAAGATTTTTAAGTACGTGCAGATCTATGACAACCGCAAGGGCCGTCATTCGACGCTGGCTGACTTGACCCCCGTCGAGGTCGAGAGGCAAGCTCTAGTGGCTTAACCAGATCTACGTGAAATCGGGAGAGGCCCACAGGGCTTCTTTGATTCCACCGTTCTGAAGGCGAGATGCACGCCTCTGCTCATGTGGTGTGACAGTCTCTTTTTTCTCTCAAGTTGAGCTTGAACAAACACGAATCAGCCCGCTTTACGGCGGGCTGAGGAGCGTGCCTTATGCTGGAGTTATTGAGGCTGTGTGCGAACCAGTACCACATCGTACGTGGTCGTTCCCGGACGCTGCTTGACCGTTAGGTTGGTGGTCGTGTCGTCATAGAGGGTAAACTTCCCTACGACCTGCAGGCGCGAGTTGGTTATCTCGTCAGATTCGTAGCCCTGCCTTTTGAGCTGATTGGCATAGAAGTCGAACACGCGCACCAGGCCCAGCGTGGACTTGAACGAGGACTTCCAGGTGGAGGTCTTCGTCGTCGTGTTCGAGACCACCGGCAGAGGCGGCGTGGCCACTGTGGCGGAGATCTGATACTGCGCCACATCGGTCACCCAGTCTTGGGAGGCCAGCGGCTTGACGATGATAGACAGGGCCTGCGCCAAACCATTCTGGCCACCCTTGACCGTGACTGTCGCGAAACCTGTCTGCTGATCTTCCTTGAACTGGGCAATATCGTCGAG
The DNA here is from genome assembly GCF_023370075.1 of Deinococcus sp. QL22. NCBI lineage: Bacteria > Thermotogati > Deinococcota > Deinococci > Deinococcales > Deinococcaceae > Deinococcus > Deinococcus sp. QL22. The sequence goes on from NZ_CP097152.1 coordinate 394,232, forward strand.
ATCCAGTTCATCGGTACTTGCCACGGCCAACACCTTGTTCAATCCAGCGGGGCCGGCAATATCAAAGGTAAATTTGTCTTCCTTCCCGGGGAAGCTTTTGGTGGTGTTGGCCTTGATGAAGTTTGAGCCGCCGGCGAATCGATTGGGCAAAATCAGATTGACATTGCCCCGCTGATCCACGTTGAACAGATACACGTAGGCGTCCTGTGTCGTCTTGACGTTCAGCACGATGCGGTCGCCCGCCACATAGGTCGGGGTTTTGGTGCCCGTGGTGTCCTTTGCCGTCCAGACGTTCACTTTTAGGGGCGACGCCACAGGGTTCACGATGATGCTCTGCGAGGTGATGGTCTGGGCGAGGGCCGTCGAAGCGCCCGCCACCAAGGCGAGGGTCATGAGTACGTGTTTCATACCTCTACGGTGGCACGCCGGACATGACTGAACCTGAAAATCTCATGACCAAGTCCTGAGGTGGGGGACGTGTCATGAGGGATAGACCATCGGCAATCAGAATCTTCAAATCGTCGAGGGGATGTTCAGCGTCAGCGGGAACAGGCTGTACGGCCCATGTTCTCGTTGGATTGGCAAGACCTCTTGTGGCGTGACGAACTGTCCCCCGGTGTATGTAATGTTAGTAGGGTTTGGTGGAGGGTAAGTTCAGTGTGATCCACACTGGAGGACAGTCTGTCCGTACCCAAGCAGAAATTCACCGCTGAGTTCAAACACGAAGCCGTCCGTCTCGTTCGCACGACCGGAAAGAGTTGCGCTCAGATTGCCCGCGATTTTGGCGTTCCCCCTCACTACGTCATCCGGTGGAAGCAACAGCAGGATCACCAAACGGCCGCTGGCCGCCCTGCTTTCACTGGGCGGGGGATCCCCGCCCTTTCACCACAGGAGGCTCGCCTTAAAGAACTCGAGCGGGAGCTGGAAATTGCACGGCAGGAACGGGATATTCAGAAAAAAGCATTGGCCTCCTTTGCCAAGCAGCCCTGATCTTCAACTTTATCGATCAGCACCAGGACGAGTTTCCAGTGAACCGGATGTGCCGGGTTCTCGAAGTCAGCATCAGTGGGTATGACGCTTCGCGGGGAAGGCTGGAGAGCGAGAGCATCACGAACGACCGGGTGTTGACGGCCAACATCAGAACCAGCTTTGAGGAGAGCCGGGGAACGTACGGGGCGCTGCGCATCAAAGCTGACCTGTGCGAGCAGGGAGAGCAGGTCAGTCGTCAGCGGATCGGGTGACTCATGTGACAAGCGGCGCTTGTCGCGCGTGGGAAGCGGAAGTTCCGCACGACGACCAAAGCGAAATCTTCGCGCCCAGTCGCAGAAAACATTCTGGTCAGAGCGTTCACCACTGATCGCCCGAACCAGAAGTGGGCAACGGACATCACGTATTTACTGACCCGGGAGGGTTGGCTGTACCTGGTCACGGTCATGGATCTGTACTCACGGAAAATCGTCGGCTGGCCGCTGAATGAGCAACTTCACACACTGCTGGTTACAGCGGCGTTGGCGATGGCCGTAGAGCGTCGGCAGCCACCAGGAGGGCTGCTACACCATTCGGACAGAGGGAGTCAATAGACGAGCGAGGTGTACAAGCAGGCGTTGGACAGACTGCACGCCGTTCAGAGCATGAGCGTGAAAGGGCTTGGGTTGGAACAATGCTGTACAGGAAAGCTTTTTCGCGACCTTGAAAACGGAGATGGAGCTGATCGAGGCCCAGTGGGGTCGTGCTCAGACACGAACAGAGATCTTTGAGCGAACCTGATGTGTTCTACAACCGCCGCCGTCGTCACTCAGCGCCCTGCTACCGATCCCCAGTGGCCTTCGAGGAGCAAGTCACCATCCCGAACTGACCTTCCTCCCAACCCTTGACAGATCAGTCACGGCAGGTCAGCCTACCCTGAACCGGTTAAGGCGACATAACCCTGCCCAGTGTTCCGTTTTGTTGCTTGCCAACCCTCACTCTCTTGGCCCTGTGGGCAGATGGCCTGTTGCCTGTTCCCTGGATTTCTGCGGCCTGGACAACATTTCCCTCAACGTGTCAGGTACTGAGCGGCAACACGATCCTTTTATCCTCAAACACTGAATTTTAGGGAAATTCAGCGTAAGCTTTCGCAGTGACTTTTCTCTGAAATAAGTTGAAGTTTAATCTTGCTCCATTCAAAACTATCTTCCATACTGGACTCATTGCAACTTTCAGCGTACCCGCTTCTTTTATAAGGCTTTGTTTACGCCAGCAGCGGACGAGTGCAAGCTTCCAAACACACTCCATTCACAGGAACGCCCATGAAACATTTTTGGATGCTTGTTGCTACCCTTCTCACCTTCTTTCTGTTGTTGTTTGTAGTTGTCGAGGCGTTCCAGCTGCCCCTGCTCACCAACCCCACTCCGCTGCTTCAGCATCACGCCTATGGCGCACTCCTGAGCGTCACCCTGCTGATCGCAGATGTCGTGCTGCCTGTGCCTTCCAGTTTGATCATGGTAGCGAACGGGGCACTGTACGGCGCACTGCTCGGTGCCACCTTATCCCTGGTGGGTACCGTCGGCGCCACTCTTCTGGGTTATTTCCTCGGAAAGCGTGGCACGACCTTCCTGACGCGCAATATTCCCTTGGCTTCCCGCCTGACGGCTCAGCGACTCCTGCAACGTTGGGGGCTGCTTGCCATCATCGTGACCCGTCCTGTGCCGCTGCTCGCGGAAACCACCGCCATCCTGGCTGGAACCAGTGAATTGCGTTGGACCTCTGTTGCCCTTGCTGCCGCTGCTGGAGCCTTACCCCCGGCACTGCTGTACGCCGCCGCAGGAGCGGCAACACTCAAGTTGCAGAGCAGCGTCATTATTTTCGCCACCGTGATCGCTCTTGCTGGCTTGGTCTGGCTGACGGGATACGCCGTGCAACGCTACCTCACTCGGCGAACCGCGCCGCACAGATCCTGAACGTGTCATGACGGTTCTGTCAGGTTAATTGGGCAGCTGGTGGACGGAGGGCAGGGGTGGCCTGATTCTTAGGCTACGCCTGCCCCGACCTCGTGCCACATCTGAAGTGCCAGGCGTTGATTGCTTCTTCTGATGTGGGCGGGAACCGTGGTCCGGGCATGGCGCTGAAGGTTGGTGATCCGGGCGTGGAGATTCAAGAATTCTTGGGTTTGTTTTGTTGTTCTGAAGCCGAGCTGGCTACGCTCTTGTTGTCGTGTGGGACGATGTGACTGCAAGGTAAGATTATTGCAGCGGGCGGTAGAAATGACCTGCTGGTGGTCGACCGCCTCCAGAGCTGGGATTGCTTGGATAGCAGCACCATAACTGGCCAACTTGTCGGTACAAATCGTCTCTGGAACGTGGAATTCACCGAGCAGTCGAGCCAAGAACGTTCTCGCAGCTTCGGTATCTCGATGGCGTTGTAACAAAACATCGAGCACGATCCCGTGCTCGTCTACGGCTCGCCACAACCAGTGGCGGACACCGCCGACGGTGGTACACACCGCGTCTATGTGCCATCGAGAACCCTGACAGGGTTCCCGGTGACGCAGCTCTTCAGCGATAAGCGGCGAGAATTTGATGTTCCACTCTCGCAGCGTGTCGTGGCTCACCCCAATACCACGCTTCTGGAGCAGTTCTTGCACATTTCGGTAACTGAGAGGGAAGCGGTGTTACAGCCAAATTGCATGCTGGATGATGCTGATTGGGAAGCGATGGCGATAGGGCGTTGCGTCAGTCACTAGCCCCACCCTACCGGTTAACCTGACATAACCGTGCCACAAGGCCTCAAGGGCAACTTGAAATCGTCCCGGTTGACCCCTACGTTGCCTGTGGGCGCGGCTTAAGCTGGAGCAGTGGCTGGGCTTCGTGTCCAGCTCGTTGATCCGGGCCCAGATCAGCGGCTGGAGGCTGGATCATCCTCAAAGGCAGCAGGGTGGGCCAGTTTGGCAAGCGAGTTCTCGTCCAAAATTCCACAAAGCTCTTGACCTGCTGGAAGAAGCTGGACAACTCTACAGGTTTAACCACATACGAATTGGCAAACAGCGCATACGCCTGCGCTACGTCTTGTGCGGCCACTGAGGGAGTCAACATCACCACTGGGATGAACTTGAGCTGAGCATCTGCTTTCATGACCCTCAGCAGCTCAAGACCGCTCATCTGCGGCATGGTGACGTCCAGCAGCAAGAGGTCGGGAAGAACCGCACCCGGATACCGCAATGGCCTCTAAGGCCGCTTGCCCATCCAAATACGTCCTGATGGTCACCTTTCCACTGAAGTCGGCAAACGCTTCTTCAGCCAAGAGCAGGTCGGACTGATTATCATCAATGACGAAGAGACATAGGGGCCGGAGCATGGTCGTCCCATAGTAATTGACCTGTGATTTTACATACGTTTGCCCGGCTTACAGTCCATAGGGTTCCCGCGCCAGCACCTTGGTTCAAACAGTGGTCTGATGGCCTCTGGAGGGCAGGATTGACAGGACAGAGGGCAGGACAGATCCGCTGAAGCAAACTCGGTGACCGCATCTCAGTTGTCGTGCCGCTGAGCGCTCTTGGATTCCGTCCAGTGCCAACTCTCTCGCAGCGCTTCAACAGCGTCAATCTTGGCCTGAGTGATTTCGATTTGCCGGATCAACTCTTGAACTTCTTCTTCTAACAGTTGACTGCGCCTTAAAGATTCTGTGATTTCTTTTTCCCAGGCATCCATAGCTCCGTCCCACCTTGATTGGTGCGGTCTTCGCGGTCTGTGGTCACTGCGTCTTGGGCCGACTTGCTTGAAAACTCTACCTCATCTTCCCGCTTATAGAATTCCGCACACTGCCGCCCGACTTCCACGGACTCAATGAGAAGGCGATGCGCCCTGAGGATGACGTCTTCTTCGGGCTGCATAGGTCAATCTAGATCTGTCTGTGGCACTGCAACTGTTGTGCAACAGGTATTGCTCTAAAGCCCTTCTTCACCCTTGCAGTTGAGGGGACGGCGTTGCCTTACCTGTGTCCCCTGGCCCCGTAACTCCAAGAGGACGTCATTGAGAAGGGGATTCAGACGTGTTCTGCTCTGGCTGGTCTCCAGGTGGCCAAACAGCGGCAGGGTGGCCCAGCAGGTGGCCCTGGGCGCGGTCGCAGCCCAGCGCACGAACCGTGTCCAATTGCGCTGGAGTTTCAAGCGCTGAAATGGTGGGTTTTTAGATTATCCGTGACCAGCACAACCTTTTCCGCCTGGATGTAGTGTCCTTCAGCCAGTTCCTCGAGCAAATGTGCGAGTTCGGCGCGGGTCTGCCGCTCCGTGCAGCGCACGAGGCGTTTTCCGCCTCAAGGTTCGACCGCCATGAACAGCGAAACGGTTCCTGCGCGAACGTATTGGTCATCTTCTCGCTTGGGTCGTCTGGGCTCAGGAGCCTCCGTCTCCTGAACTTCGCCGTGTCACTCTTTGCAGCCCACGGCACTTCCCCTGCCCGGTTCGGTGCACCTTGACCGCCACAGCAGACTTGCGCCTGGCCGGAGCTTGAAATTCAGCCTCCAGCGCTCTTGCTCGCAGCAGAGATTGGGTGTACTGTTAATCAAACCAGTTGTAACAGTCAAACAGGAGGTGTGATGTTCCAGACGACCCGAGACACTCCGCGCTACGTCATTCAGGCTGCAACCAACACCTTGGAGGCACTGTTGGCTTTTGGCCGTCCTCCTCACCGGTTCACGCCGTCAGAATTGGCTCAGGAACTGGATGTAGACCGGAATCAGGCCTTTCGCTGCCTGCGAACGCTGTTCCATGTGGGACTGGTCAGAGTAGACGAAGATGACCGATATGTGCTGACTGCCCTGGTTAAGCAACTTGCCCCGGTGGCCGGATCACAGCTTTCTCTGGTCAGCACGGCCCGGTCTTTTATGGATGAGGTCTCGCAGACCACGGGCGAGACGGTGAATCTGTTTGTGCTAGACGGCGACGAAGTGACTTGTGTGGATCACCGGGACGGCCTCAGACCCGTGCGGTTGGTAAGTGGGTTGGAACGCCGAATTCCGCTGTATGCCGGAGCCTGCCCCAAAGCGGTGCTGGCTTTTTTGCCCCCAGAGCAGCAACGCGCCGTCGTGGAGCGGGTGGCCGAGTTTCCGGCGCTGACGCCGCAGACCATTCGCACAGTCGATGATCTGTGGGCAGAACTGCACCAGATTCGGGCTGCTGGGTACGCCATCAGTGACCGGGACATTGACGAGGAAGCGCGGGGCGTGGGTGCGCCCATTTTCAGGGCCGATGGGCAGGTCATCGGTGCCATCAGCGTGGGTGGCCCCACCTCCCGTATGACCCCGCAAAGAATCAATGAATTGGCAGAAATCATCACCTCGGTGGCGCGTCTGATTTCGCGGCATCTGGGTTACAACGGCACAGTTTTTTCTCCCCTTCAGTGAGGTGGTAGATATGAAACGAAGCAGCGTGTGGATGGGTCAGATGATTTTTTGTTCGTTGTCTCTTGGAGTCGGCCAAGCTGCCGCACAGGGCACGCCGGACGCCAACGGCAGCGTGTCTTTTGTCACGACCGCCGATCCTACGTTCAACCCTTGGAGTCCCAACGCGTTTGTGGAATCCAATCTGCTGAACGAACTTCTGTTTCCCGGCCTGACGCGCTGGGACAAGAACCTGAAACCGGCTCCAGACCTCGCCACCTCTTGGAAGGTCTCCGCCAACGGTCTGAAATGGACGTTCAATCTCCGCAAGGGCGTGAAATGGTCGGACGGCCAAGCGTTCAACGCAGACGATGTGGCCTTTACCTTCAATGACATCGTGCTGAAAAAGGAACTGGGGGCCAATCAGGGCAGTACGTGGCGCAATTCAGTCACCCGCGTCAATGTGGTCAATCCTCTGACCGTCGAATTTATCCTGTCGCGGCCTTGGGCCTCCCTGCCGACCTATTTGGCCTATTACGCGGGCATCCTGCCTCAGCACAAGTTTGCAGGCGTGACCGATCCTTGGAAGTACACCGAATTCAACAAACAGAATCCCGTCGGAACTGGCCCCTTCAAGGTGTCGCAGGTCGTTTCTGGGTCCAGCATCAAGCTCGTTCGCAACGACAACTATTGGGCAGGCAAGTCAAAACTTCAGTCCGTCACCTTCAAGGTCATTCCAGACACCAACGCTCAGTTGGCCCAGCTCCTTTCCGGCGATCTGGATCTGATCGCGGTGGGCAATCCCGAACTGGTCGAACGGATCAAGTCGAACAGTAACCTGACCGTCGATCTGTCTACGGCCAATATTTACTACTTCGTGGCGCTGAACCAAAACGACGCCCGCTTTCAGGATGTCCGGGTTCGTCAGGCGCTGCTGTACGCCATTGACCGGCCCGCCATGATCAAGAGCGTTCTGCGTGGGTACGGTCAAGTTGCCACGGGGCCTATCGCACCTATCCAGAAGTCTTTTTACAATGCCAACGTCGCCAAATACCCCTATGACCCGGCCAAGGCCAAGGCGCTGTTGGCGCAGGCGGGCTGGAAACCCGGCCCAGACGGCATGCTGCAAAAAGACGGCAAACCGCTGGTGATCCAGATGCCCACGGCCTCTTATCAGCAATTGGTGCCGATTACCCTCCTGATTCAGCAGTACTGGAAGGATATCGGCGTCAAGGCGGAAGTCAAGACGATGGACTGGAACTCCTTTATCCAGCAGGTCATCGTCAAGCGGGACTACGAAGCTTCGGCGGCGTGGTGGTCTACTCCTGCCGATCCAGACGTGCTGCCCTACTACGATTCCAGTACGGCCAACACGGGCAACAACATTCCCAACTACAAGAATCCCAAGCTGGATCTACTGCTGGAAAATGGCCGCAAAGCCAAGGGTGAATTTGCCCGCAAGCAGATCTATAACGAGGCGCAGGCGCTGATGGCAAAAGAGCTGCCCTACCTGTACCTGTGGTATCCGCAGAGCATCACGGCTTACAACAACAGGCTCAAAGGGATGCGCGGCATTACTCAAGCGGCTGATTTCCAGTACGCCAACGAGTGGTTCGTGACCAAGTAGGCCGGGCGACATGCTGACTTTCCTGAGCCGCCGTCTGGGGCAGGGCCTGCTGGTGCTGGTGATGATCTCGCTGGTCACTTTTTTCCTGATCAACCTAGCGCCGGGGGGCCCGAGCGCCGCTGCACGCTTCGAGACGACTGCCGAGGAACGTGCGGCCCTCACCAAACAGTTGGGGCTGGATGTGCCCGTGACCACCCGCTACCTCAATTGGGCCGGAGATGTCCTTCAGGGGGATTTCGGCGTGACCCTGAACGGAGGGCAACCGATTGGCCCCATGCTGCGGCAAAGGCTTTGGAATACCGCACAACTTGGGCTGTCGGCGCTGGCGATTTCGGTGGTGCTGGGCATCTCTCTGGGCATCCTGACCGCCATCTACCGCAATTCGGTGCTGGATCATGTGGTCAATACCTTCAGCACGATGGGCATGAGCATCCCCGATTTCTGGACGGGCATCATGGCGATTTTCCTGTTCTCGGTCACTTGGAAACTGCTGCCCTCATCCGGCTTGTATGACGCCAGTGAGGGTTTTTCACTCACCGGCTGGCTGCGCCACATCATCCTTCCGGCCAGTGTTCTTGCCTTCGTCATGCTGCCCAATCTGGTTCGCTTTACCCGCTCGTCTCTGCTGGAAGTCCTCAGCAGCGATTACCTCCGCACGGCCCGCGCCAAGGGCGTCAGCGAAGGTCAGGTCATCATCAAACACGCGCTGCGAAATGCACTGGTGCCCATTTTGGCGATGATCGGGCTGATTCTTCCGGCACTGCTGAGCGGCTCCGTGATCGTCGAAAGTGTGTTCGGTCTGCCGGGGATGGGCCGCCTTGCCGTAGATGCCGCGCTGGGCCGCGATTACAACACCATCATGGCCGTCACCATCGTGGCCGGGGCCGTCGTGATCGTCACCAATCTGCTCGTCGATATGACCTACTCGCTGATCGACCCGAGAATCCGCCATGACTGAAGCCCGTCTTCTGCCCGCCGCTGCCACGTCCGCCAGAAAGTCCAGAGGACTCTTCGCCCGCATGATCCGTCATCCGGTGGGCTTGATCGCCCTGATCATGCTGGCCCTGTTGTACGGCTCGGCCTTCTTCGGGCCTTTCTTCTACACCGTTTCTCCCATCACCACCGATCCTCTGCAAACAACCGCCGATCCGTCGGCCCAGCACCTGCTCGGCACCGACGAACTGGGCCGTGACGTGTTGGCGCGCCTGCTTCACGGGGGTCGCATCACGCTGCTAATCAGTATTATCAGCATGGTCGTGGCCCTCACCGTCGGCTCGGTGATTGGCGCTCTAGCGGGCTACCACCGGGGCTGGCTGGAAACCGTGCTGATGCGTCTGGTCGATACGTTCATGGCGATTCCCACCTTTTTTCTGATTCTCGCCGCTCTGGCGGTGCTGGGCAATTCGCCGCCCGTGGTCGTGATCGTGGTGGGTCTGGGTTTCTGGCCCAGTGTGGCCCGGATCGTTCATGCCGAGGTCAGTAAAATTCGCAACTACGACTTTGTCGAAGCGCAGCGGGCGCTGGGATCGTCTTCTACCCGGATCATCTGGCGGCATGTGTTTCCGCAGGCATTGCCCTCGGCAGCCGTGCTGACCACGCTGGGCATCGCTTGGTCTATCCTCACTGAAACGGGGCTGAGTTATCTGGGCTTAGGCATTCAGCCCCCGCTGGCCTCGTGGGGCAACATGCTTCAGAATGCCCAGACCTACTTCTGGGTTAAGCCCGCGCTGGCCGTCTATCCGGGCGTGCTGATCGCTTTGGCGGTGCTGTGTTTCAATCTGCTGGGCAATGTCCTGCGTGACCTGACCGACCCCCGGAGTCAGCCCTGATGTCCGTGCCTGTGCATCTGGAACCTGTGGGTACAGCTCCCGATTCCGGTTGGTGGGTGCAGACCTGCCTCCAACTGGCCGCTGTCCTGCCGCAGCTCAGAATCGCTGTGTATGCCTCTGGTGGCTCCGGCTACCACCATGCAGCCCTTATTGCCCAGTGGGCCGCAATTCCCGAACCTCTGGACGCGGCCCGCATCTGTGCCGGAGAACTGGATCAATACGACGTGCTAGTGATGCCGGGCGGAGGTCTGCGGGCGATGGGCGGGCTGTTGCAACCGCTGGGCGAAACCGGGGCGGCCCAGATTCAGCGCTGGGTCGAGGAAGGCGGGCTGTACGTGGGTTCCTGCGCTGGAGCCTTTCTGGGCGCACGGCTCTCGGAGAACTTCTTGACCAGCCATCCTGAAGCGCGGGGGCTGCATCTGCTGAATCTGAAGATTGCCAATGCCGCCGATGGAGGGCTGGGGGGCCTCGATTCGCCCGGTGTGGGTGTGGTGCAGGCAGAACTGACCGACCCGGCGCACCCTCTGGCCCGGGGACTTCCCCAACAGTTTCCCATCGTTCATTACAACGGCCCCTGTTTTTTGCCCCCAGCAGGCTCCGGCATTTCTGGAGCCGTGACTTGGAAGGTCGCCACAGCGCAATTCACGCCGTGGGAAACGAGTTTGCCGGGAAGCAGTGGCCCAGAAGGGGCAGAAGAGCACAGTTCTACTCCCCAAGTCGCCGCACGCCTGGCCGTCGCCGCCGGACAACTCGCCGTTTCTGGTCCCTGTGGTCAGGGCACGGTGGTGCTGTTCGGTTCACATCCCGAATTCGGCTTCAGTGTGTTGCAACTGGGCTGGGGAGTGGCCGCCCGCCTGCTTGCCAATGCGTTGGCCCTTGGGGTCAGCCGCTCATCTGGCCCATTGCCCTCCACCGTATTGCCGCAGGCTATTGGCCGGGACTCTGTGCTGAAGAGTGCCGGGCTGCTGGCTCAGGCGGCTGAGCGCTTTAGTTCGCTGGTGGGCCGCCCCCCCGACCTGCGGGCTGCTCCGGCCTTTATGGGGCTGGATGCCCAGGAGGTCTGGAAGTTGGGTTTAACCGAGGCCGCCACAGTGGCACAGGCCACAGCCGCTTACCTGACCGACCTCGCGCAGCAGCCTGACTTTAGGGCGGTTGCCCGCTGGACAGATCACGAACCCGTCGCCGCCCAAGATTACGGCCTGGTGGGGTTGGCGCAGTTGGCCCGCCACATCACGGCCCTGCTAGACCGCGCTGAACTGCGGCTTCAGGCTCCTGTTCCGGCCCAGACCTTTCCTTACGATGCTTGGGAAGACCACCCCTATCACCTGCTGGTCAGCTCTTATCTCAGCGCCGCTGGCCTGACTGCCAGTGCCAGCCTCGCCGCTGGCATTCTGGGGCGTCTCAACGGCGTTCAGGTCGCACCTCATCCTCTCGTTTCCGTTGCCTCTGCCTCACAGTTTCTGCCCCAAAGGAGTGCGTTATGACCGACCTCAAAGATGCTCCCATGCAGCAAAAAAACTACACCGGCTATAAGTCTTTTTCCTATCTGGAGGCGGGCACAGACTACAAGGTGTGGCCCCTGAGTGCCGAACTGAACCGCGTGCCCAGTCGCAAAGTTTCGGTGAGCAATGAGGAAGAGGCCCGCGTGCGCCGACTGTTTCAGCAACACCTGATGATCTCGCTGCACGACCACTGCTTCATTGCCCCCGAAGACCTCTCGCAGTTTCTGGAATTTCGCCGTTGGGGGCGCGATTTTACGGGCTACGAAGGCCTGAGCGTGTCGGGGCTGGACGCTGTGTTCGACAACCTGATGAACGGCACGGCCATGATCACCTCGCGCGGGGGTTGGAAGTGGGATGACGTGATCTACGACATGGGCATGCGCCTGTCGGACATTGCCCATCAGGAGATGGTGGTGCACTGCAAAACCACACAGGACATCGTGGACGCTAAAAAGAACGGCCAGATCGCCTTCATCGTGTCTCTGGAAGGCGCAGCGATGATCGAGAACGAACTGGACCGTCTGGACATTCTGTACGGATTGGGCGTGCGCTGCATGGGCATTGCCTACAGCGAGGGCAACGCTCTGGGCAGCGGCCTCAAGGAACCACGTGACGGCGGCCTCACCACCTTTGGGCGGCAGGCGGTCAAGCGAATGAACAAGCTCGGCATTGCCATCGATGTCAGCCACAGCGGAGATCAGACCTCGCTGGACACCATCGAAGTCAGCGACAAGCCGATTTTCATTACGCACGCCGGAGCACGCGCCCTCTGGAATTCCAACCGCCTGAAACCCGACGACGTGATTCAGGCCTGTGCAGCCAAAGGCGGCGTGATCGGTATCGAGGCCGCCCCGCACACCACCCTGACCGAAAAACATTCGCGTCACAGCATCGAATCGTTTATGGAGCACTTCGAATACTGCGTGAATCTGGTCGGGATCGACCATGTGGCGTTCGGCCCCGATGTGCTGTTTGGCGATCATGTGGGCCTGCATACCGCCCTCACCGAAGCCCTGTCGATCGGCGCGTCCAGAGGCCACCTGAGTTACGAGAAAGTGCCCTACGTCGACGGCATCGAGAACCCAGCCGAGGCCTTTCCGAACATTGTGCGCTGGCTGGTCAAGCACGGCTACAGCGACGGCGATATTGCCAAGGCTGTGGGCGGCAACGTGATGCGCGTGCTGAAGGAAACGTGGGCCAGATGAGTGGGACTGCAGAAGTCAATGGAGTCCGGCTTGTCTACGAGGACGGCGGGCAAGGCGTGGCCATCGTGACCCTGCACGGTGGGCCGGGCATGGGCAGCCGGGCAGGAGACTGGGCCGCCTTTCAGCCGCTGACCGACACCTACCGGCTGATTTCCTTCGATCAGCGCGGCAATGGGGATTCGGAAGGCGCGGAGCCTTACTCACACGCGCAGTTCGTGGCCGATCTCGAAGCGCTGCGCCAGAAGCTTGATCTGGGCAAGATCGTGGTTCTGGGAGGCAGCTACGGCGGCTTTTTGGCCCTCGAATATGCGCTGGCCCACCCCGAGAACCTGCACGCCGTGATTCTGCGCGACACTGCCGCCAGCAACCGTTTTCAGGACATCAGCAAAGAGCGGGCCATGTCCAGCACTTTCCCGATGGATGAAGCCACACTGGACCGGTTGTTCTCCGGGCAGGTGCGCGACGACGATGATTTCCGTGAGAGCTTTGCCATGATCCAGCCGCTCTATAACGTCATTTATGATCCCCAGGAAAGCGCCAAAAGGCTGGCCGCCATTCCGTTCCGCTACGAAACCCACAACTGGGCCTTCAGCCGCAATCAACCCGAATATGACCTGACCGCCCGCCTGCCCGAAATTCAGGTGCCGGTGCTGATCACGGTGGGGCGGCATGACTGGATCACGCCTCTGGAAGCCAGTGAGGAACTGGCGGCGGGTCTGCCCAACCATGAACTGGTGGTGTTCGAGCACAGCGGCCACTCCCCCCAGACGGAAGAGCGGGAGCTGTTTCTCTCCACGGTACGTGGATTCCTGAGCCGGAATTTACCCACGGCTCCATGACCGCTCAGCCCGTTTCTTCCGCCGAGCGTGCGGCGCGGGCCACTAGCCTCTTTGAGCATCTGCCCGCACAGATTGACGCCGCCGTCTTGTTCGACGATCAATTTATCCAGTACTACAGCGGATTTGCATTTATGCCGACAGAGCGCCCCATCGCGCTGGTGGTGCTGCGCGGAGGCGAGCGCCATCTGTTCGTGCCCCGGCTGGAGCGAGAACACGCCGAGCAGATGGGTGAGGCCGAAGTGGTGCTGGATTATGCCGAGTATCCGGGGCGGCTCCACCCCATGCACCAACTGGCCCAGTATCTGATTGAGCGGGGCCTAGGAAGCGCACAACTGGCGATAGACCATGACGGCTACCCCCCGGTCATGGGTTACTACGGCCCGACCTTCGGTGAATCCCTTCGTACCGCGACCATTCACCGACGCCCCGAGGCCTTCGACCATCAGATGTCGCTCAAATCCGAGGCCGAGGTGCGGCTGATTGAGGAAAGTATCGTCTGGGGCAACCGGGCACATCAGCTTCTTCAGCGCTACACGCGGGTGGGCGAAAGTGAGCACACCGTCGAGGCGCGGGCCACTAAGGAAGCCACCGAGGCCATGACTCAGGCGCTCGGCCCCAGCTACCGGGGGCAAAATCGCTGGCTGAGCGGAGCGGTGGCACTGTACCGAGGGCAAATCGGGCCTGCCAGCGCCCTGCCGCACGCTACCACCACCGGGGCACATTTTCAGGCGGGCGATATTCTGGTGACTGGAGCGGGGGCGGCGGTCTGGGGCTACCTCAGCGAGCTGGAACGAACCATGGTGATGGGCGAGCCGAGCCGCGAGCAGGAGCAGTATTTCCAGCATATGCTCAATCTTCAGGACATCGCCTTTGCCGCCGTCCGGGCCGGGGTCACAGCAGCTAGCGTAGATCAGGCTGTGCAGGCCTATTTTGCTCAAGAAGGCTTGCAGGCGTACTGGCGGCATCATGTCGGGCATAGCCTCGGTCAGCGCATCCACGAAAGCCCGTTTTTGGATATCGGAGATGACCGGATTCTGGAAGCAGGCATGGTGCTGACCATCGAACCGGGCCTCTACGTACCGGGTCTCGGTGGCTTCCGGCACTCGGACACCATTTTGGTGACGGCCACGGGGATGAAATGCCTGACCGACTATCCGCGTGACCTCGAATCGTTGATCATTCCCATTTCGTAGTTTCCAAACGGTGCAGTGTCATAGTCAATCTTCGGTGACTCAGATGGCTTCACATGTGGGGTGACCTTGCCTGGTTGTGTTGCCTTAAGTACAACGTATTTAACATGTAGACTTAAGCATGGCCCGTCCTGCTCGCCGCATTGACATTTCCGAAGACGCTGATGAGCTGCTTCGGGAACTGGAGACCAGTCCCTATACGCACCCGAAGGTTCGCCTGCGGGCCAGCATCCTCCGACTGCACCGACAGGGCTGGAGCATTCCCCAGCTCTCCAGGCATTTTGGCCGAAACCATCAGGCCATCCACCACGATTTCACCCGTTTCGAGGAGCGCGGCATCCTCGGATTGGCCGACGAGTGTCCACCCGGACAACCTTCGAAAGTCACACCCGAGATGGAGCAGTTCCTCCACGAGAAACTGCGAGAGCAGCGCTTCTGGAACGCTCCACTGCTGTGCGAGGGCCTCGCACAGCAGTTCGGGGTAATAATTCGACCTCGTGCGCTGGCCAATCACCTGCAACGCCTGGGGTACAGCTGGAAACGCGCCCGATATTCACCCGCCCAGACACTCGATCCTGCAGTCGCTGAAACACATCAGGCCTCCTGGAGACCTTAAAAGGGGGCATTGGACGGCAAGCTGACTCTCAAATATCTCGACCAGACCGGCCTTTCTCTGATGCTCTCGGTGGGGGCGACGTGGTTCAAGCGGGGTTCTGGGCAGCAGTTTGAGATCCCCACCCGGTGGGGATCCTCTGGACGGATCAATCTCATCGGTAGCTATAGCCTTCACACCTGCGAAGAAGTGCTGGAGGTTCGCGAACTGGAAGGCACGTGCAATGGGGATCAGGTCATCGCTTATTTGGACACGCTGGCAGGCAACTGTCGTCCTGACCAGCTGACGGTCGTCGTGTTGGACAACGCTCCCTTTCACAAGGGAGCGAAACTCAAGGAAAAGACGATGGGATGGGAGAAACAGGGCCTGTACCTTCGCTATCTTCCACCCTACGCGCCCTGTCTCAACCTCATTGAGGAGGTCTGGCGCAAGCTCAAGGGCCTCCTCATGCCTCGCCGCTGTTACAACTCGGTCGCTGAACTTCGTGCCGCACTTCTCAGCGGGCTAAAGATACTTCAAGCGAAGTTTATCTAGATGTTAAATGCGGTGTACTTAACTGGGTCGGGGTAGGCTGACCCGCGTTGACCAACGCCAAGCCCTACCGCTACCGCTTTCCAATGACCATTATCCAGCACGCCACCTGGCTCTATCACCGCTTCCCTGTATTGCGAGTCCGTTGACTCCGGCGAGCAATGCGATGAATACGGCGTTTTCTTTGTGTGCTTTTAATTTGACCGGCGTTCTCCAATCCCGTAAATACAGCTGGCGAGTCTGGTGGGGCGGCAAGTCAACGGACTCCCATGGGAGTCCGTTGACTTTGAAGAAGAATGCCCTTGTGGACGGCATTGAGGTGACATAGAGCGAGAGGGGCTATCCCTGTCCCACAGACCTGAGCAACGCGAGCGGCGTCTTTGGAGGCTCAGCCGTCGTGAAGGCACGCGATGCTCTCCAGATCCAGACGAATGGCTCCAAATAACAACGTACGCGACGCAGAGCGGCACTCCAGGTCGGCGGCGGCTCAGCCGCCGCTGAAGGTTGGTGATCGTCGTGCGGCTCTGTCGTGGGAGGGTCGGTTGATCCCCGTTGGAAAGAAGAGTACGGAGCCGCGAGGAAGTGTACCGAGTCCGCCTTCTCTGTTCTCGTTGGTGCGGGGCTGCGCTGGGGACAGGTCAAGACCTATCTCAGTTTGCGCTTGAAGGTTGCGCTAGGCGTCTTGGCGCATAACCTGAAATTCATCGATATCAGTGGCTGACCGTCCCTTGTCAACCCCTATTTGCGGTGATTCATAGGTTTGCCTCCAGCTCAACTCCGCCGTCAAGAAAGGGCGTGACGGCACCCAGCGGCGTCGACTGGATGATGTCGTAATGCGTGGTGTCCGGCAGGATGGCCAGGCGATGGGCCGCCTTGCCTGAGCCGTCCCAGCCCCCTTCGTGCAGTCCGCCGCCCAGCAGCACGAAGAACTCGGCGACGTGGACGGGTCCGATGCTGTCGGCGTCCCCGATCACGATCAGGGTGGGCGCACTCAGCGCCGTGAGGTTCGCAGACCAGTCATAGTCCTTCCTCAGCAGATCGCCCATCTTGCCTCTCTGGGAGCAGTGAATCATTTTAGGGCACTGGATCAGTCTCCCGGCTGGGCGAGCGGCGAGGTGTCGTTCCCGTCCGACGCGTGCTGCGGGGCACTCTTCAGGAACAGCGCCAGCACCACCGCAATCGCAGCGATCATCGCCGAGACGGTGAAAGCCAGATGCAGACCCCCCACCTGCGCCGCAATGGGGGCCACGCCCTGCGCCGTCATGCTGGTGGTCCGGCCCGCCATCAGCGTGATCAGCAGCGCCGTGCCCGCTGCGCCCGCGACCTGCTGCAACGTACTCAGGATCGCGCTGCCGTGCGAGTACAGCTGCGGCGGGAGCGGCCCCAGCGCCGAGGTGAACACCGGTGTGAACAGCAGCGCCAGCCCCACGCTAAGGGTCAAATGCAAGGCTAGCAAAGCCCAGATGGGCGTGGCGGCGTCAATGCGTCCCAGGCCGAACAACATCAACGTCATCAGCAGCGTGCCGGGCACCACCAGCGGGCGCGGCCCGATGCGGTCGTACAGTTTGCCGACACCGGGGGCCAGCAGCCCCATCAGCAGGCCACCGGGCAGCAGCAGCAGGCCGGTCTGGAGGGCACTCAGGCCGCGCAGGTTCTGGAGGTACAGCGGCAGCAGGATCATGCCGCCGAACAGCGCCATCATGGCGATCACCATCAGGCCCACGCCCAGCGTGAACATGGGAAAGCGGAAGGCCCGCAGGTCAAGCAGCGGTTCAACGTGGCGGCCCAGCTGAACTTGACGCCCGAGGAAGGTGGCGAGCGCCACTGCGCCCACCACCAGCGGCACACTCACGACGGGATTGCCCAGACCTCCCTCCCCGAACTTGCTCAATGCAAAGACCAGCCCGCCGAAGCCCAGGGCTGAGAGCGGCACCGAGAGCAAGTCCAGACTCAAGCGGCGTGGAGTTCCCACGTTCCGCAGGGTGCGCGCTCCATACACCAGCACCCCCAGCGCGATGGGCAGCACGAACAGAAACATGAATCTCCAGGGCAGCGCCTGAAGAATCAGCCCGGAGATGGTCGGTCCGATGGCCGGGGCCACCGAAATCACGATGCTGACCCTGCCCATCACCGTGCCGCGCGTGCGTTCAGGCACCAGGGTCAGCACGGTGGTGATCAGCAGCGGCAGCATGATGGCCGTGCCGCTCGCCTGCACGATCCTCGCCAGCAGCAGCGGCACGAACCCAGTGGAGAGGGCCGCCAGCAGGGTGCCGAGGCTGAATAGCGTCATAGCCAGCAGGAACACAGTGCGGGTGCTGAGGCGCTGCAGCAGGAATCCGGTCACGGGAATCACCACCGCCATGGTCAGCATAAAGGCAGTGGACAGCCACTGCGCGGTGCTGGCGGTGATGTTCAGGTCAGTCATCAGGCGCGGCAGGGCCACATTCATGATCGTCTCGTTGAGGATTACCACGAAAGTGGCGATCAGCAGGATCAGGATCACGGCGCGGTCACGTGGGACAAGGGAATCTGTGGCTGTCATGGGCTGACCTCTTTTGAGTTGTGGGCGGGGAGAATCAGGCATGCTGGTAGGCGTCGCGTCGCCAGGCCAGCACCTCGGCGTCAAGCCGAGCAGCGTCACTTTTGCACAGTAAAATAGACGTATGTGCACTGGCCTACTTCAACGAGCCTCGTCTTCTTGAGCAGAATCTGCCTGTCTTCAAGGTGCCCGAACAGTTGCTGCCCGGCACCGAGCAGAACAGGCATGATGCCGATTTGCAATTCGTCTACCAGACTTGCCTTGAGCAACTGCCAGCCAACGTTCGGGCCGCCTACAACCACAACGTCGCGCGCTCCAGCGGCCTGTTTGGCTTGACGAATAGCGGCTTCGACCGTATTGACGAACGTGAAGTGTAGACGGTCATTTTCTTTTGGTTTCCTCTCTGGCGCGTGCGTGGTGATGACAAAGATCGGCACTTGAAATTCATAGCTATCGGCGTATGAATCGGGATCACTGGCCCCCTCAAAGGTTCTGCGGCCCATCACAACCGCTCCAGTCTCTCCAATGGCCTCCTGCATCAGATCGGATCTGTCCAGCTCTTCCAGATTGGGTGCGAGCAGGACGCCACTGCCAGACGCGTCGTTGATGAATCCATCAAGGGACATGGTCATACCGAGGATTACTTTTGCCATCACGACCTCCAATCTCTGCGGGCCACCACAGACCAGGAGAGAACGTTGATGAAGCTGGCGGAAGGTGCGTTGGCCCTGCAACCAGTGGTGGCTCACTCATGATTTCGCTGCCCACGTGTCTGGCACGTTCAATCTGGTCAACGACGCCCCCCATTCTGACCGAGGAAGAGAGGGCGTGATGATGTGGCATTCTCGTCTGGTGAGAATGCTCAGGAAGCCTGTGGCCCGAGCTCCTGGGCGAGCCCGATGAGGATGCCTTCGGGATTCCGGATGTAGCAGAGCCGATACGTGTTCTCGTACTGAACCACTTCGCCGACGAGCTGCGCACCGCGTTTGCCGAGCCGGGCGAGCGTATCGTCGATGTCCTCCACGGTGAACATGACGCGGAGGTACCCGAGTGCGTTCACCGGGGCGTTGCGGTGATCGGCGATTACAGGCGGCGCGAGGAACCGCGACAACTCGAGGCAGCTGTGGCCATCCGGTGTCCGCATCATGGCAATGTCGACGCGCTGATGGCGCAGTCCAGTAACGCGATCTGCCCAGTCTCCTTCGATGGGGGCGCGCCCCTCAAGGTTGAGGCCAAGTTCGGTGAAGAACTCTATGGCGGCCTCCATATCTTCAACCACGATGCCGACGTTGTCCAGACGCTTGACTGTCATGCTGTCTCCCTAACAACTCCCTGATCATTGCAGCACAATCTCCTAAGAGTGATTGAATGACCGAAAACGGATGGCTTTGCTCAGCCCGTCTTCGGCTGGTAACGCAGTGCCAGCACGCCTTTTTCTAATATTTGCGTCTCGATCAGTTCCAACGCGGTGTGGGCCTGATCTCCGAAAAGTCTCTTCCCGCTGCCCTGAATGAACGGATGCACCAGGATGTGCAGTTCGTCTACGAGGCCCGCTTGCAGAAGAGCCTGCACCAGCATGCCGCTGCCGTGTACCAAGATGCTCTGGCCGGGCTGTGTTTTGAGCCGCCTGACCTCTTCCACCGGATCATCACTCAGAATGGTTGAATTGTTCCAAGCGGCTTCCTTGAGGGTGGACGAGATCACGTATTTCGCCATGCTATTCAGCTTGTCGGCTATGCCTTCTTCGTTGTTCTTGTAGGCCGACCAACCCGGCCAAAGCATCTCGTAAGTGGTGCGGCCCAGCAGGTAAGCATCGCTGTCATGGATGGCGTTGGCGATGAACGCCCCTCTCGCCAGACTGTGGGAGGGAAAATCCCACACGCCCATTGAAGTGGCGTCAAACACGCCGTCCAGGGTGACCCGCTCCGATACGATGAGTTTCCGCATGTCAATTCTCCTTGAGGCGGGAGGTGGGGCATTTGGCGTGCTGGGACTGGATGGCCCTCGCGTTGGCGTCCCTCTGGCCAGAGAAAGCCCACGGCTTCGGTGCATCCAGCACGCTGCCGAGCGACAGAACGGCCGACACGACTAGGTGCCTCATGGCTCGGCCGTTGTGGGTTCAGGGGTCAGACTGTCCGGCGCGTTCACCGCGTACGAAAGCAGTACCACGCCGTGCGGGAAAGCGCGTGTCCCTCGCAGCGTCAGGGGCAAGGGACTCTCGGTGCCCGTCTCGAACAGGCGGCGGCCCGCGCCGACCACAACCGGGTGAACCACCAGATCAAGCCCGTCGAGCAGCCCGTGGGCCAGCAGCGACTGTACCAGCGTGACGCTGCCGCTGAGGTTGAGGGGCCGGTTGCCCTGCGCCTTGAGCTCCTGAATGGCCGGCACGAGGTCGCCGCCCAGTACAGTGGAGTTCGTCCACTCGGCCTGCTTCAACGTGCGCGAGACCACGTACTTGTGGGCTCCGTTCATCATGGCCGCCGATGGGTTGCGGTCGCCCTGCGCCTCGAAGGCCGACCTGAACATCTGATAGGTCACCCGGCCCAGCAGCAGGCCGTCACTCTGGGCTGCCGACTCCCCGATGTACGCCCCAAGTTCGGGGGAGAAGGACGGCATCGTCCAACCCGCGCGGGCGAAGTCATCGGTGGGGCCGGGACCTTCAACGACGCCATCGAGAGACATGAGGAGACAGGCATGGAGTTTACGCATGGGAAGCCTCCCTAAGGCGGTAGGTGATGTGGGTAGCGTGCTGGGACGGCGTGACCCGCACGCGTTCGAGCTTCACAAGCTGACCGAGCGAGCCGAACAAAGAGAGACCGCCGCCCAGCAGCACGGGCGCGACATGCAGCTGCAATTCGTCCAGCAGCCCCGCTTTCAGGAACGCCTGTGCGGTTTGCGCCCCGCCTGCCACGCAAACATCACGTTCTCCTGCGGCGGCCTTCGCCTGAGCAAGCGCACTCTCTATCCCGTCGGTGATGAAAATGAATGTGGCTCCGCCGCGCTCGACGCTGGCCTGCGGCGTCTGGGTCAGGATGAAGTGCGGCACCTTGTACTCGGTGTCGAAGCCGTCTGGGGCAGAGCCGAAGGCGGTATGGCCCAGGATCATCGCGCCCATGCCACTCACCAGTTCGGCCTTGATGCCCTCGGCCGCCCCCGTTTCTGCAAAATACCAGTCGTGCAGCCCGCCGTCTTCCCCGTCCGGGCCAGCGATAAAGCCGTCTTGCGATACGGCGAGGTCGAGGTAGACGCGGGGCATCAGCAGTGCCCTCTCTGATGCTGAAGAGAATCCAGCGGTACAGCAGTCGGCGACATACAAGTCCTCCTGAGCGGCGGGCGGTCTGAAAACCCTGTGCCATCTTCGTAATTGTTTCTCTTTTTTAGGATACAGCGTAACAGTACGAAATTGCAACTTTGCACTACGTTTAACGTACCGTACTACGCTAGGCTAAGAAAAGAATGACGCCTCAACGCTCCTCGCCTATGCGCCGCTACGACGACGGCTGCGCGGCGGCCCACGCCCTTGATCTGGTGGGCGAGCGCTGGGCTCTGCTGGTGGTGCGTGAACTGCTGCTGGGGCCGAAACGATTCAGCGACCTGCGTGCTGATCTGCCTGGCATCAGCCCCAACGTGCTCTCGCAGCGCCTGAAGGATCTGGAAGAGATTGGCGTCATCGGGCGAGAGCAGTTGCCCCCGCCCGCCGCGAGCTGGGTCTACGTCCTGAGCGAGTGGGGCCGCGAGCTGGAGCCGATCTTGCAACAATTGGGCCGCTGGGGGGCACGCTCGCCCACCAGACCGCAGGCCCCCATCAGCTTAGCCACGCTGGTCTCGGCCATGAAGACCATGTTTCACCCGGCCGCCGCGCGGAACTTGAATGGGACGGTGGCGCTCGTGCTTGGCCGCGAGCGCTTTCAGCTCCAGATAGCCGGGGGCGAACTGAACGTGCGGCGCGGCGTTCCAGAGCAGGCTGACGTCACCCTCACAGCGGATGTCCAAACCCTCGGCGGCCTGTTGTTCGGCGGCCTGCCCCTAGAAGAAGCGGAGGCTCAGGGGCAGGTGATCATCGAAGGCAGCCGTGAATTGGCCAAGCGTTTCCCGTCGGTGTTTCAGATGCCTGAGGTCGTCACCCGGAGTCAGTGAAGGGCCAGCGCCACGTGCGGTAGGGGGTAATGCCCCAAGAAATTTTTCAAGCGGCGTTGCGAGCGTTCGCCGATGAGGTGAGTGTCGACCAAGGCGTGGCGTAGCTGTAATCAGCCCTGATTTTGAACGGTAGCTGGGCGTCGGCCTGCGCCGCCCGCAGAAGGCTTGAACCCCCTGTTCAGCTTGTCCGTGTCGGCCGAGTATCAGGAGTGTCGGGTGTGCGGGTTTTGGGCGGCCTCCGGCTCAGGAGCCCACATCGGGCGCAGATAGATCGTAGTCCGGTTGCCCCGCTGGGTGGCTGTGCGCGTAAACAGGCTATGCATGGCCCGTGCCGCGGCGTCCTGACCGGGCCACGTGGGGCCAATGGCCTGCACGAGGGCGCGGTAGGGCGCGGCATCATCTCCCTGAGACGCCAGCCATCGTTCGGTGCGCTGGATGGTGGTGTGCAGCGGTACAAGCGGGGTGGGGAACGCGCAGGCGGTCATCAGGTCCGTAATCTGGCCCGTGCCGGGGTGGAGACGCAGGCCAATTCCGGCACGGCTTTTGGCGGCCAGCCCAGCACGGATCAGGCCGGGAAGGTCGGGGGTCAGGTCTTCCAGCTCGTCCGGCAACCCACTGATTTGAAGCAACTGCTGAACCAGTGCGGGTTTCCAGCCGCGCAGTTCGTAGTACACCTTGCAGGCCACCTCCCCGCGGGGGCCAAGTGCAAAACCGACTTCCTGCGGGAATCCAGCGGCGTCCAGCAGGGTTAGGGCTTGTTGCAGCTGCAGAGTCACGGGAATGTGGGCGGCGTGCAGGGCGGCCAGCACGCGGGGGCGTCCACCGCCCAATTCGCGGTGCAGGGTATTCAGGTACAGCTTCAGCGCGGGCGGCGGGTGGGTCTGATCGAGAAGAGACGCTGCCTGATCCACGCCGCCTCAAAGGGTAAACCGTGTGCCGTCCGGGGCAGCTCTCATGGGCGCAATTAGGATGTTCAGGGCGGGCCAGAGCCGTTGCCAACCGTGGTGATAACCCAACGTTTCGGCTGCTTCTTGCACAATGGCCAGCCCGCTCTGAATCTGGGCAGGTGGCGGCACCTACGGATCGCTGACCTCGGTGGCGTAGCGCAGGGCGGGCCGCACGCCAGCCCCCACGGTGACGGAAAATTCGAGCGGCATCCCGCCCGACAGCCCCGTGAGTTGGCGCGAAGGCCAGGGCGCAGGCGGGCGCAGGCTGAGGCGGGTCAGTTGCCCGAACAGCGCCCGCGCTTCTGCGGCCTGAGCAGCTGGAAATCCAGCGGCCTGCGCGACCTGCAAGAGCAATTCGTTGAGGGGCGACTGACCCAGTTGCGGGGGCGTTGTTGGCTGACTTGGTGGCCAACGAGGTCTGGATGCGACTGGCAGTGTGAATTCTGGCGTAGCTAACCCGGGCGCCCCCGACACCAAGGCGCGCAGCGCACTGGCCGCCGTAAAAATGCGCCGATCATCCTGCCCCCACAGGGTCACGCCGCCGCTGGTGGGATGGGCTGGTGGCACGCGCAACAGGGGAGAGGAAGGCCATGCGCCGTCTGCCGTTTGCATGGTGAGTAGGTGGGCCGAGAGTTCGGTACGCTGTGCGGTTCTCAGGTTGACATGCCCTGCGCAGGTGCCGTTCAACAACGTCTCGGCGTGCAAGTACCAAGCCAAATCGAAGGCATGTTCAGCTACAGGCCAGCGGGCCGGAATCCAGCGCAGCGGCGGGCGGCCAGCCGAGTTCCAGAGTTCGAGGGCCAGCCCAGTGGGGTAGGCAGGATTCGGCCACCAATAGCCTGTCCACAGGCCATCTCGCCGCTGCCACTTCCCCACCATCGACACCCAGGCGACCCGCAACTGCGTCTGCGTCAACGCTCCCAGATCGTGCAGACTCCGCAGAGCGGCGGCGCTCACGTCCGGGCAAGGCTGTGTCCAAGGGTGGGTCGCCCCAGCCGGCCAAGCGTAAGTGCGAAAGCCCAAGTCGCCGACCCGGTGGGCGTGCAGGAAGGCCACCGCCTGCGCCGGAATATCCAGCTTCAGACGGGCCAGCAGCGACAGGGCGTGCGCGGTGCTGTCGGCATCGGCACTGACGGCGGCGTTGTAGCCCCAGCCGCCACGCTGATGCTGATGGTCGAGCAGCCACCTCGCGGCGCGGCGGGCAGCAGCATCGGCCAAAACGCGTCTATCGTCCGGCAACCAAGTGCAGCCCGACGCGGCGTGCAGGGCAAGGCCTACATACGCCGTGACCCACGCATCCGACGTGCCGACAGGCAGCCAAAAATCGGTGAAGCTGCCCGCCGGGTGCTGGCAACGGA
Organism: Deinococcus sp. QL22; assembly: GCF_023370075.1. Taxonomy (NCBI): domain Bacteria; kingdom Thermotogati; phylum Deinococcota; class Deinococci; order Deinococcales; family Deinococcaceae; genus Deinococcus; species Deinococcus sp. QL22. Next base: position 418,903 of record NZ_CP097152.1, read on the forward strand.
GCAGATAGGCGAGGCCACGTTCGGCGGCCGTTCGGGTGAGGGCTATTTCGCTGGCTTCAATCATTGGTCGCCGGATTGGGGAACACGAACAGGTTGGAGCCTTCACCCTCTTTGAGTTCGCTCCACTGGCCTTGATGGTCAAAATAAATGTTCCTCACACGGTATCTAAAATGACTCACGCTAACAACAAGAGAGGCGCGATCCGAACTGGGATGTGGTTCAGGTCTTCCCTCACTTGTTGCGTCACCTTCCGGGGAAGATGGTCGTGGTGCTGGACAATGCCCGCATTCATCGAGCCAAATTAGTACAGACGTTCGTGGAGAGCCACGAACGTCTGTCTCTGGTGTATTTGCCACCGTATGCCCCAGAACTCAACCCCACACTGTTGGTGTGAGCCTACGTCAAGCGCAATAGGTTAGGAAACATCTATGCGCGCACGGTAGTGGCCTTAAAAGAAAGGTTGATTGCAGCGTGGCAGCGTGCCCGGTACTTCGACCTTCCGCAGCGCCTCATAAATGCAAACCTACACCGCGATCAATAATCTGAACCCTATTGATCTGGCGCTGGTTCCACTCTTCAGAACCACACCAGCGGAAGATGGGTCTGAATGCTGCCGACCTCTTGCCCGGCCCAGTTGCGGAGTTCGGAGGGAGCCAGCGCCCAGACAGCTTCTGTCAGGGGAACGCCCAACGCCTTCAGGACGGCCAGGGCCATGGGCGATCTGGCCCGCTCGCCTCCGTCCATCACTTTGAAGGCCACCCCCAGCGGCCCATAGGGGGTTTCTTGCAGGGCCATCCCGTAGAAGGCTTCGGCCCCCATCTTGGCCGTCAGGCCCGGCACCAGCGGCATCAGGGTGGTATCCAGCCGTCCGGGGCCAGCAATAAGGAAAGGGTGGGCCTGCATGGCCTGGGCAATGCGTGCCAGCGCTTGGGCATGGGGACCAGAGGGAGCCGCCAACCGCGCAAAAATACGGGCCGTTCCCTGAAGAGGCAGGGCAAAGGCGGGCACACTGCAACCGTCTACGCCCGCGTGTATGGCCTCTAGAGGCAAGTTGGCAAGGGTGGCGTGCAGCGCCCGAATCTGGACCTGTAGGGGATGGGCAGGGTGGGTGTAGCCCTCACGCGGCAGGCCCAGGCGTACGCAGGCCAGTAGCATTCCGGCGTGTTTTCCAGAACAGTTGTGGTGCAGTGGGGTAGGGGTCTGCTGACTCTGAATCAAGCTGGCGGCGGTTTGCGCATCAAAAGGCGGATGGATACCGCACCGCAGATCGGCCACGCTGCTTTCTGAGCGGGCCAGCAGACGCTGAACCACCGCCAGATGCTCGGGCGTTCCGGCATGGCTGGCACAGGCCACCGCCAGTTCATCCTGCGGAAGGTCGGGCATGGCCTCGGCCAGCGGAAGCGCCTGTACCGGCTTGCTGCTGCTGCGCGGAAAAGTCGTCAGGTCAGCGTTGCCGCAGAGGGCTTTAAGGTGGCCGTTTGCGTCCACCACCGCCACGTGAATCTCATGCCGACTTTCTGCCTGCCCACCACGCGAATAAGTGATGTGTCCAACCTCTGATTGGGTCATGACTTTCAGCCTAACCCGGCAGGGAGACGCAAGGAGCGATCAATTAATGTTCTGTGCCTCAATGGCCTGATGTTATTGATCACGGCGTAGGTTTGCATCCAGCAGGTGTTGCGGAAGGTCAATATATCGAACACGTTGCCAGGCACTGCTCAGCTTTTCCTGCAACGCCCTCAAGGTGCGGGCGCAGAAGTTCCCCAACGGTTGTGTTGCTTTAACCGGATCGGGGTAGGCTGACCCGCCGTCACTGATCCGAAACCCTATCGCCACCGTTTCAGGGTGACGATCATTCAGCACGCGGTTTGGCTCTCCCATCGCTTCCCCCTCAGTGACCGTGACGTGCAGGAATTGCTCCACCAGCGCGGCCCAACAGGTCAGCCACGAGACCCTCCGCGAGTGGTGTATCAAGTTCGGGCCCTTTTCAGAGAAAACTGCGCCCCCGGGACGAGGTCTGTACCAGCGTCGATGGTGTTCGACATTGGCTCTGGAGAGCAGTGGACGAGCACGGTTTCGTGCAGGGCATCACGCCCCAGCGGCACCGTGATCCCGAGGCCGCAACAACCTTCCTGACTTGCCTCCTGGGTGAATACGGTGTTCCAGAGGTCATTCATACCGATGGGCTGCGGAGTGACGGAGCTGCGATCCGGGAGATTCCGAGCCTCGTCGATGTCGACCACCAGCAGGTGATCTCCCAGCCCGCTGTCATCACTTGACCTGACAATCTCACCGTCCGACACGGTGCCACGAGCGACATCAGCAGGGATACAAACGGAGGAAACGTGCGCAGAAATTTCTGAGCCTACATGTGCGAACCTCTGAACCTCCACCTTCATTCCCGCACCAGCGTTTCCGCCCAGACCAGACGAGATCATCAGAGACAAGCGTTCCAGACGTGGTCAGCGGTCGCGGCAGGGGTGGCCTGAGATTCAGGCCACCCCTGACCTCCCCATACCCGGCCCCCAATTAAGGCAACACAACACTCTAGTCTGAATTCGTGTGCAACATCAGAACATTTGCGTTCTACACGCAGTGAAGGTCAAGGCAGCCCAAGAAATGTCATCAATTCCGCTGCAGCGCTGCGGCCTGCCCGGTTGGCGCCAATAGTTGACGCCGATGGGCCATAGCCCACGAGATGCACGCGCGGATCCTTGGCCACTTGCGTCGCGAGCCGTCCGGTCATCCGGATGCCGCCTTCGCTTTCTTGGAGCATCAGGGGTGCCAGGTGATCCAGGGAGCTGCGGAAGCCCGTGCACCATAGGATCACGTCGACGTGCTGCTCGGTGCCGTCGGCCCAACGTACTCCATCCTCGGTGATCTCGCTGAACATGGGCAGCCGCGTCAAGACCCCCCGCGCCCGCATGGCCTCCACCGCTGGCGTCAGCACCAAACCAGTCACGGACACCACGGACTGCGGCGGCAAGCCGAGGCGCACCCGCTCCTCCACGAGCGCGACAGCCGCGCGACCCGCTTCCTCGGTGAACTGGCCTTCGCGGAACTCTGGTGGACGCCGCGTCACCCAGGTCGTGGTGGTGATCTTCGAAATCTCATCCAGCAACTGGAGGGCGGAAATGCCGCCCCCGACGATCATGACGTGCTGCCCCGCAAACGTCTGCGCGTCTCGGTAATCCCGGGTGTGCAGCTGCCGCCCGCGAAAGCGGTCTGCGCCGGGGTAAGAGGGGATGAATGGTGTCTCCCAAGTGCCGGTGGCGTTGATGATCCCCCGGGCGGAGAAGTCCCCCCGGTCGGTCTCGATCTTCAGGCGGTGGCCATGTTCGGTGACCAACCTGACCCGCACAGGTCGAACGACCGGCAGATGAAAGGTCTGCTCATACGCTGCAAAGTAACGTGGAACGGCAAGGCTCGCCCGCACCTGCGGCTCGTGCGAACCGACTGTCTGTGCAAAAGGCAATCCGGGCAGGTCATGAATGCGGTTCACGGTGCTGAGCGTCAAGGTAGGCCAGCGGAACTGCCACGCCCCACCGGGCGCGGCTGCGGCATCGAGAACCACGTAGTTTTGATGCGGGGCCAAGCCGAGCTGCTGAAGGTGATAGGCCGCAGACAGTCCAGCCTGACCAGCGCCGACCACGACGACGTCCGTCTTGAGGGAGACACCAGGCACAGAGAGGCGGGGAGGCGGTGTGGGGGGGTTGGGCGTCATGCAGGTCTCCAGGGTTCTCTCTGTCGGTCGAATGTTGGGGCGCACCCCTGTATCGGGAGGGGCCTTGAGGTTCAATTCTTTCAGGTGCAGGAGTTTTCCCTTTGGCAGCATAAGCAAGAACATCTGTTGTCCGGGTTGCCTCGGGCAAGACTTAGGGTGGCCGACCACCGGGTGCTTCAGCGTGATCAGCCCCCATGTCCCCAGCTGTCTCCTCTCCCCTAAGAGAGACTGTGTACCCGCCTGAGCCCGTGCTTGAGCCAGCGGACGAGTCCCTTCATGCCCAAAGACAACATCCCCACCTATCAGCAAACCCATCCCCCCGACCTCGCCACCATTGACGCCCTGAAAGTCGAAGGCCTGCAACCTGCAGCCAGTCAAACCGTGGCCGCCCTCTTCAAGCTCCGGACCGGCGACCGCGAACACCTCTGCGGCCTGTACCGCCGAGCCACTGCGGTGCCGTTGCAGGTCAAAGAATCAATCTGATCGCCGGAGCTGCGCTGGGCTGCTGAAGGAGGAAAACGTCGGCCCTCTGAGCGTGAGCCTCACGCCGGAAGATCTGAAGCGCATTTCAGGCTGTCCCTGTCTGGCTCTTCTCCTTGCAGCTACCAGAACAAGCGTGCAAAAGGAAAGGGAGATGCAAAAGTCTATTTGGCTGAACTAATTGACCGGCACGTTTATTTCCTGACCTTGCCGACCTGATCGCGGATGGCCGTCAGTCCCAGACGTGGTTTGCGGTTCCCGTAGGGATCGCCTGACCCTCAGGCCACCCCTGCCGTCCTCATACCCGAATTAAGGCAAGACAACCACTGAGCCAGCTGTCGTTCACAGCTCAGCCGCTTCTCGAGATCCGATCGCTTGACTTTACTGGCATCAGGACTCTGAGTAGGGCAGGCCTCGTGCGTTACTGCTGTGCAGGATCATCCAAGCGGGGATAGCCTCCGCAGCCAGGGGCCGACTTAACAGGTACCCTTGCGTGCGGTCGCACTCGAGCGCCTGCGTCAATTGCCACTGCACGGCGCTCTCTACACCTTCTGCAACCACCGTCATGTCCATGTCGTGTGCCAGGTCGATGATCGACTTGACGATGCGCTGTGTACGGGCGTTCCCTTCAAGATCCCTCACGAAGGACTGGTCGAGCTTCAAGACATCAAATGACACTTGGGTGAGCGTCTGCATCGAAGAGTGCCCCACACCGAAATCATCCAGCGCAAGGCGCACCCCCAGGTCACGCAATGCAGCAAGCTTAGTCCTCACCGCCTCTGAACACTGGAACACCATCTGCTCGGTCAGCTCGAGCTCTAACTGCGCACCGTCCAGGCTTGATGCCGTCAACGCAGCCTCGACTTGATCGATGAAATCCTCCTGCTGCAATTGCAGTTGAGAAACATTCACGGCCATATGTAGGTTTTCATAGCCACTGCTCTGCCAAGCGTGCAGCTGCTGGCAGGCTTGCCGCGTCACCCATTCGCCCAGCGGCAAGATCAGTCCGTTGCGCTCTGCCACTGGAATAAAGACGTCGGGTGGCACCAAGCCCAGCGTCCCGTGCCGCCAGCGCAGTAAGGCTTCAAAGCCCCACAAGCGGCGTTGGGCGTCCAGTTGGGGCTGGTAGACCAAGAACAGTTCGTTGCGTTCCAGCGCACCTGGTAGGGCGGCGGCGATCTGTTGCGCTATCCGTTGTTGATCCGTGACCGTGGGCGAGAACCGTGCGCCAGAACCGCCGCCGGCATGCTTTGCGTTGTACAGGGCCAGCGCTGCGTGCTTCTGCAGCGCCACCACGTCCTGCCCGTCCGTTGGGAACATGCTGACGCCCACGGAGGCTGTCACGTGGAGGGGAGCCAGTGTTCCTGGAACAGTGAAGGGTTCCGCGAAGGCGTTCATCACCTGGTTGACGACGCGGAAGGCATGGTGTTCGTCCGGCACGTCTTCCGCGATCAGCATCAATGTTTCGTCGTCCCAGTGGGCGAGCGTGCTGACGGTGGCGGGCAGGTCCTGCAAACGCCGCGTGACCTGGACCGCCAGAGCGTCCCTGAATTCAGCTGATGAGGCGCGGTGGACGTCGGTGGGCAGATCCGGCTGGAGCAGCAGCAGAGCAAAGGAGGTCGCCGATCGCCGCGCGTGCCACAGGGACTGCCGAAGCCGGTCATTCGCCAGGGGCCGTGCGGGCAGACCGGTACGGGCATCGAACAGGGCGTGACGTTGCAGTTGCTGGATCAGTCGTTCCTGCTGAATGGCCGCGGCGGCCTGATGAACGAGGGCTTCGAGCCACGCCACATCGTCATCCGTGAACGATGGCCCCCAGGGAAGATTGATCAGCGTCAACGTCCCGAAGACTCGGGCCTTCATCATGATCGGGAGCACGACGATGTCGCCGCACATGGTTTCACGCCGGCGCTGCCTGGCTTCCGGGCCTTCCCTTGGGTCATCTTGCCCCATGGGTGAACGCGCGACGCGCCGTTCGCGCAGCACCCAGCCTGTCAGGCCGGTGGCCAGTTCCTGCCATGCGGGTCGCTGAACGTGAACCGCGCCGGGGCCAGCGACAATAAAGTGATCCACGTGCGGCAGGTCTTCGCTCAAGATGAGCAGGACGGCGCGGTTGACCCCCAGCACGTCCACGGCGGTGTGGACAACGCGGCGAAGCAACTCCTCTTCGGTCGGGCCGTCCGTGAGGGTCCGGGCCATATCGTAGAGGGCCTGTGCCCGCTGCAGCATCTGACGCTCGCGTGCGACCACACGGTGTGGTTCAGTCATGACCTTATGTTAGTCAACATCAGGGTCAAAACGCCCTCACCGTTGAGCCGGGATAAGACGTACCCGAAACGAGCTTACGCCAGGAAGGACGGCGTCCTTAACGGCAGCTAGGCTACCTTACAATCGCAGGAAGTCAGCGACGTTGTGCCTCAGGCCAGGAGGAAGGCGGTTGAACAGCGGTGATAGAGCGGTATCAGACGGCGGTCTCTCGGACGTACGGCTGGGAACCGTCTACCAAGAGATACTCTGTGGCTGCCCCGGCGGACAGAGAATTTCCCTATGCCCAAAGACAAGATTGTCATCTACTGCCAGACCCATCCGCCTAACCTCGCCACCATTGACGCGTTGAAGTTGGAAGACCTGCAACCTGCAGACGGTCAACCCGTGGTCGCCCTGTTCAACCTGCGCACGGGCGACCGGGAACACCTCAGCGGCCTGTACCGACGACCAGACGCGGTGCTGCTGCAGGTCAAAGAGCCCACATGAGCTGAGACGCAGGACTTCCTAGAAGCACGTCATTCCTCGCCTCATGTCCACCTGGTTGAAGTTTCGGTCTGGACTGACCCCCTCGGACAGGTTCACCGTCATTTTTGATGATCCCCTCAGGAACTTGGCCTCCAATAGGGTATGGAAAACGAAGCGTTAACAGCCCTCTTTCTGGGACAGCTTCCTGGGTTTCGGCTGGATACGGTGCAGGTCGCAGAGACCGTTGTAGTGATCGCCACCAGCATCCAACCGACGTCGGCCTGTCCGACGTGTGGTACCTCCAGTGCTCGAGTTCACAGTCGGTATCGCCGTCACCTGAGTGATCTCCCAGCAGGTGGAACATCGGTGACGCTCGAACTGGCTGTTCGCCGCTTCGTGTGTCAGGAGCCGTTGTGCCGACAACACATCTTTTGTGAGCGGTTTGTCGATGGACTCACGCCTTCCGTTCGTCGAAGTCGGCGGGCGCTCGCGGTGATCCAGCACGTGTCCGTGATTCTTGGGGGCAATGCTGGTGCCGCCCTGCTGAAACGGATGCAGTGTAGGGTCAGTGCGTCCACCGTGCTGCGTGCAGCACGGCTCCTGCCGCCAGTGGTGCGATCCGTGCCCGAGGTCATTGGGGTCGATGATTTCGCGTTTCGGCGGGGTCACGTGTATGGGACAGTCATCGTCGACCTCGAGACACGCAGGCCGATCGAACTCCTCTCAGATCGAAGCGCAAGCACGCTGGCGGCGTGGCTCAAACAGCACCCACACATCAAAATTATCAGTCGAGACCGTTCATTGGAATATGAAAAGGGAATTTGCGAAGGCGCACCGATGGCGCAGCAGGTTCTGGATCGTTGGCACGTCTTGAAGAACTGTCGAGAAGCGCTGGAACGTCAATTGGCACGCGACCGCACGGCCATTCTTGAGATCTGCCAGGATCAGGTTCCGTTACCGTCGCTCCCACGCACCCACAGTGAACAGGTGCGCCGGTCAGAACGTCAGCAAGTACGTCAACAGGTGTTTGACCGAATTCACGCGTTGTCCATCAATGGCCGCAGTCAACGCGCTATCAGCCGCAAACTGTATGTGAGTCGGGGACGGGTTCGAGCTGCTCTCACGGCTAAGGTACAACCGCCGCTTGGTCGGCAGCAGAGCCGCTCAGGGATCTTGGCACCCTTCTTGTCGTATCTCCAACACCGCTTCTCGCAAGGGGAGCGCAACGCTGGACAACTCCTGCGGGAGGTGCGCCAGCAGGGATTTTCTGGCTCGCGTAAGCGTGTCGCGCAATGGATGCAGATGCGCCGCACGGCACCAGCAAAGACCACGCCCGGCCCGTATGTCGCTATGGGGCGGTGAAGAGCGGGCCGATCCCGACGTCCGCTCACGCAGTGAGCGGTGCGTCAGAGCGGGCGTGGACGTTTGGAGTGACACCCTCTGACAGGACCATAGACCAAGACACTTCGCCCCAGTCAGCGGATACGCTGATTGCATCGCGAAGGAGATCGTATGCCCGGACGGAACCACAGCCGCGAATTCAAACTTGAGGTCGTCAGCCAGATCAACAGCGGCCAACAGACGACCGCCCAGCTCAGTCGCACCCACTCCCTGGCACCGGGTCTGATGTACCGATGGCGCAAAGAGGTCGAAGCACGTGGTGAAGCTGCGTTTACGGATGGGGCTACCACGGATCGCAGCGACGAACTTCGCATTGCCGAGCTGGAACGGTATTGCGGTCAGCTCGCTCTGGAGAATACGATCCTGAAAAAATCGTTAGCGACGTACCGCTTGAAAAGCGGCACCAAATGATCACGGATGCGCGCTGCGCGCATCCGACGGTGTCGGTACGTCGCTTGTGTGAGTTGCATGCGGTCAGTCGGTCTTGGTATCTGGGTCAACAGACTCGGACAAGGGTGAATCCAGATTTGGATCTCACGAAAGAGATTGAAGCCATCGTGTTGAAGTGGAATGGTTACGGCTACCGACGCGTGACCCATGAGTTGGCCCGTCGGGGACATCGAACCAACCACAAGCGCGTCTTACGGGTCATGAGGGCACAGGGGTTGTTATGTCGTCCCAAACGACGGTTTCAGGCCACCACGGACTCGACGCACAGCGAACGTCGTTTTGAAAATTTGCTGCCGACCGTGGTTCCGACTCACCCCAACCAAGTCTGGCAAGTTGATCTGACCTATGTTCGGGTGAAAGGTGGTTTTGTGTACCTGGCCTGCGTGTTGGACAGCTTCACCCGAGAAATCGTGGGCTGGGCCATGTCCAGGTGCATTGACGCGGCGCTGGCCTTGAAAGCACTCAACAACGCGCTTGGGGCGCGCTGCCCAAGCCCAGGCTTACTGCACCATTCTGACCAAGGGTCTCAATATGCAAGTCGCGTCTATGTCGATCGGCTTCGGGAGGCTGGGTTAATCCCGAGCATGTCCAGAAAGGGAAACCCATACGACAACGCCCGCATGGAAAGCTTTTACAAAACCCTGAAAACAGAAGAAGTCGATCTGCAGGACTATCTTGATTTCGACGACGCACATTGCCAGATCAACCACTTCATCGGTCGGCTGTATAACCAGGAACGTCTGCATTCCAGTTTGGGGTATGTCCCACCTGCCGAGTTCGCCACTCGGTATCATTGCGCCTAGAAGTGACTTGACTGCTGGCCCGGTACTTTGGGTTCATTCCAGTTTCAGCACCTGGTCTGGGTCATGCTTCGAGATCAAACCAAGCTCGACACGCAGGATCAACAGATCCTAGCTGCCATCAAAGCTCGTTCTGAGGTCGTGAGCCGTGCTCACGACCTCACTCAGGCCTTCACACGGTTGATGCGTGAACGACAGCCGCAAGCCGTCGAATCCTGGTTCCAATCCGCGAAGACGTCCGGTCTATCGGACTTCGTGACGTTCGCCCGCGGTCTCGAACGCGATGTTGTCGCTCTGACAGCAGCCCTTGTGCTGCAGTGGTCAAACGGCCCAGTCGAGGGCATTGTCAACAAAATAAAATTGATCAAACGTCAGGCGTATGGCCGGGCCTCATTTCAACTCCTACGACAACGCGTGTTGATGGCTGTGTGACGAGCGATCACCAAAAATGACGGTGAACCGGTACTTTGGGTTCACTCCAGTCCTGAGCTCTGGTGCATATCAATACGGTTGGGCGGAGTTCTCTGGCCTAGGTCATGGCGGGACAGTCTCATTCAGTGGCCTTCAAGCAACATCGGCGACGACAGCGTCAGAGAGCCGGCCGATTCGTCCTGCTGACGTCGCTCCGTCGTGTCGCCAGCCCCATCAGACGTTCTGCCGGTGCATTGCTGAGCAGCACGTCCACGTCCTCTGGATGGGCCACGGGGTACGCGGCCCACACGCCCAGCTTGGTCTGATCCAGCAGGGCCACCCGGGAGGTCGAGCGTTCCAGAAGAGCCTGCGTGCTGCGTGCCTCTTCCGCCCGCACTTCCCGGTACCCCTGTGCCCCAGAGCAAGCGGCACAGGAGAAGAAGGCGACATCCAGCGCCAGGTGCGCCGTGAGACGGGAGGTGGTGTCGAGACACCGATGTTCGGCATTGACCGTCCCGCCCAGCAACTGGACAGGAATGCCGCGTTCTGCGAGCAGGACTGCGGCGTCCAGACCGGTGGTGGACACGCTCAGGGTCGGGTCACGGAGGCACCGGGCGAGCTCCAGGGCGGTGGTACTGGCGTCAAGCCCAATCCGGGCACCGGAGGGCACATACGCGAGAGCCCGCGCAGCCAGCTCGGCTTTCGCGGCGGCCTGCCACGTTCGTCGCCGGGCAAAGGGCCTCTCCGGCACCGAGCGGATCCGGGTCACGTACGGGCCGTCCCGGCAGATGAACCCCAGATGTGCCAGATGCTCCAGATCCCGCCGCACCGTCACGTCGTGTACCCCGAGCCGTTCTGATAGCTCTCTCGTGGTCACTTCTGTCCCTGTAGACAGCAGCGCCAGCAGAGCATCCAGGCGCTGAGCCCGGCCTGGACGATCCGCCGCGCTCTTGACCTCTCTCTTCTGCAGCTGCGCCAAATCATTGCGGACAGTCATCGGGTGCACACCTAAGGCCTGCGCGAGCTGCGTGGTCTGGACAGTGGGATGCCGGTTCAGCGTGTCCAGAATCAGGGCAGCACGCTGGCTGGCCGGAACTTTGAGGGATGCACTGGGAGATGGAGGGGCGACGCCGTACCGCCCGCGTTGCGGGTTCGACGTCACGGCCGCTCCATCTCCAGCACCTTGGCCGCCACACCAGAGTGGGTCAGTCGCTGTAGGGAAGCTCCCCCCTGCTTCCCAGGCGGCAGTGGGAGAGGGGTAAAGAGCAGTGCAGAGAGTGGAACGGACAGGCAGCCGTCGGCAGGGACAGGCGTAGGAACACGGAGCACCAAGGACTGCCAGGCCATGCTCACGGTGGTGACTGGGTGGGGCGGACGGGGATACCGTTCGGCCAGCAGCGCACGGAGCCAGTCAGGCAAAAGGGGTTCAGTCATCGCAACCTCCAGAGAATGATCGTTAAGGGTATGGGCAGCCTTCCACCCACCGCTGGGCCTGCAACCAGTCATAAAAGCGGTTAATCCACCCATCACTCGGCAGGCCTTGCTGGCGCAGCCCGAACCCATGACCCCCCTGGGCGTACACGTGCAGTTCGGCAGGCCTTCCCACGGCGCGCCAAGCGGCGTACAGCTTCAAGGTGGGCCCGACGACCCATTCCCCCAGATCATCATCGTTGGCGTAGGCCAGAAACAGGGGTGGCACGTCCTCCCCAACACGCACCTCCTCCCACAGCGCCCCGTAAATGGGTGCGGCGAAGTCAGGACGTGATCCCTTATCCGAATTCAGGGTGACACACACGGTCACGTGTGCTCCCGCAGAAAATCCCATCATTCCTACCCGGTCGGCGGCCACCCCCCATTCGTTCGCGTGCTCCCGCACGAGATCTAGCGCGCGTTGGCCGTCCGCCAGGACATGCGGCGTGTGCTCGCGCATCAAGGCCTGAAGCACTTCCGGCTGCTGGAGCCGCTCCTGAAACTGCGCCTCAAACGCTTCGTCCAGGTCAGGGGTGGGCACCGTGCGGTACTTCAGCACGAACGCAGCGATGCCCCGTGCGGTCAACCAGCGCGCCACGTCGTAGCCCTCATGCTCGATGGCCAGGGTGTGGTGGCCGCCCCCAGGACAGATGACGACTGCAGTGCCGGTTGTGACCAGCGAATCTGGCAAAAATCCCGTCAGGGTCGGCTCAGACACGTTGCGTACCTGATTGAAAAAGAAGGACGCACCCGGCGGCGTGCTGAACCAGCGTTCTACTCGCGTGCCCTGGATAGTGGTGGTGGCCCCCTGCGGCCAGAGGGGCAGCTCGAAGGCCGCTTGGGGAGGCAGGGTGGAGTTCATGCTGGACTTCTTTGGGGGGCCAGGACTGTTCCGATCTGACCTGTGGGCACCTCCAGGGTGCCTCGCAGGGGCAAATCGCGGGCCGAACTGCCGACCAGGATCGTCCACCTGCCTGAGATGACTTCCCAACGCTGGGTTTCAGGCTCCCAAGTGGAGAACGGGCGTTCCAGGGAGTCCGGATGCAGCGTGATCTCCACGCGGCGACGTTCGCCTGCGGCCAGAGGGATGCGGGCCCACCCGGCGAGTTTCTGCGTCTGACCTGATCGTTTGAGGTACAGCTGCGTGACCTCCGTGCCCGCACGTGTTCCTGTATTGGTAAGGTTGAACGCCACGGTGATGGGGTCAGTGGGGTGTTGCTGCGGCGATACAGTCAGGTTGGCGTACGCAAACGTCGTGTACGACAGACCAAATCCGAACGGGTAGCGGGGCTCTAAGCCAAGCGCGTCGTACCCGCGGTACCCGACATTCACGCCCTCCGTGTAGTGCACGGTGCCGTCTTGGCCGGGGTACTGCGCCGCCGAGGTGAGGGGGGTCGCTGCGTCATCCATCGGGAACGTGATGGGCAGCTTCCCAGAAGGGTTCACGTCGCCCAGCAACACTTCCGCGACGGCGCGGCCCTGAGCCTGCCCGCCGTACCACGCTTCGAGCACCGCTGGAACCTGGGTCTCCCAGGCCGTGGTGTCAATCGGTCCGCCGCTCATCAGCACTACCACTGTTCTTGGGTTGGCGCTCGCCACCGCGAGGATCAGCCGCTCCTGGTCGTTCGGCAGGCGCAGGTGCGGCCGGTCCATTGCTTCACTTTCGAATGTGCGGGCGATGACCACAGCGACGTCCGCTTCCCGCGCGAGCCGCGCCGCCTGCTCCACGGCAGGGGTGAGCGTGCCAGCGGGCGGACGCCAGCCAAGCCGCACCTGCGCGCCGTACAGGAAGTACTGCTCCGGCGCGTCCACCGCGTAGTCCACCTGTACCCTGACAGCTTGCCCCGCAGTCAGGGTACAGGTGGTTTCAACCACCTGCGCGCCCGTGCCGTCCCATTCGGCGTCCGCAGTAGTGGGAATGGGGCGGGCGCTGAGCACTTCAATGAGCTGCTCATCGCCGAGGAAGACCCGCCCGGTGCCGACGCAGGTGAGCGCGAACGTGTACTCCCCAGTCGTGGAAGCCGTCAGGATACCCGTCCAACGAAACGAGGGACGCAGGCCAAGGTCACCGGGCAGCGGCATCAGTTTTGGGGTCGCCCCTTGGAAGTCCGGGAGGTCGAAAAAGCCGCGGTTCAGTTCCGCCACAGCATTTACGTGCGTGCCGAGCGGGGTGCCGTCCCACTCCGGATTGTTCCAGTAGGTCATGCGGAAGCCGCCTTCACCGGGTTCGCCGCCTTCCGGCGTCATGACATCCGAGGGAACAGGTGGCAGACCGGGAAGCAGGGCGCCCGGCCCGATGGGGTCGGTGCCGGGGGTAAACCCCACTTCCACGTCTGGTCCCAGGCGGGTTCGGAGTCCCTCCAGGACACTGACGGGCCGCAGAGGCCGAACGAAGGCGCTGCCGCCGCCTGCTGTTGTGGCCGTGTCCGCGTCCACACCGATGACGGCAACGCGCCGAAGGGTGTCCGCTTGCCAGGGCAGCTGATCCTGGTCATTCCGCAGGAGAACCACCGCTTGTCTGGCGACCTCCAGGGCCACCTCGTCGTGCGCGTCCGCATCCAGGGCGCCGAGATCCACCACGGGCGCCCTCATCCCGAGCCCAATGGTGGGACGCAGGATGCTGCGCACCATCTCGTCCAGCCGTTCACGGTTTACCTCCCCGGCTTGAACCGCCTGATGCAGCGTGTCTCCCCACTTTGGCGCGAACGTCAGTTCCCAGTCGAGGCCAGCGTTGGCGCTCGCCGCCGTACTGTGGTTGGCCCCGAAGTCGCTGATCACCCAGCCCCGGAACCCGAGCGTGCCGCGCAGCACGTCATTCAGGAGCTGCCGGTGGTCGCACAAGAAGATGCCGTCTGCCCGGTTATAGGAGGCCATCACCGACGCGGCCTGCCCCAGCCGGAGGGCAGCTTCAAACGGCGGCAGGTACACTTCATGTAGAGCGCGCTCGTCCGTGAAGACGTTGATGCTGTTCCGGGCATGCTCCTGGTTGTTCAGAATGAAGTGCTTGAGGCTGGCCTGCACGCCGTGCCGCTGGATGGCCTGCACTTCCGCGACGGCAAGACGCATGTGCAGCAGGGGTTCTTCCCCGAAGGACTCGAAGGTGCGCCCGCCGAGCGGTGCACGGGCGATGTCAACGGCCGGACCCAGCAGAACGTTGTGGCCGGTTGCGGCCGCCTCCGCGCCCAGGACGTCTCCGTACCGGGTGGCCAGGTCGGCGTTCCAGGTGGCGGCCAGGGCGAGCGGTGCCGGTAGGGCCGTGGCTTTCCCCTCGCCGGGCGAGGTTGCCGCGCGGCGCACGCCAGCGGGGCCGTCTGCCATGTTGAAGGGGGGTAAACCGCCGGATCCCGTGGAGCCCGCCTCCAGACGGTCTTGAATGAACTGGCCGCTGACCAGCTTGATCTTGTCGTCCAGGCTGAGGCGGCTCAGCACGTCCTCAACGCGGGCGTCGACGTGTAGAGAGTCATACCAGTAAACGTGATCTTCAGCCATAAGGCATCTCCTGAATGCGGGAGCAGTGAAAGGGGCGGCTTCTGATGGGGCCTCAGGAGCCGTTACCGGTGAAGGGCCTGAAGTTCCATTTCTAGTCTGTCTAGGAGCACTTCACGGTGACGGGTTCCCCAGACGGCTTGGCGGATGTTCATGCCCTGGATGCTGCTCCGCAGGACATTTTTGAAGCCGTCGAGGTGATCCGGAGAGTGCTCTGCGACGAGGCGCGTGACGAGCCGGTACGCTTCCGGGTGGTTGACGAGGGTGTCGTAGTCGCTGTCGAGCGTCACGGCTGCTGGAGAGATACTGGTTCCGTACTGCCTCGTCCAGCGGTGGGTGCCGGATCCAACCGTGTACTGTTCGCCGGTTCTGGGGAGGGTGACGTCCGCGCTGGTGTTGGGCGGGACAACCACCCGCAGGTCGATTTGTCCGTCCTGAATCCGCCAGTCCACCTCCGTTTCACCGTACGGAGTGAGATGCCTCGCGCTGGCATGCGTGAGATTCCCGCCGGGGCGAGGTTCGATCTTCAGACGGCGGTAGCCTGGCTCCGCGGGCGCCAGGCCGGCCACGGTGCGGTGCAGCCAGTCAGCGACCGCACCGAGCGCGTAATGGTTGAAGCTGGTCATTTCCCCAGGATTGATGCTGCCGTCGGGCAGCATGCTGTCCCAACGTTCCCAGACAGTCGTGGCGCCCATCGTGACGGGATACAACCACGAGGGGCACTCCTGCTGGAGCAGCAGGTGGTAGGCAGCATCGATCTCCCCGGCATGGGTGAGGGCGTCACAGATGAGTGGCGTGCCCACGAAGCCGGTGCTGATGAGGTAACCGTTCTCCCGGACGAGTTCACGCAGGCGCCGCGCCGCTTGCAGGCGCTGAGGCTCTCCGGGCAGCAGCGCGAACTCCAGCGCGAGCGCGTACGCCGTACTGGAGTCGCTGAGAATCCGGCCGTTGGGCGTGACGTACTCCCGGCTGAACGCGTCACGCACCTGCGCGGCCAGGCTGGCGTACGCCGCAGCATCCGCGGTCTTCCCCAGTACCTGGGCCGTTTGAGCCACCAGATCGGCTGACCGCGCGAAGGAGGCGGTGGCGACCACGCCCGGCAGAGTGCGTCCGGCACCTGGGTTATTGGACGGGGCCACCGGGTCAAGCCAGTCACCGAATTGGAAATCCCGGTCCCACAGCAGCGTGTCGCCAGCACGGCTGGAAATGTACTCCACCCAGGCTTTCATGCTGCTGTACTGCCGTTCCAGGACGCGGGTGTCCCCGTAGCGCTGGTACAGCACCCAGGGCACGACCGTGGCGGCGTCCCCCCAGGCGGCGGCAGGCAGGGTGGCAGGAAGAACCTGCGGAATCACGGCTGGCACCGCGCCACTCTCCTCCTGATCCGCGGCAAGGTCCGCGAGCCATGACGTGAGGAAGCCGTTCACGTCGTACAGGAAGCTCGCAGTGGGGGAAAACACCTGAATATCGCCGGTCCAGCCCATGCGCTCATCGCGCTGGGGGCAGTCCGTGGGCACGTCCAGAAAATTGCCACGCATCCCCCAGACAATGTTCTCGTGCAGCTGGTTGACCAGGGGGTCGCTGCACTGAAACCAGCCGGTGCGGTTCAGATCGGAATGCACCACCACGGCCTTGAGATCGTCCAGCCTGAGTTCACCTGGCCAGTTGTCCACCTCGGCGTACCGGAAGCCGTGGAAAGTAAAGGTGGGTTCCCAGGTTTCTGGTGCCCCGCCGCGCAGGATGTACCGGTCGGTCGCAGCGGCGAACCGGAGGGGACGCGTGCCCAGTTCTCCGTGCTCAAGTACCTCGGCGTGCCGCAGAGTGACTGTATGCCCCGCTTCACCCTGCACCGTGAAGCGGATCCAGCCGACCAGATTCTGTCCGAAGTCCACCAACGTTTTCCCGGAGGGGGAGGTCATGATGGCCACAGGGTTCACCGTCTGGATGCGCCGCACTGGTGGGCCGTTGGGGGCGACCAGCGTCGCCCGGTCACGCTGGACACTCCGCACAGGTTGCCAGCCGGAATCGTCGTAGTTGGGAGCACTCCAACCGGCCTGGTCAAGGCGGGCGTCATACGTTTCTCCGTCGTACAGGTCACTGGCCTGCAGAGCGCCGGTGCTGGCACGCCAGGAATCGTCGGTGACCACGTGCTCCACAGTGCCGTCGGTGTACTGGAGTTCCAGCTGGGCCAGGAGCGCGAGGCGGTCGCCGTACAGATTGCGTTGCCCGCCGCCAAATCCCAGGCGGCCCCGGTACCAGCCGTCGCCGAGCAGGGCGCCCAGGGCGTTCATGCCTTCCCGAAGGAGGGGCATGACGTCGTGCGTCTGGTAGCGGAGGCGGTGCCCGTAGCTGGTCCAACCCGGCGCGAGGACGTGATCACCCACGCGCTGGCCATTTAAATGCGCTTCGTACACGCCGAGGGCGGTGATGTACAGCCTCGCGCTGGCGAGATCCGCCTTGATTTCGAACTCGCGGCGCAGCAGGGGGGCGGGTTGCGGGCAGTTGAGGTCCTCATCCCACCCAGGAGCAATAAAGGTGGCCTGCCAGTCACTGGGGCTCAGCAGTCCCACTTCAATGATCAGCGCTTCACTCCAGTCGCTGGCAAGGTCATGCGTCCCACAGACCCTCACCCGGATCTGCACCTGTTCACGGGAGGTCAGGGGCCGGAAGGGCCAGGGGCAGAGCACGGACTGGTCCGACTCGATCCAGTCTGTGGCTTCCAGCAGGTCGCCGTGAACGGTGCGGCATTCGATGCTGTACGCCTGCTGGTGCCAGTTTGGGGTTGCGGTTTCGGTCTGCCAGCTCAGGCGGGGTTCGCGTTCACCGATGCCGGTGGCGTCCCGGTGGTGTTCGGCCTGCACTTGGATGACGCGTTGGAGGGTGGTTGGAAGGCGAGCAGTGTTGGTGACGGTCATACAGAAGGGCTCCACTTCGAAGCGGGGAACAACTCTTCACGGCGGCACTGCAGGTGAGGCCGTCCCGCCTGTGAATAGAAATCGGTGAAATTCAGCCTTTGACGGCGCCGGTGGCCATGCCTTTCATCACCATCTGGTTGAGCAGCAGGTACACCATCACAGTGGGCGCAACGGCCAGAGCGATTGACGCGAAGGTCGGCCCCCACTCCCGCTGGCCGTACTGTCCGGTGAAGGCCAGCAGGCCCGACTGCACCGTGCGCAGGTCTGGATTCTGGATGAAGGTCAGGGAGACCAGCAGGTCGTTCCACATGAAGAAAAACTGCACCAGGGCCACGGTAACGATGGCGTTGGAAACCATCGGCAACGCGATCTTGTAGAACACCTGGTAGATGGTCGCGCCGTCCATGATGGCTGCCTCAATGATCTCTCTGGCAAAAGACTTGAAGTAACCGACCAGGAAGAACACGACCAGGGGCAGCCCGAACGCGGTGTAGGTGATGATCAGCGCGAGGCGCGTGTCGAGCAGGTGCACCTTGAAATAGATGGTGAACAGGGGCAGCAACACGATCTGAATGGGAACCATGATGCCGGCAAGGAAGACCAGTGACGCCACATTGCGCAGTTTCCAGCGCATGATCTCGATGCCAAATGCGGCCATGGTACCCAGCACGATCACAAGGAGCAGCGCTGGCAGGACTGAGGTGACGCTGTTGACGAAGTACTTGCTCATGTTGCCTTCAGTCCAGGCGCGGGCGTAGTTGCTCCATTCCAGCGTTTGCGGAAGGGCCCACATGGAGCTGGTCGAGAACTCCGCGGCGCCCTTAAGGGAGGACAGGAAAATCCAGACCACCGGGTACACCGAAACGAACAGGACGAGGAGCACCAGCAGAAGCATAGGCAGCTGGGAGAGCTGGATCATTGGACGGCGGGGCGGTTGTCCGGGATGTGGGAGCGAGGCAGAACGTTGCATAGGTCACTTCCTCATTCGGCGCCGCGGTTGCGCGACCGCCAGAAGATCAGCAGTGTGACGAGCAGGCACTGGATGGCCAGCGTGAGCGCCAGGGTGCTGCCGTAGCCGTACTCGCCGTACGTGAAAGACGTCTTGTACATGTACAGCGTCAAGGGCGTCGTTGCGTTGCCAGGACCGCCACCCGTCAGGGCCAGGATGCTGTCGAAGACTTTGAGGGTACCGTTGAAGCTGAAAATCAGTGACGCAATGGTGATGGGGGCGAGGAGTGGCAACACTACGAACCGGGCGAGGCTCCAGCCCTGCGCGCCGTCCAGACGGGCCGCTTCAAGGGTGTCCTCAGGAATGTCGACCAGGCCGGTATAGAGCAAAATGGCGTAGAAGCCCATGGACTTCCAGATATCCATGGCCGCGATAATCCAGAAGGCGCTGGAGCCTTGCCCAAGGAAAGCCTGCACGGCGTGTTCAAGTCCCACCGATTGCAAGACACTGTTCACCAAGCCGTACTGGGGGGCGATGGCGAAAATTTTGACGAACAATTGCGCCACAGCAACCGTCGGCAGCACGACGGGAAGGAACACCAGGGTGCGCACCAGGGCCGAGGAACGCTTGAGGTAGAAGGCGTACAGCAGGGCCAACAACAGGCCGAACAGAACTTGGCCGGTCGAGACCAATAACGCGTATTTGGTGCCGAACCACAGCGCCTTCAGGAAGTTGGGGTCTTCAGTGAGGCGCAGGTAGTTTGTGAAGCCGACGAACTTGAACCCGGCGATCGGTGAGCCTTCGTAGAAGGTGTAGCCCAGTGACCACGCAATGGGTACAAGCAGCACCAGGGTGTAGAGCAGCAGGGCGGGGCCAACGAAGATCAGGATGGCGCGCCAGTCGCGAAGCGTTTTTTCCATGGGGGCTCCAAAGCGCAGCGGCCCCCTGCTGGGCGGTCCGCTGCGCGTGAATTATTTCTGTGCGGCTTGTAAGTCCCGGAGGTAGTCCTGCGGGCTCATATCACCGGTGATGAGAGGCTGAACGTTGTCGAGGGAGACGGCGAAGGCCTTAGGCCCGAAGAGCGCCTCGAAGAAGAGGAACGGGCTCTTGGCGCTGTTGATCTTCTGCTGAACCATTGTGGTCAGCGCCGGGACATTCTGGGCACGCTGGGTAACCTTAAAGCCAGTGATCAGACCCTGCTCGGCGAACGCCTTATTGCCGAAGTTGCTGAAGACCGATTTCATCCAGGCCTGGAGGGCAGCGTCATTTTGCTTCTGACTGATCGCGACCACGAGTCCCGTGTTCATGTTCCAGTCGTTCAGTGTGCCTTTGCCGCCCTGAACAGTGGGGAAGTTGAAAAACCCGATGTTGCTGTTGCCGATTTTGTTCTGCTTGGGATCATTGAAGTTACCCAGCGCCCAACTGCCCATGTAGAGCATCGCGGCCTTCCCCTGCATGAAGGTGTCCAGGGCGGTCTGGTAGTCAATGGTGTTGACGCCTAGGCCAAAGTACCCTTTCTTGCCGAGGTCGGCGACTGCCGTAGCGGCTTCGACAAAGCCCGCATCAGTGAGCTTGAGCTGTCCCTTGGCGACGCGCTGCATCACGTCAGAGCCGTACTTGCGTGCGGCGTAATTGCCAATCAGGCGGGTCAGGGGCCATTTCTGTTCGCCTGAGGCGGAGAAGGGCTGGATGCCTTTTTGCTTGAACTTCTCGGCGGCAGTGACGAGCTCGTTCCAGGTTTTGGGTTCCTTAACGCCGTTGTCGGCAAACAGTTTCTTGTTGTACCAGAAGCCTTCAATGTTGAGTTCTAGGGGCAGGGCGATGAGTTTTCCACTAAAAAGCTGTTTGTTGATGGAAACGGCAGCGGGGTTGAGCTGGTTGTAGATGCCGAGCTTTTTGAAAGTGGCTTCGATATCGACAAGCAACCCTTTTTGTGCCAGTTGGACGGTCTGGGTGTTGGCGGGAGCGCTGAAGAGGGTCGGCAGATTGTCGGCGGCCCCCAAGCGTTCGAGCTGTTGCTGCAGCTGCGTTTGGTCGGCGTTCTGGTACTGGACTTTCACGCCCGGCTTCTGCTTGGTGTAGGCCTGCGACAGATCAAGAATGGTTTTGGTGTAACCCTGCGTCACGGGCTGCGGAGAAAGAAAGACGATGGTTTTGTTGCTTTGGGCGGAGGCCGGGGAGAGCAGAATGCTGAGCAAAACAAGGGGTGACAGGCGGGCGATACGGGTGGGAATGTTCACGGTAAGCTCCTTAGGAATGAGGTCGGAAGGCCGGGGTCGATGTTGTGCCATAGGAACAGGGAGGGTAGAAGAGGAATGTAAACGTTGTGATTTGCGCCCAGATGTGGTCAGCAAGAGGTGATAACAGGGTGGGCAGAGGGACGCGGGAGAGGTGCTGGCCATCAGCTGGAGCCGCGGACGATCAATCTGGTGGGGAGGGTCACTCGGAGAGGGGAGAGGGGCAGGGTGCTGTCGAGCCGGGAGAGGATCATCTGAGCTGACTTCTGTCCGAGTTCGCTGAGTGGGTGGTGGATGGACGTCAGGGCCGGATCCACGTACCGGGTGATTTCAAGGTCATCAAATCCGACAATGGCCAGATCAGCGGGGATATTCAGGCCGCGTGTCACTGCCTCGCGGAGCACACCGATGGCCATTCGGTCGGTTGCAGCGATCACAGCATCCGGAGCTGCGGCGATCAGCTGGTCGAACACGCTGCGGGCCCCTTCAAAGGAGTAGTCCGCAGCAAAAACGAGCGTCGGATCCAGTGGGAGGCTGCAGTCTGTCAGGCCGTCGTGATACCCGCTGTACCGTTCCGTGTTGTGGTAAGCGTCAAGGTCACGCGGACCGCCCAGAAAGGCCACGCGCCGCCGCCCTCGGGCGTGCAGATGGCATACGGCTTCACGAACGCCCGACCGGTAATCGACGCAGATGACCGGCACGTCCTCTGGCAGGTCTGGTTGATCAATGGCGACGAGCGGAGTGTTCAGGAAAGGCTGGAGAGCGCCAGCATTGTTGGCAAATGGAATGAAGATGCCGCCATCGAATTGCCCCTGCGCCAGTCCCCGTCCATAAGCGGAGAGGTCCGCTTTTTTGAAGTTGCTGACGCTGAGGGTGTACCCGGCATCCTCTAGGGTGCCGACCATGGCCTCAATGATGATTGCGATGGCAGGATCAGCCAGGTTGCCGAAGGCCGGTTTGTCATCCTGGCCGTACGCGACGAGAGCAACGGCAAAACTCTGCCCGGTTCGCATTGCCCGGGCCGCCTGATGGGGGTGATAGTCCAGAGTCCGGACGGCATTTAGCACGGCTTCCCTGGTTTTGTCGCTGACCTTTTCTCCGCCGTTCAGCACGTATGAGACGGTTTTAAAGCTGACGCTGGCCTGCAAAGCGACGTCTTTGATGGTGGCGCGTTTCAATAGTTTTCCTCCTTCCAGTTGAAGGTGCTGAACTTGATATTCAGATGTAAACGTTGTGATTCAAGAGTAGACCTCTGCATTCATCATGTCAAGCTCCGTTCAGCAACACCTCCACCGAAACCTCGGGTTTCTTTTTTTCTACGGTGGCAAAATCGACTTGCTAGAATCAAGTCATCATGGCTCGTCAATATCGTCGTCATGCACCAGACCGGGAAGAAACGCTGCACCGCTTAACTCCGATGTGTCCGGTCTGCGGTGCCTTCGCGCCGCTGGATTACCACAACAGTCGGTCTGTGGTGGGGATGCAGGAGCAGGTGAAGTACACCCTGAAAATTCGTCGATGTCGGAATGAGGCGTGTGACTGGTTCCGCAGACCCCTGCGCCCTGAAGCGGAAGGGCGTTTGGCTCTCCCGTACAGCGAATATGGTTTTGATGTCCTGGCGTTTATCGGCCGGGAACGCTTTGCGTTCCACCGTACTGTCCCAGAAATCCATACCCTGTTATCGCAACAACAGGTGGAGATCAGCCAGCGTCAAGTCACTCATCTGATCGCTCGGTACGAAGAATTGTTGGCGTCCAAACTGATGCATCCGGATCACTGGCAGGCCAAGCTACAACAGCAAGGTCGGGTGATCCTGAGCTTGGATGGGTTACAGCCTGATGTCGGTCATGACGTGCTGTGGCTGATCCGGGAAGTGCTTTCAGGAGAAATTTTGCTGGCTCGTCCCCTAGTGACGAGTTCAGAAGATGACCTCGCTTCGCTGCTTAGGGAAGTCAAAGAGGCGCTCACCGAGCGCCTCCCGGTCGTTGGCGTCATCAGCGATGGACAGCGAGCGATTCGCCTGGCGATTCAACAGGTCTTTCCAGGGATCCCTCATCAGTTATGCCAGTTCCATTCGCTGCGAGAGGCCGCCCGGCCTCTGCTGGACGTGGACCGTCATGCCAAAGTGCAACTTAAAAAGCGTCTGCGAGGCGTCAAAAAAATTGAATCCGCTCTGGAAGCGCGTCAAGACCCTCAGGCACGAGTTTTACTCGACTACGCGCTCACCGTCAGAAGCGCCCTGACGGATGATGGTCGTCCGCCGCTGGTCGCCAGCGGCTTGCGGCTCCAAGAGCGAATCCAGCATATTCACGACTCTTTGGAGCGCCTTGAAGAGACGCCCCAGAAAAAAGGGGGGGTCAAGCCGATCAAGACTTGAGTCGTCTGAGACGACATCTTCAGCAAGCTCTTCAGGAAGAGGGTCAACCTTGGGAGGCCTTGAGCCAAGCGCACACCTCCGTGATGCGTATCGCGCAAGTCCTCCAAAATCCCGGTGAGGACGAAGCGCACATCGTCCAGCAACAGTTTCAGCGCGTTCTCTTCTCCGTGCAACGTCAGCAACAGCAACAGAGTCTGCCTGAGGTCTCGAGTGCGCTGGCGCACTTCATCAAGATCTTGACGGCTCAACAGGACTGGCTCTTTCATTGCTACCGTGTACCGGGGTTGCCTCGAACGAACAATGCACTGGAACAGTATTTTGGCTCGGCCAAGCGTTATGAACGTCGTGTCAGCGGCCAGAAATCAGCTTCGCCGAGTTTGGTCATCCGTGGATACGTCCGTCTGGTCGCCGCAGTGGCGACCAGGAAAGGCATGATCCGTCCGCAAGACCTTCAGCCGACGAAGGTCGAGCAGTGGCGTGCAGTACGTCAAAAATTGGAACGCCGTCAGGAAATTCGCCGGCTCCAGTCACGGTTTCGGCGAACCCCCCAGGCCTGCCTCGCTCAACTTGAAGCAGATTGGGACAAGCTGATTTTGCCACCGTAGTTTTTGAAAGAAGAAGCGGCACCTCTCAGGCGGGATCGTTCTTTAGCGTTGCCTGCCCTGCGAATGAACCGGAAGCGGGGTATGGGGCGCGGCTTGAGGGTGTCCCAACAGGGCGGGTGCGCCTGCGGCACGTACTGACCGCACCCTGCACCCATGTCGGGGAAACGCTTGACCTGGTTGGAAACCGATGGTACGCTCTAGTTAACTCACAAAGTAAGCAAACCTATCGGGGGCTTCTATGACTCGAACAAAAGGCGATCCCAGCGCATTGCGCGCCCATAACCGTCAGACCATTCTGAACCACCTACGCCAACTGGGCCCAGTGAGCCGCACGCAGCTCGTCGAACTGACCGGTCTGAGCTCCGCAGCCATCACCGGGATCACCGCAGAACTGATTGAAGACCAGCTGCTCACCGAGCAGAGTACTGGTGAAGCGGGCATCAGCGGTGGGCGCCGTCCGATCTACCTCGGCATCAAGTACAGCGCGCACTATGCCGTCGGCCTGAAACTTCGTGAAGACCGCATCGAGGGGGTGCTCACCGACCTGTCCACCCACGTCCTGGCGCACCTCGTCGAAGACCTCACCATCCATGACCCGCTGCAGGTCGCTGTCCAGATCCATACCCTCTGCAGCAAGCTCTACCGCCACGCCCGCATTGACGCTGACCATGTCATCGGCATTGGCATCGCCCTGTCGGGCGTGATCGACGCTTTACACGGGACTGTCGTCCACGCGCCGCTGCTCGGGTGGCACGACGTGCCCCTGGCGCCGCTGGTTCGGAAGTGCACCGGTCTCCCCACCCATGTGGACAACGACGTCAACAGTCTTGCTGCCGCCGAACGGCTCTTCGGTCATGGAAAGCAGACCAGCCACTTCCTCACCGTCGCTCTCGGCAGAGGGCTTGGAGGCGCTCTCGTTCTGGGCGGCGAGCTTCACCGCGGTCGCCAGGGTGGCGCAGGTGAATTTGGCCACAACCTCGCTGTGCCAGACGGCCGCCTCTGCTCTTGTGGCCGCCGCGGCTGCCTCGAAGCCTACGTGGCTGAGCCTGCCCTCCTCGCCCAGTTCCAGGCGCAACATCCAGACCTGTCCTCCAGTGTGACGACCATCCCCGCCCTGGTGGCACTTGCTGAATCCCACCCCGGTGCTGCTGGACTTCTAAGGCGTGCCGGACAGCTTCTCGGCACGCACCTGTCGTACCTGGTCAACACCATCAATCCGGAGCTGATCATCATCGCTGGCGAAGGCACCCGGCTCGGCCCCCTCTTCTTCGACTCCCTCCGCAAAGCTGTCCATGAGTCTGCGTTTGACTGCCTCGGTGACGACCTTCCCATCGTCATTGACATCTGGCCGGACGACGACTTCACCCCCTGGGCCCGCGGCGCCGCCAGTCTCGCGGTGCAGTGCGCGTTCGATTTCGGAACGCTGGCGAAAGGAGGGGACATGGTGCACCGCTGACTCTCCTCTTTCTCCGCCCAACGGGCCTGTGATGCAGGGTCCGAAACCTACGCCTTGCCTTTTTCTGCCCCAGGAGTGCCCATGAACAAGACTGCCCGCTTCACCACCGTTACCGCTCTGCTGCTGAGCGCAGTCGCCTCCCCCGTCCTTGCGCAGGGCAATAAGACCGTCGTGTTTCTTTCCGGACAGAATGAGGACGTCGGGTACACCCGGATTATCAGCGAGCTGTCCAGGGAGTATCAGAAACGGACCCCGGCTACGACCTATCAGTACCAGGGCAACACCACGGAAATGACGCAGAAGCTTCAGCTGCTTGCCGCCAGCAAGAACCTTCCTACCCTGTACTCCATCGGTGAGCCGGCCCTGCTGAGCCAACTCGCCAGCCAGGGTCAGGCCGCCGACCTGGAAGCCACCTTCAAACGGCTCGGCATTTACAACCAGCTCAATCCCGTCGCGGTTGAACTCAACAAGAAACTCACCGGCGGCAAACTGCTCGGGTTGCCCCTAGAACTCAACATTGAGGGCTTCTGGTACAACAAAAAACTCTTTGCGAACCATGGCCTCAAGGAACCCAGAACCTGGGACGAGATGCTCGCCGCCGCCGAGAAGTTCAAGCAAAAGGGCGTCCAGCCCTTCTCCGCCTCGGGGCAGCAGAAATGGCCTCTCACCCGCCTGATCGGTGGGTATGTTGCCCGTAAACTCGGTGCGGACGCCATGGACCGGGTCAAGGCTGGCACGCTCAAACTCACCGATCCCGCGTTTGTCGAAGCGGCCCGCAGCGTCCAGCAGATGGGTCTGAAAGGCTACTTTGGTCAGGGCGTCAACACCATCGACTACGACACCGCCGTCGATACCTTCCTGCAGGGCAAGGCGGCGATGTTCTATATGGGGAGCTGGGAACTGCGGACGTTCAACGACCCGGCGCGGAACAAGATTGGCGTTCAGAACATCGGCTTCTTCAATACACCGCTCGTCCGGGGCGGTAAAGGAACCCTTAACGACTGGTCAATCAATACTGGCCTGACCGTGGCCGTCAACCAGTCTCAGAATGACGCGGCACTGGGCAACTGGATGAAGTACGTCTTTGCCAACTACGCCAACCGCGCCATGAGCGACCTCGGCATGCTCACCGGCTTCAAGGTCACGAAAATGCCCGCGAACGTGCCCGGGCTCACCACGTTAACCCAGCAGAAGTTGAATACCGCCAAGAAAGGCTACCTCTGGTTTGAAGCATTCTTCTCGGCCAAGGGCACCGCTGTTTCGCAGGATAACGTGCAGCCCCTCGTCACCGGCGACCTGAGTCCTGAAGCGTACCTGGCACAATTGCAGACTGCCCTGAAGTAAACATTGCTGGGCGCGTCCAGGAGCTCATTCCTGTGATGCCAAAGTCATTGCCGCAGCGGATCCCCACTCGCGCCAACGCCAGCCATCAGCATTGACGGCGCGGGTACCCCAGTCTGCGCCCACAGTTAAACCGCACGCATGCCGTGCAAGGAGTCTCATGACGACGAACACAGCCAATCACGTCCATCCTGACCGTAGAGCGGCGAGGCGAACCTCTATCACGCCAGGACAACCCTGGCTGGACACCAGCGGAAACTTGATTCAGGCGCATGGCGGGTCAATCCTGCACGATGGAGGCATTTTCTATTGGTATGGAGAGAACAAGGAGCGCACCACTGGACAGACAGACATCTGGCACTGGGGGGTGCGCTGCTACGCTTCAAAGGATCTGTACAACTGGGAGGACTGCGGCGTGATTATTCCTCCCGTGCTTGACGATCGTACTTCACCCCTGCATCCCGCGCAGAAGATGGACCGTCCGCACATTGTCTACAACCGCTTCACGGGGCAGTACGTCTGCTGGGTCAAGGTCATGCACCCGGACGACACCCAAAAATCCACAGTTCTTGTGGCGGACTCTCTTTTCGGCCCATACCGCATTGTGCGCACGGACCTTCGGCCATTAGGCATGAGTGCCGGAGACTTTGATCTGGTCGTCGACCCCGTCGATGGGAAAGCCTACTATTACTTCGAGCGGGTGCACAGCGAGATGATCTGTGCAGACCTCACAGAGGATTACACGGATGTGACCGGGTATTACTCCACGCACTTTCCTCATCCCCACCCTCCGTTCGTGCGTGAGGCGCCTGCCTACTTCCGGCGAGGTTCCCTACATTACTTGTTCACGTCGGGCACCAGTGGGTACTTCCCGAACGCGTCAGAGGTGGCAGTGGCGCGAACGTATCATGGCCCGTGGACGGTTCTGGGCGATCCGCACCCCGGCGACGAGAGCCGCACGTCGTACCGTTCGCAGATCTGTTCGGTATTCAAGCACCCCCATAAGAAAGACCTCTATATTGCGCTGGCTGACCGCTGGCTTGGTGACCGTGATGTGGACGCGCAACAAGCCGCCCACATGTTTGAAACGGCTTTTGCCAGTGGACGACCCTCGGAGTACTTCGCGCGATATGAACAGGAAGATCCTGCCGTGTTCGCCGCGCCCAACACCTCTACAGCAGGTTACGTTTGGCTACCAGTACGATTCGATGGGGACATGGCGTACCTGGATTGGCACGAGGAGTGGCAGATCGAAGACTTTGATTGATCGCCCACAGGTGCCAGTGACCCCGTAGAGCCTGTCAAGTTGTTTGCAAACAGACCGGTATCGGCCGCGCGACGCTGTACAAGTATTTCCCGGATGTCGAATCGATCTTGATGGCCTGGCATCAACGCCAAGTTGCGGCCCACCTGCAGCACTTGACCCGAGTCCGGGAGCACGCGGGAACGCCGGGACAGCGGCTCGAAGCAGTTCTTCAGGCTTTTGCCCTCATAACCCACCGGCACCACGACACTGATCTGGCGGCTCTCCTGCACCGGGGTGAGCACGTCATCCAAGGTCAGCAGCAGCTTCACGCCTTTCTCCAAACCCTCCTGGCCGAGGGGGCGCAAAGCGGCGAACTCCGGGCGGATATCGAGCCTGCTGAACTGGCCAGCTACTGCCTGTATGCTTTGACTGCCGCTAGCAGCCTGCCTTCTCTGGCTGCAGGGCAGCGACTGGTGTCAGTCACGCTGGCTGGCCTGCGTCCCCCCCCTTGATGCCAGTTCAGGCAACACAACCGTTGAGGCGCAAACGAACTTTGGGGCTGGTCTACCTCATTCGTCTTCAAAGAATCTCAGATGTAGAACCGCGTGATGTGTAGGAAGCTGTCCGTTAAGCGAACGTAGTTTGGCTACCGGAGTTTGATCCCAGCAGAATAGTTGGGTGACCCGCCGTGCTTCCCCCAGTGACATTGACGAAGACATGTATCACTTCAGGGTGCCGTATTTGGTGTGAAAGCCAGAACATGCGGCGCAGCGAAAGTATCCGCTACGTGAGGGGTTGAATGCGCTGTTTTGGATGGCCCGGACGGGGAGTCAGTGGGCGTATTTGCCACATGATGTTCCACCGTACAAGATCGTCCATGAGCAGGCGATGCGTTGGTTTGAGCGGGGGTGTTTTGAGACGCTGCGCCATGATTTGCGCCTCCTGACGCGTCAGGAGGCACTGAAGAACAACGAACCCACGGTGGCGATCATCGACAGCCGAACGTTGCACAGCACGCCAGAGAGCGGCCACCGAGCCGGATATGATGGCGGCAAGAAGCGTCACGGCACCAAAATTCATAGGGCTGTCGATACGCTGGGCAACCTCATCACGGTGCTGGCAACCCCAGCCAATGAACAAGACCGGGCACAGGTCCGTGACCTGTGCCTCCACGTTCAGGACGTGACCGGAGCGAACGTCGAAGTGGTCTACGCCGATCAAGGGTATACGGGCGATCAAACCGCTCTGGATGCCGCAGAGCGAGGGGTTGAACGACAAGTCATCCAACGGCCCAGCGGGAAAACGGGAGTTATCTTGCTCCCCCAACGCTGGATGGTCGAACGCTCGTTTGCTTGGACATCCCGGTTTCGACGTCTTGGAAGAGATTTGGAACCGTTGTCTTCCACCCTCATCGGCTTTCACTTCGTTGCAGGCTGCCTTCTGCTCCTGAACACACGTCATCCGATTTTCGGTTCGCTTGCCGGATAGCTTCTAAGCGCGGCGCGGCTCAAGTCATCGCCTGAATCCGTGCTCGAGAGCAAAAACGCGCCCCCTTCAGGGCGCGTTTTGCTTGTGGTCGGGCAGACAGGATTCGAACCTGCGACCCCTTGGTCCCAAACCAAGTGCGCTACCGGCCTGCGCTACTTCCCGAACACTGGGGTGATCAACCAGAATCGAACTGGCGTTTCCTGATCCACACTCAGGCGTCCTGCCGCTGGACGATGGTCACCATACCTGGAAAGGCCTGACTTTTCTATTGTTCGCCACTAAGAGACTCGATCCTTCATCCTGCGCGTCTCTCAGTGGCATCACGTTCTGCTGGATTGGCGATCCCGACGGGAATTGAACCCGCGACCTTCCGGCTGACAACCGGGTGCGCTGCCACTGCGCTACGGAACCGTGTGGTGACCTCAGCCGGGTTCGAACCGGCGATCTTCTGAGTGAAAGTCAGACGTGTTCAACCACTCCACCATGAGGCCACGGGAGGCGACAGGCAGATTCGAACTGCCGGATGACCTGTTGCAGAGGTCTGGGTTGATCCACTTCCCTATGTCGCCTCGGGGTGGATGGGGTTACGGGAGCAAGACACGCAGCAGAGCGGTCTTAGGGGAGGAGCCGGTGTTCCGGACAGGCGAGAGCTTCTCGCGGATCTCGGTGATGACCTGGATGCTCCGGGGGGCACACGCGCGGCCGTTCCAGATCCTCCAAGCGGCCAGCGAGGTGCGGCGCGAGGTGGGGGTGGAGGGGGCGGGTCGTGTTCATGCCGGGCAGTCTACGGAGTACAGGCCCGCCCGTCATCGGCCACGTGGCGGGGGCATGGCTAGGCCAGATGGTCGGGCAAGAGTGAGCGGCGGCCTGGATCCTGTGTTGGTTCCGGTGAGAGCAGATTTGCTTGCAACGCTCCAAACCGGTTACCCCTCCCGGAATGCATGACCACCACAGCTGGGCCACAGGCGCGTTCGCGGAACGGGCGTTCCTGCACGCACGAGTTGAGCAGGGCCGCCTGTCGTTTCAGCCTGCGTGCGGCCCAGTCACCGCCTGAAGGTGACTGGGTCAGCGATTTACAGAGCCTCTGAATTTTGAAACTGTCTCACAGTTCACCTGAGACGGTGGTTTAGCCCTTGACGGTGGTTTTAGCGATTGAGGAACGCCCCAGTTGGCTGAATCCACTCAGGCAGCCGCTACAGGAGTCACCACCACTGGACGTTGCAGCCGCACCCGGTTCAGCAGCAGGGCGTTGACCGTCACAATCACCGTGCTGGCACTCATCAACAAGGCCGCCCATTCGGGGCGCAGGAGAATCCCGTAGCTGGGGTAGAGCACTCCTGCAGCAAAGGGGATGGCCAAGACGTTATAGGCCGCGGCCCAGAACAGATTTTGTTTGATCTTGCTCCGCACGCGGCGGGCCAGGTCGATGCTGCTGGCCACGTCGGCTGGATTGTTGCGCACCAAGATCACGTCCGCGGTCTCGACAGCCACATCGGTTCCGGCGCCAATGGCCACCCCGACATCCGCTTGTGCCAAGGCTGGGGCGTCGTTGACCCCGTCTCCGACCATCGCCACATTCCGGCCCTGTGCTTGCAGGCTGATGATCTGCGCAGCCTTGTCTTCAGGCAACACGTCTGCAATCACCACATCGATCCCCAGCTCCCGCGCGACCGCTTCCGCCGTCCGGCGGTTGTCCCCGGTCAGCATCACGGTCTGTACGCCCGCTGCATGGAGCAGCTGAACGGCTTGCCGGGCCGTCTCGCGCACGGTATCCGCCACTGCGACCACACCTAAGAGCTGGCCCTGTGTCGCCACGTACATGGCCGTTTTTCCATCTGAGGAGAGCGCGTCTGCCCGCTCGGCCAGCGTTCCCACCTCCAACCCCTCCCGTTCCATCAGTTTGCGGTTGCCTAGCCACACCTGCTGACCGTCTACCGTGGCCACCACGCCGTAACCTGGGATGGAATCAAAGCTTTCCGGTGGCCGCACTTCCAGGCCTCTTTGCTTCGCGCCGGCGACGATGGCTTCGGCCAACGGATGCTGAGACGGCTGGTCAGCGCCCGCTGCCAACCGGAGCAAGTCGAGTTCATTGACGCCCTCCGCCGGGATCAGGTCGGTCAACGCGGGTTTGCCGGCGGTCAGCGTGCCCGTCTTATCAAACACGACGGTATTGACGCTGGCCATTGCTTCCAACGCCGAGGCATTCTTGAACAGCACGCCTTCCCGGGCGCCTTTTCCGACGCCCACCGTGATCGCTGTGGGCGTGGCCAACGCCAGCGCGTCCGGGCAGGCAATGACGATGGCCGACACCGCGGCTGTGAGCGCGAACACGACACTTTCGCCCAGCAGCATCCAGACCAGGAAGGCCAGCAGGCCGGAGCCCAAGGCCACGAAGACGAGGTACTTCCCGGCCGTGTCTGCTAGGCGCTGGGCCGGCGCTTTGCTGGCCTGGGCATTCTGAACGAGCTGCACAATCTGCGAGAGGGCCGTGTCACTCCCGACCGCGGTCGCCCGGAACGTGAACGCGCCGTTTTGATTCACAGTGCCGCCCGTGACCTTTACCCCCGTATTCTTGACGACTGGGATTGGTTCTCCGGTGATCATGCTCTCGTCGACGTAACTCTCGCCCCGGATCACTTCTCCATCAACCGGCACGCGGTCGCCGGGACGAACGGCCAGTTCATCCCCGACCAGCACTTGATCCAGAGGAACTTCTGTTTCTTGCCCGGCACGCAGGACACGAGCAGTGGGTGGGGTGAGCTTCAGCAGTGCTTCCACGGCCCGTCCGGTCGCAAACCGGGAGCGCATCTCCAGCCAGTGCCCCAGCAGGGAGAGCGAGGTCAGCATCGCGGCGGCTTCGAAGAAGACTTCTCCTCCGCCCAAGAAGAGCGTGACCACCACCGAGAACAACCAGGACACCAGGATGCCCGTGGCGATCAGGGTCATCATGTTGGCCTCAGCGCGTTTTAGGGCCCGCCACGCCGCCGAAACAAACGGCCAGCCACCCCACCACACGACGGGGGTGGCCAGAATCAGCCCGAACCAAGCCATCGATAGGCCGAAGGGGGGCATGGCTGTGAACCCGAAAATCTCTCCGATAGGGGAGAACAAGACCACTGGGACGGTCAGCACCAGACTGAGGACGAAGCGGCGCAGCAGATCGGTGGCCATCTCAGCGCCGTGCCCGGCGTGTTCGTCATGGTTCATGGGTGTGGCGGCGTGTCCACTGTGACCCATGGCGGCATGATCTGCACCCGGCTCCTCTGCTCCTGAAGGGTGATGGACGTGAGAGGAGGCCGCAGCAGGGCTGGGCATGGAGTGTTCCACTGCATGGGAGGTGTGACCCAACTGCGGATGCCCGGGCTGGGCTGCAGAAGGAGCGCGATCGGTGCAGGCGCAGGCGTAACCGGCCGCCTGGAGCCGGTTACGCAAGACGCGTTCCGTGACCGAGCCGAGCAGGTAGCTGAGGTGAGCAACGCCGCGAGTGCGGTCGAGATGCACACTCTCAACGCCCTCCAGCTGAGCCAGGTGGCGCTCTAGATCTGCGAATTCAGACGCGTCATAGCAGTTCTTGAAGGCCACCTCCAACACTCTGGTGGGCGGCGTGCTGGAAGGGCTCGGATGGTGCTCAATTGAATGGTCTCGCATGGTCGTCTCTCCGTGGTGCAGGTGTGGTGCCGAAGGGGCAGGAACGGTCTTGGGGGTTGATGGTCTGCCCTCTCGACCCGTCAGACTCTTGTTCGGCAATTGCGGGCTGAGGCAGAGTTTGGGTCGACTTCAGGCGAAAACCTTGAACCGTTAGGCAATCCCCTAGGGGGGGTATAAGTCCTTAAGAGAGGTGAGGTCATCAAGGGTAGGAAGATCTGCTGAGAAAGAGTCTGTTTGCCCACGATGGGCACACTAAAACTATGTTTCAAAGGAGTAGGGTTGAGGATGTTCTGGTCGTGTTTGGCCACTCGTCAATCCTTGGGCTATTTCAAGCCTATATCCTCCCCAGGGGGATTGCAAGAGGGAGATTGAGCAGTGACGTTCACCAAGCCAGTCCTGAAGCGTGAACCCCGGTAACAGCCAGATCAGGCGACCCTCCAGGCTCATGCCATCCTTTTCAAGTGGATAGGCACCTTAACACCACGGAAACACAGCGCGATTAACGTGAGCGCTGTGAAGCTTCTCTGGATAACTTGTGCAGCCCTGCTTTTTTCCCCCGTGGCCCATGCGGCGCCTTACGCCCAGCAGACCAGCTTCGGCCTCCCAGTAGCCACGGTTCAAGCGGCGCAGACACAGACGAGCGTGACCGGCACCTGGCAGCCTCTCCCCACGCTTCAAGGGGGCCGCCTGGAGAGTGCGCCCATGACCGTTCCGCCCTTCAATGAACTGATTCCCAGTTGGAATGTTCTCGGAGCCGTGGGCTCTCCCTTTACTCTAGAGGTGCGCGTTCGCCGGCCCAGCGGCCAATGGACGCCCTACTTCAACTTTGGCGTCTGGCGCGCGGCAGGAAAACGCTTGAGCGCTCCTGTGGTGAAGATGGGAGACGGCACGGTCAACACCGATACGCTGACCCTGCCGTACCGAAGCACAGCCTTTCAGTACCGGGTCGCAGTGGAAGCGGGCCAACAGGTCACGCTGCTGTCGCCGCAGATCCGCGGGCCCAACTGCTGGCGAAATACGGCCGCCCAGAGAACAACGTGAACGCCTACCAAGCTATCTCACCGAACTTCTTTCTTTAAAACCTGAAAGGACGTTCCCTGCAACTTCACCACGCTACGGCAGACACCCACGTGCCGTACCGATTTTCTCAAGTCCTGGCAGGGGCCTTGAAGCAGGCGAAGCAACCCCATGTCCTGTTCACCTACGCCAATGACAACCATGACCTCAGCAACAACTTGACGCTGGCATTGGCGCGTTCCGTCGCGTTTTTCAAGCAGAATTTGTAGATGATCGAAGGAACCCCGTGATCCAACACATAAGCCAATCGGCGCGGTGATCGAACTCGCGCCCACCGGCAGGCTTTTGCCTGCATGCCATTCCGCCTGCTTCACCCCGCGACTTTCGTGCAAGTTGCTTTGCTGATCAGTGGGGTAAGCGTCTTCACGGTCGACGAGACCTTGTCCAGTCCGGCCTGGTTCAAAGGGGAGACCCTGGGTGCAGCGTTTGAAGTGAGGCAAGCCCTTCAGTTGCCTGACGTCCCTGCCCCATCGCACTGCGCCGCTAAGCGTCATCCATCCAACTGTGTTAAAGCTGTGAAGGGGAGAAGGGTATCTATTGATGACGGTGTCAATATGGGTTGCTCTCTTGGGTCAAGTATGGCCTCTTGGCACCGAACTCAAGGCGCGGCTCCGCTCAGGTTGGCAGCGAGTGCGGGACATCCGCTTGCCACAACGGCTCACGGCAGCAACTCCGATCTGAATCGGCATCAATAGGGCTGTATGAGCTCGTGGAGGGGGCGACGATCGACGTCAGCCACAATCAGGTCGCGGAAGGTCACTTGGAAACCCTCGCGCTCTGGACTGCAGGCCATCACACCCACCTGCGCGGGCAGACCTGCCGGAAAGTAGGCCACGCGCAGCAACGTCCAAGGCGTGCCTTGGTCTGGCTGTGCATGGACGATCAGGGCATCGCCGCGCCGGATGACTCGGAACGTGACCTCAGAAAGATTGGCCGCAGGAGTGACGCTCCAATCGGAGTGTTCGTGCGTGACAACTGTGCTCCATTGCTGACGGCCCACGTATTCCACGCCGGTCTTCACCCACTGGGTTTCGCTGGCCCGCACCATGAGACCTGCCTGGTCATACAAGTGTTCGTACATGCCCTGCACGCGCACGCTCGCTGTGAATTCAAGTGGAGCCATCCCGAGGAGGGCATGGCCGTTATCTCGCACGAACCCATATTGGGTGGTACGCCAAAAGTCCGTGCGGTGTCCTGTGGCGATCTCCAGCGCACCGTCTTCCTGCTCCTGCGCATAGGGGGGTGGCGCATGCCAGATGAGGTTGTTCCACATCCTTACAGCCTAGCTCCTGAGTATCAAAAGCGACCCGGAGGCTCCCTCTGTATTTGGTTCAATTCTTCTCTCACCTATTTCAACAGGTGTAAATCAGAGTTGTGGTATTAAGTGAGGTCTTGTGCAGGACGTGTCCTGGCCTGCCTCATTGCGCTGAAGGCAACCCCAATTTCTACCGGTATCAATAGACCTCTTGCGAAAGTCGTGGGCTAAGCTGGCAGCGTGGAGCAAGACCGCCTGACACGCCTCCTGAAGATGAACCGCAAGCAATTCCGTCGACGCACCGGGGTGTACCCGGAAACGTTCGCCGAGATGGAAGCAGTGCTGGCTGAACGCGAAGAACGGAAAAAGAAATCTGGCCGCCCAGCCGCGCTTCGCGTGGCTGAACAACTCCTGATGACTCTGGAATTCTGGCGCGAGTACCGCACATTTGCACATCTGGGTGACGATTGGGGCGTCCATGACGATGGCGTGCACCGCACGGTGGAACGCGTGGAAGCAGCACTGATCGCCAGTACGCCATTCCAGATGCCCAGAAAACGCGTGTTTCAGGAAGCGCAACTCGTCTACAGCATCGTGGCGGTCGATGCTTCTGAAGTGCCGTGCGAACGACCCAAAAAAAGCAGCGCCGCTGGTACAGCGGCAAGAAAAAGCGGCATACCCTGAAGTTTCAGGTGCTGATGTGCACGGTGACGCAGCGCATCCTCGGCACGGCCACGAGTGCTGGGGCGGTTCATGATGTGAAGCTCTTTCGTCAATCTGGAGTGCGGTTGCCCCACGAGACGGCCCTGATCGGGGATGCCAGGTACCAGGGACTCTGGCGGAGCCACGGGCAGGCCATCACCCCCCATCAGGCGACGCGCGCGTCGCCTCTCTCCACCGACCAGCGCCAGGAAAACCGCGTGCTGGCCCATACCCGGCAGAGTATTGAGCATGTCATTCGCCGCATGAAGATTTTTCGTGTCCTGAAGGGCGTCTATCGCCATCGACGGCGTCGTTTCGCCCTCCGGGTTCAGCTCATTGCCGCGCTCTGCAACCTGACCCGAGCCTGCCCGTCATGACTTTCGCAAGAGGTCTAATAAACAGTTTGTCTCAGCCCTCACCCCCAGCTGACCCGCCGTTCGCTGGCTTTGGCGCCCGATGAGTTGGATCACAACTGCTGAAATTCTGACGAGGGGTCAAGGGGCAGCTTATCTGCGGGCCAGATATACCGGAGCCGCTTCACCTTCCCGCCGCCGGGAGGGGACCAGACTTCCTCATCCGCGCACCTCCCACCCTGGTGTTCATAGAAATTCCGCGCGTCGTGGTTGGCGTCCAGAACCCATAAGTAGAGGCTGGACGCTGGACTTTGAGCCCGGCAATCGCGAGCGACTTTGCGCAGTAAGGCAGCGCCGATGCCCGTTCCCTTCAGGGTCGGTTGAACATGCAGGTTGTCGAGCAACGTGCCCCAGTGTGGATGGTCATTGGAGTAGATGCAGCTGAATCCCACCAAGCTCCCGTCGAGTTCGGCGACGGTCACGTTCTGGCGTTGATCTGGTTGCTGCAACCGGCTCGTCCAGAGGCGTGTTCGGTCGGTGAGGATGTCACCGTCAAGGAAGGCGTCGCTAAACTGGCCCCGGTAAGCAGTGCGCCAGCTCAGCGCGTGAAGTTGCGCGACGGCGAGGGCATCAGCAGCGGCCGCTGGCCGGAGTTGAATCATGCCGCAATGATAGGCACTCTGCGGCGTGCTCTGGAACGGGTTGGCGTCGCGTCCTGCCGGGTTTACTCCGGAATGTCCGATCCACGGCCGCAGCTACCGGGAAGAAGTCCGGTCGGGACTCAGCCGCGTGGAAATGTACCGTCCTCCGCAGAGTTGAATCAGCTCTCAATCTCGATTAGACATCTGAGCATACATTCATATATAGTTCTGTCATGACGGCTTCTCGACCCATTTCCGGTGCCACGGAACTTGACTACTTTGTCGAAGGCATGGACTGCCCCACCTGCGTCCGCAAAATTGAAGGGGCTCTGGAACGCATGCCAGGGACGAACAATGCCCGAACCAACCTGACCAAGCAGATGCTCACCCTGACGCTTGACGAGACGCAAACCCCTCGGGCCACCTTGGAAAAGACCCTACGCAGCCTGGGCCACGAACCCCGCCTGATGAACGGCGAACACGGCGATAGGGCGCACACCCCCCGGGCCTGGTACCGCACCAATCAAGGTCGCCTGGTGTTGACCACGGGCGCGTTGCTGGTACTGGCGTTCCTGTTCGGCCTGCTCGAGCCTGCTCTGGCCGCCTGGGGCTACGTGGCCGCCACGTTGATCGGAACGTGGCCGCTGGCCAAGAAGGCGGTCGCTGCGGCCCGTGCCGGAGACCCCTTCAGCATCAACACCTTGGTGACCCTGGCGGCTATCGGTGCTCTGACCATCGGAGAGGGTGCCGAAGCGGCGGTGGTCGTGTTTTTCTTCGCCATCGGGGAACTGCTCGAAGGCATCGCTGTGGGCCGTGCCCGCAGCGGCATTCAGGCCCTGGCCGCGCTCGCCCCCAAGACTGCCTTCGTGCTGAAAAAAGGCAAGGTCTTCGAGGTGCCCGCCGATACGCTGCAGGTCGGACAGTTCGTGCAGGTTCAGCCGGGCGGCCGCGTTCCCGCTGATGGCACCATTCTCGAAGGTCAGTCGAGCCTCGACGACTCCCCCGTGACCGGCGAGAGCGTGCCTGTGTTCAAGACGGTGGGCGACACTGTCTACGCGGGGAGCATCAACACCGACGGCGTGCTGAAAATTCACGTCGATACGGCTGCCAGCGACAACACCATCGCGCGCATCATTCACCTGGTCGAGCAGGCGGAAGCCAATAAAGCACCTGTGGCACGTTTTATCGACCGTTTCTCGCGTGTCTACACGCCTATCGTCGTGCTGATTGCCACCCTCACAGCCATCCTGCCCCCCTTGCTGCTGAACGGCAGCTGGAACGAGTGGCTGTACAAAGGTGTGGCCCTGCTGCTCATCGGTTGTCCCTGTGCTCTGGTCCTCAGCGTGCCCGCTGCCATCACGAGCGGCATCAGCGCTGGAGCCCGCCGGGGGCTGCTGATCAAAGGTGGCGCGGCGCTGGAAGCCATCGGCAGCGTCAAGACCATTGCCTTTGACAAGACCGGCACCCTGACTGCCGGGCAGCCGAAAGTGACCGACGTTGTGCCGTTCGGAACGGAGGCAGGCGAAGTGCTGCGGCTTGCAGCGGCGGTAGAGCAGGGTTCCAGTCATCCGCTGGCCAAAGCCATTCTGGGGCACATCCAGGGCGTGGAGCTGCCTGCCGTCCAAGAGGCCCGCGCTCTGCCCGGCAGAGCAGTCCTCGCGACCCTGGATGGCCGGGAGCTGGCTGTCGGCTCTCCCCGTTACGCCCGGGAACAGGGCGCCCTGACCGCCGAGGTCGAAGTGGAAGCGCAGAAGTTGGAGGCTCAGGGGAAAACCGTCGTCACTCTACTGGACGGAGCACGCATTCTGGGCCTGATCGCCATCCGCGACGAACCGCGGGCCGACGCGCGGGAAGCCATCGTGCAGCTCAAAGCTCTGGGCGTGCGCCCCCTGATGCTGACCGGAGACAATGCCCGAACCGCACAGGCCATTGCTCAAGACCTTGGGTTGGACGTGCAGGCCGAACTGTTGCCCGAAGACAAACTGCGCTTGATTGAGGACTTGAAACGTCAAGGCGGCGTGGCGATGGTCGGAGACGGCATCAATGACGCTCCTGCACTGGCGGCCTCGGATGTCGGCATTGCCATGGGAGGCGGAACGGACGTGGCCCTGGAAACGGCCGACGCCGCCCTGCTCCGCCATGAAGTCGGCGGCGTGACTGAGCTGGTGCAGCTCTCGCGGGCGACCATGAGGAACATCAAACAGAACGTCATCTTCGCGGTGGGGCTCAAAGCCGTTTTTCTGGTCACCACCCTGCTCGGCATTACGGGTTTGTGGCCCGCCATTCTGTCCGACACGGGCGCGACCGCACTGGTGACCGCTAACGCCCTCAGATTGCTGCGCTTTCAGGGCGGGGGAGTCCAAACCAAGACCAAAGTGCAGCGGCAGCCAGTGCCGAACGCAGGCACACTATGACCGGGGCCTTGATGGAACAGCGTGCGGCCGAAGTGGACTGTGAGACAGCCTGCACCCACCCGGAAGCTGTGGCCCGCGCCCGCACCAGGCTGCCGGATGACGGAGGGGGACAGGCAGGCCTCGCAGCTGGGTATCAACTCGCAGCTGGGTATCAACTGCAGCGGCAGGGAGCCGAGTTCTGAATCCTTGATGCGAACGCCCGAACCGGAGACGTTGGTTCGGGCAGGAAGGTGAGGTTCAGGGTTCGGGCGTGCGGATTCAGGAAGTCCTGAGCGCGATTCCGGCGCTTGAATCCTTGCTGATTTCGCTCTTGTCACCGTGTTCAGCGATGTTCTTGCCAAGTGATGTTGTTGCAATGGGCACCCCTGATGACCTGCTGGTGGTCGACGTTCATCAGACTGGGAATTTCCAGAGCGGGGGTAGAAATCGGTGGTACACCCAGATTGCGTCCCCAATGATGCTCGGTAAAGGTGGGGCTTGGGGCCATCCACGGACAGTCAGCCTCCCTAGATCCAGTTAAGGCGATACACCAGTCAACACCCCTGCTTCGAACGAGTGAACACTTCAATAGGCAAGCCCATGTTTCCACCTTGAGTGGTTCAAGGCCTGTTGCTCATCTTGATGTCTGCCTTGGTCGGCCGTATTCGGCCGCGCTGAGCCGATCTCAAACGCTGCTCGGCCTTCTCCTCTGTCAGTGCGCGCGGCTTCGTCCTTTATTGAATGAGGTGGTGTTGAGCAGTGCCTGTTTGTAACATTTGTTCTAATCTGCTCACAATGGCGCCGTTGACCCACCGGTCACGGAAGGAGAACTCATGCGTACAGGCTTACTTGCCCTCACCACCATTGCCCTTGTCACGCAGGCCCCCGCCGCCTTCGCCTCAGTGCTCAGCTGGCAAGCCCTCCGTCAGGGCGACTCCGGCCGCGATGTCTACACCCTCCAGTACCTCCTCCGGGAATCCGGGCAACCCGTGGATCTCGACGGCATCTTCGGATCCAGTACGAACACGGCGGTGCGCAACTTCCAGGCGGCACGGAGTCTTACCGTGGACGGCATTGTGGGTGGGAACACCTGGGAAGCCCTGATCAAGACCGTTCGGCAGGGCGACAACAACAACGCCGTGCGGGCTGTCCAGGATCAATTGCGCGCTGGTTACGGCTACTCCTCGGTCACCGTGGACGGCATTTTCGGCGCGGGTACGAACACCGCGGTTCGAGATTTTCAGACCAAACGCGAACTGGGCGCTGATGGCATCGTCGGGCTCAATACTTGGCATGCTCTGGTCACTGGAACCAGTACGCCGACCACCGGCACGACGGCCAGCCTGGCCACACAGATCCTGAACAGCAGCCGCATTGCCCTCGGAACGAGCAGCAGCACCACCGGGGGGAGTCCCCGCCAGAACATCATCGACACGTCCAATGGTCTGGTGACCAAGCGCGGGTGTAACGGCAACGCCAACTGTGGCCTGACGACCACCCTGAAGCGCTCCATGCTGGAGGGGGCGCTGAAGATGGCGAACGCGGGAAACTCGTATCACATCACGTCTCTGGCCGGTGGCGTGCACTCGACGAACTCTGACCATTACGCGGGCCTGGCGATCGATATCGGGATCTGGAATGGAACCAGCCTCTCGACACCGAACAGTGCCCATACCGCCGCGCGCAATGCCTGTATCGCCGCGGGTTCAGATCCGAGCCAGACGTTCAATGCGTATAACGACTCTTCGGGGCGGCACAACAACCACGTGCACTGCGCCTGGAATTGAGGTCAGCACTCAGCAGGAGGGACACCTAGGCGGGTGTCCCTCCTTTGTGACATGCGAACGGGGGAACGCCCGCACTTTACGGACTCCGATCAAAAGCGGTGTTGAGTCAATCACGGCAGGTCAGTATCCCTCCGTCTGGTGAAGGCGAGACCGTTGTAGAGGCGCAGGTGGTCATTCAAGGGAGACTCCCTGAACTCAATCCACGGCGCGGAACCCTGTCGTTTACGGTACGAAGCGCGGTTTCCGGGCCCAGTGCACAAGCGGCAACCCTCTCGATTTAGAAAGGAGCGTTGCGGAATCT
Source organism: Deinococcus sp. QL22 (assembly GCF_023370075.1). Classification (NCBI taxonomy): domain Bacteria; kingdom Thermotogati; phylum Deinococcota; class Deinococci; order Deinococcales; family Deinococcaceae; genus Deinococcus; species Deinococcus sp. QL22. The sequence goes on from NZ_CP097152.1 coordinate 460,629, forward strand.
GGCGCTGTCATTGACAGCGTCTCTCCAGTGATCGCTGGCCTAGGGGAACGGTCAGTACCGCGGCGCGACCGATCAAGGCAACACAGCGCTGTAGGTAGCTGCTTCAGCCGAAGTGAACTGACCTGCCATTGCGGCCTCATTCAAGCCAACAAACTGCGCATGGGACGCGCCATCCTCCATCTGCAGCTCCTGCTGACCCCAGCACAGAAGCCTCTCAAGGTCGCAGCTTCGGTGACGTGCAATCAGCGCCCGAGCTTCCACACGCGCACCGTGCCCTCAACGCCCAGAGTCACGAGCTGCCCGTCCTCCGTAAACGCGAGGGAGTCTGCCCACCCTCCATTGCCAGACAAGCTCTGCACGACGCGTCCCGACGTCACATCGTGAACGACCACGGTGCTGCCGTACCCCGCGATCACCAGATGCGTCCCATCTGGGGTGAACATCCCGGCACGGGCCTGCCCAGGGGCGAACCACAGCACTCGGCTACTCGTCACGTCCGTCAACTCCACTCCGTCCGCCTGAAGCCAGGCAGCACGCGTCCCGTCCGGAGACAGCCGCGCAGGGATGCCCTCCTCGGACAAAATCTTCACGTGCGCCTGTTGACCGCTCAGGGTCATCAGATCGGTGGTCGAGCCTTCCATCCCCGCGTAACCAGCGAGGAGTCGCTCCCCTCCTACACTGATCGAGAGCCACTCGTAAAACACAGGTTGGCGCAGCGCCCATTGTTGTGGCGTCCAGGACGCGCCCTGAAAGCGGTACAGGGCGTCTTTCGTCAGAGCCACCACGGTGCTTCCCTGGCTCGCGGCGACAGTCACGCCCTTCAGGAGCAGGCGAGGTGCGCCTCCATTGAGGTTCCACCGCAGCAGGCGTCCCCCTTCCAAGGTCACCACCTCCTTGTTCGTCGCGCCGACCGGCAGGGCCGCCCCACCCTGACCGAAGGTGCCCGATACCTGACCCGTGGTGAGATTCACGCTCACCACGGCTCCCTCGTCGAGATTCACGAAGGCATGCGTTCCTGCCGTGACCACTGCGCCCTGATTCTGTCCGAAGATCGTCAGCTTCACCGCCTTCGCCTGCCGGGTTCCCAGATTCACTTGAAACAGGCCCTGAGATCCAGCCACCCAGAGATGCTGGCCGTCCGCAGACCAGGCTGCTTGCCGCCACCCGAAATTCACGGCGGTGATGGTGGGGGAGAGCAGCCGTGGTTGCCGAGAAGCTGCGCGTTCCTGGAGGGTCAATTGCGGGTCTCTCTCCTTGTTACCCACTGCCAACAGCAGTGTTCGGGCACCTGCGGACATGGCCATCACGTCCGCCTGACCGATGGCGAGTTGGGTCACGCGAGAGGTCTGCATGTCTACCAGCTGCCAGCCGCCGCCTACCCTCACGGCGACGAACTTGCTGTCCGCCGAGAAGACGGGCTGTCCGGAGGTGGCGCCGAGCGTCTTCATCCGTGCCGTGCGCCCGTTGCGGCGTTGTGCAGGTGCAGCTTCCTGCCCTGCACGACGACAACGGTGCGTCCGTCCGGGGCCACCTCCGCCGCCTCTCCACGGGCCAGGACGACGGGCGCGGCGTCTCCGCGGGCGGGCACGGTGGAAACCGTGCCCTCACTGACACTCAGCAGGTGACCGGTGCGGTTGAGGCTGAATTGGAACTGGTAGCGCGAGTAAACGTGACGGCCCACCATCTCACCCGTCGCGACATCCCACACCCGAATCGTGTCGGGAACTCCCGAGCAATTGGCCGCGGCGAGCAGGCCATCCGGTGAGAACATGACGGCCTGGGAGAGGCAGTCTTCCGCTGGAAGGGCCCGGAGGACACGGCCGGTTCTCGGGTCACGCAGCAGACGCCGTGCCCCGCCGCTGAGCAGCAGGGTTCCGTCCGGAGAGAGTGCGACTGAGGAGGTGCGGCCCTCACCCACCACGAGGTGCGGGGTGGGAACTGCGGGATGGACGCCGCATTCACCGGGGACGCGATCAGGACAGAACACAGGACAGCGTGTGTGAAGGGGCGCATGACCACATCGTACTGGCATGGTCGCGCTGGGAACGCTGCACCTGCTGAGCAGAGGAAGCCTATGCTCTGTGCCTTGGACAATGCTCATCGGTTGTGCGGGTGAGTGTGGTCAGCCTCAACCCGTGAGGAGAGATTGACCGCCGCAGCTGCCCCGGGAGCCGCAGTGGAGGGAATAATTAGCGCACCGAGAAGATCGTCAGGTGACCGACAAATTTGCACGTGATCAAGTCTCTGGTATCCAGGTTGGTGAGGGCCTGAGCGACCTCGGTTTTGCTCAGTCGTAAGGCCGTACAGACGCTTGTGAGCGTTTCCTTGCGGCCCAACAAAAAGGTCAACACTTGGGTTTCTACGGGTGAGAGGGGGTGTGGATCATGGAGTGGAGGAGCGCCGTTCAGGCTGTAGGCGGCGCCGGGACGGTGGGGAGGATCTGAAGCAACAAAGCGCTGCCTTACCTGATCTGTGGCGACCAGATCAGCCAGCAGTTCTTGAAGAACTGGCAGCGGGAGATTGAGTTCGGCCTGCAACTGTTCGAGGGGCCAAGTGGCTTGGGTGGCCAAGACCTCCAGCACTTGGGGCCGTGCCGCCCGGGCACGGGCAGTGTATTTCGACTGGGTCACGTGGGCTTCCAGGTGGGGGCGAGGGTAGAACGGGCGTTCCCACGGGGCATGCGTGCACTATAGAGCGGGGCGTTTTGGTGCGCGTGCACGCTGTGGTCAAGGGAGGAGGCGCAGGAGCCGCTGCGAGATAGAGAACATCCGCGTCAGCGCCAACTCCAGCGGGGCACGGTCACGAATGAAGTCGCCGTTTTGAATCCGCTGGGCGAACCCAGCACCAGCATTGAAGACCTCGCTGTGCAGGCGGTGCACGACCAGCAGATGGCGCTCGCGCTGAGGCGAGGCGTCGAACCACCCCGCGTAATTCGCCTATGGCTGGGGGAGCGGATCAGCAGGGCCTCAGTCTGACGGGTCTGGCTCAACCGGGCAAGAGCGGCTTGACCATCAGCGATCTTCAAGCACAATGATTTCCACTCTGCGTCACCGAAAGAGAGTCTCGTTGTCGACCTCCGGCGCAGGGACGACCCATGCTCGGCTTAGGCCAGTCTTCCTTCACCACGCCATTCCTCTAGAAGCTGCCGGATCAGGTCGGCTGCGGGCAACTCACGCGCCAAGGGTGCGCCTTGCCCCGCCCAATGTGCAGCGAACTCATGGTTGTTTCGCTGAGCCGCAGCGGCATGCAGTTGCTTGGCCGCGTCATACGCCACGGGATAGGCCGCTGGGACTGGGGTTCCATTTCCTTCGCCGTGAGTGATCAGGTCATTCACGATCCCCCGCGCGGCCCGTCCCGAGATGGCGGCGGTCAGACGGGTGGTGGCCGCCCGCGCACTCTTCAGGTTCGCCCGGTAGGCCGTGTTGGCGGCAGACTCCGGGCAGAGAATGAAGGCCGTCCCGAGTTGTGCAGCGGCCGCACCCAGATCCAAAGCCGCCTTGATGCCCTGGCCGTCCATGATGCCGCCCGCTGCGATCACGGGCAGCTGCGTCTGCCGCACGAGCAGCCGCGTCAACACGGCGGTGCTCAGGCCTTCGTCGGTCAGGGTGGCATCAAAGACGCCGCGGTGGCCTCCGGCCTCCATCCCTTGAGCCACGATGGCGTCCACCCCGCCCTGTTCGATCAGCTGGGCTTCCTGCAGGTTGGTGGCGGTCGCCATGGTTCGGATGCCCGCCTGACGAAGCGCCGCCAGTTGGTCAGCCAAGGGCAGGCCGAAATGAAAGCTCACCACTGCCGGGCGAAGTTTGAGCAGCAGCTCAACGGCTGCTGGATCCGTCTGAAAGGGCCGGTAAATCTCGTTGAGAGCGGTGGGGAGCTCCAGTCCGACGGCGGCGAACAGTGGGGCGAGGTGGTGCAACCACGCGGCTTCGCGGGCAGCGTCACGCGGGGCGGGCGCGTGGCAAAAGACATTGACGTTGAAGGGCCAAGAGGTCAGGGCCTGCGTCTGGTTGATCATCTCGCGGGCCTGAGCCACGGTACTTGCCCCGATGCCCAGCGATCCGAGACCGCCCGCGTTGGACACAGCGGCTGCCAGGTGGGGCGTGAAGACGCCGGCCATTGGGGCCTGGATGACCGGGTGCTGGAGGCCAAACCGATTCAGAAAGTCCTGGGTGCTTTGCAAGGGGCTCCTCCTGGGGAAAGACTCAAGGTCTCTGTCCAGTCTCAAAGAGAAAATACAGTGCCGTACGTGTTCTCGCTGGAGGAACAGAAGGGAACGGGCGTCCCTCAACATTTTTTGTGCAGGGAGAGCAGAACTGAGCAGCGCATAAACGGCCAGCGAGCAGCCGAAAAGTGTGGCGTTTTGAACAACCACCTAGTGGCTACCTTGGTCGGTACCCGCTAAGCGGAATTGCCCTCAACCGTGAGCCTCAGCGCTTAAGGGAATAGGGTGGCTTATTAACGTCCAGAACACAGCACGGGTGTTGTGCTGCCTTCACCCGCCGGTGAGGGCGGGGCGCTGTGACGTTTAGGGAGATGTACTCCCTCCGAAGCGTGCGCAGAGGGTTCCGAGAGTAGGAGAGAGGAAGGAGGACTCGCTCTGACCACCTTTTCCCCACACTAGCCTGAGAAGCGCCCCAGCTTCGGCTGGCAGGCGGGGCGCTTTTGCGTTGGGGTTAGGCGGCGAGCAACCTGACTTCGACTTTCAAGCCCAGCACCTCAGCCAGGCGGCGCAAGGTGGGCAAACCGTGCCCCCAGTAAAACGGATCGACCATGCGTGCAATGGCGGCATGTCCTGTCCCCATGCGGCGGGCGATCTCGCGGTAACTGAGGCTACTTTGCTCGATGGCCCGGAGCACCTCTGCACTGGCCGGATTCATGAGCGCAGGCTCCAGCAAGACTTCCTGCACGTCCTCCAGCCCCGCGTAAGTCTCCTGCAAGTCGGCAGGCAGGTCGCTCAAGCGCTGCGCGACCGGCACAATGTCGGTGTGGTCTTCGAGGTACAGCGCCAGGCCCTCAGCGAGCAGCTGCTCCACTTCTGTGGGTGAGTCACCCGTGGCCAGCACTGAAAGCTCAGCGATCTGCCCCGCGTAACCGTCTGCCGTTTTCGTAATCAGTCCGAGGTATTTCATGGGGATCTCCTAGAGGGGCGCGTTTCATGATGTCCACTGCAAAGTGCAAGTGTGGCGCAGGATGCCGTAATAATGTTGGGGAGAGGTTGTTGGGGAAGGGGGCGAGGCCCCCTATCCTTTATTTGAGTCCGAGTCTTCTAAGCACCTTGTCCTTTGTCGCTTTCGCGGGTCGCGTTGCTGCTGATGATGGGCGTGCTCTCTCCGGCTTTCCTCCATTTCCGGTGATTTGTGTCCTTTCGCGCGACTTCTCTCCATCCCACACATCGAATATGAAGACCCCAAAAAGCCCGTGCTGGTGGGCACGGGCAACGGGTTACAGCGTGTTGTGGTGGCGCTCAGCCGATCTCAGCTTGTACCAGAGGGCCAAGTGCCCAAATTCCTGAGTACTAGTGCTCACAGAAGCGCTTGGCAGGCCTTTAGTACACCAAGGACACCATTCTGTTCAACGCATGAGTGGGCGAAGGTTCTTTTACCCGCGCCGAGGATGGTAGGTAGCGATAACAATACCGCTACGGGTAGATTGACTCCTGATCAGATCAAAGCGTTTGAGCTGTCCACCATCAAACAAGCGTCTCCCATGGTAGGCCACCACATTGTGGATGTAGAGGGTCAGTTCATCGAGTAGGTCATGCTGAATCAATGAGTTGACCAGCGTAGGACTGCCCTGTACAGCGATGTTCTTGCCTGGTTGTGCTTTGAGTTTGCCGATCCCTTCAGCCAGATTACCCTGAAGGAGTTGTACCGTATCGAATGGCCCCCATTCGACATCATGCAGGGTGCGGGACACCACATATTTAGGCGTCTGGTTGATCAGACTGGCGTAGTCAAGATCCGTCGTGGCCATAGGCCAGTAGGAAGCCCACCCCTGATAGGTCTTGCGGCCCAGCAGAATGGTATCGATCTGAGACAGGGTTTCCGCTAACTCTGCTCCCATGTCCTCATCAAAGGTCTCCTGCCACTCGGCAGGATTCTCGACCACGCCATCCATAGAAATAAACAGTCCAGAGGTTACTTTACGCATAGGGCTTCTCCTTGTGTCACAGCACTGACGTTATTTTTCGCACGTCCAACCGCTACGTTAGGAGCATAAAGAACAGCCTTGGGTCTGGTCTTGTACCGAAACGACATCCGCTGAATCACTTGGGCATAAGTTCTGAGCGTGTGCGCTCCCGGCTGGTCAACGGAGCATGCCTCCACGCTTCCTTAGCAACGCGGGCGGGTGTCCGTCCAATCAGGCGCTGAAGCGACTTGGTTAAGTGGGGCTGATCGGCAAACTCCAGCTCGTAAATCACGTCAGGAATGGCGACTCCGGCCTCCAGAAGGGCCAGCGCCCGCTGGGCGCGGTCTATCGACATCACAGCGCGATGAGATAAGCCAGTTGCCTGTAAAAAACGCCGCTGCACGGTGCGGGTCGTAGATGGTCGCCCGTCCAATTCACCTTTCAAGATGACTTCAACCATCGGCTCAAAGCGCAACAGGCCCAGCCGAACCAACCGCTCGACGAAGAGTTCAGACTCATCCGGGGCAGGATTGGGCAAGACGTTATCACCCAGCCAAAATGAGGTTCCCGAACTGGTCAAGGCGGCGTGACGGTCCACCAGCGCCGTTGGGGGGAGCGCTGGAAGAAAAACACCAAGTGGAAACGTTATTCCAAAGAACTCAGCGTCACTGGGAGTTTGGGCGATAGTCGCGCTGGTTTCCGGCCCGCGCAGGACAACGGTCGTGGCCCCCTTTCGGCGTGTGAACACTAGTTCTGTCTGACTCACCGCCAGAGAAATGAATGATCCGCCGCACGTACTTGCGGACTGCCAGACCGTTTCAATGAGTGACGAGGGAGATTCACGGCTTTCGAGAACGAAGACGATACCTGCCTCCTTATTCTGGGCTTAAACGGGCACTTGACATTCAGATGTGAGTTTACGGCCTCAAGTGAAATTCTGCAGCAGACGAGAGAAAAGCGCTTATTAAGCGCTTTTCAAGTGCGCTGGTCATTGGGCTGCGCCCCCACCTGTGGCACTTTGTGGTGCTAGGCCGCGTCTACCCGGATCAATACTCCGATGCCTGCCTCTGCCGCCGTGCAGAACCCAGCATCAACAGCGTCCAGCATCACGAAGTAGCGGCCGCTGGTGATCGCGCTCGGCGCGGTTGTTCTGGCCGTCTGGCAGCGGCACCAACACCACCGGCCCCTGCAGCGGCGCGCAAGTCCACGGCATGCCGATCAGGCGGCCCGCGTGCAGGTTGACCGGCTGCCCGTACCAGTCATCGAGCTGCACAGCTTGAAGAAATCAAAGGTGATCCTTCACGGGTCGCCTTTCTTCTGTGGTCTGCTCACACACCGTCCCCGTTGTGGCCGATAGGTTCTGCGAATCAATGATGAGACGCTTCTCCTGAGGGTCGGTAACACCAAGCTTGTCCTCTCCTGTCTGACGAGACTGGTAGCTCTGGAAGGTCAATTCGCCTGTGCTGCCCATCAGTCGATGTTCCAGCAACGCTTCGGCCAGGTGCGCGAAATGCAGCAAGTAGCTGAGGTCAAACGTCTCCGGATCCCGAGGGAGTGTATTTAACACGCACACGGAACCGATCCGGAAACCGTCTGCACTCCGGATCGGTGCGCCTGCATAAAAGCGGAGCTGATGGAGGCCCGTCACCACCGCCTGGGTCGTGGCGCGTTGATCCTGGGTGGTGTCACCAATGACGAGCGCTCCCTCGGAGGTCAGCAGGTGTCGGCACAACGAGGAAGCCAGCGGAATGCTGCGCACCTCGAGGCCTGAAGCCGCTTTGACATGCTGTTGGGTGGCGTCCATGAAGGTCACCAGGGCAAAGGAAGTGCGGTAAAGCTTGGCTCGCCCTTCGGCCAACAGGTCAAAGGAGCGCTCGGGAGACTGGTAGGACAGGCCGTAGCGATGGAGCGCGTCTAAGCGCTGCTCTTTGGGTGAGGATGGGTTCGTCCAACGGTGAGCCATAGGGCACCGCCGAGACAAACACGAGTCAGGACGCCACGGGGGCATGGCGGATGTGTTCCAGTGCAGGGACGGGACTTGAACCGAACTGCAGGGCTGCAGGAGCTGTGGGTGGGGGCGGTTTCGCCTGTGAATCTGCAGTTATCTCAGATACGGCGTCACGAAGTTCTGGGCGAGCGCCGTGTCCATGCGGAACATAAAGTCGTTGCCTTTGCAGTTCGGGGTCACGCTAAACGAATTGACGGCCGCCACCACGCTGGTGTTGTTGAACAACGTGGGCCCACCGGAGTCCCCATTGCAGGTGCCGCCCCCACCGTTCCCCACCCCGGGATTGTTGGTCAGCTTGACGCTCTGGCTGCCCGTGGTGGTGCTGTTGACTTCAATGAACCGTTGCAGCCCCTTGTAGCGGGCGTAATCGTCCGGGATCGGCTTGTTGCTGGTCGGGGGCGCTTTGCCCAGCAGGCCGTACCCCACGGGCTCGAACACTTGCGCCTTGAGCAGCGCCTGAGGCGTGGTGTCGAAGTAGCCCAGGGGGGGGAGCTGACCGTAGGTGCCCAGGTTCACCGGTTGACTCAGGATCACCAGTCCCACGTCGTAGGTGTTGGGGAACGCCGAGTAATCGTCGTACAGGGGATGGGGGATCACCTGCGCCGCGCGGATCCACTTCTGTTCGAGCCACACGGAGGTGGGTGAGAAGTAGTCGCTCGCGGCGTCCTCGTCAAAGCGAACCCAGGTTTCAGAGTTGGCCTGGCCGCCGCCTTCCACACAGTGCCCGGCGGTGAGCATCACGGTGGGGGTGAGCAGGGTGCCCGTACAGCTGAAATAGCCCTCGCCGTTCTGTACGAACAGCAGCGTGCCCACGTAGGGGTGTTCGCCGCCATCTCGCTGACCGAACGTGATCAGCGGCTGGAGCGCTCCGCCTTGGGGCAGCGGGGCAACGGAGCCGCAGGCCGTGAGCGCCAATCCAGAAAGGGAAGCCAGAAGCCACGCCGGTCGTCTGAGTCCTTGCATGTTGTCTCTCCCCGGGCGCCAGACCAAGCGGGATGAGGATGGGTAAGTTGTGGTGCCCGTGTGACCATTGTCACATGTTTGAGGGAACAGCACAATGGGGCCTATGGTCATGACCCTTCGGGAGGGCTGGCCCTGAACGGCTGGGATGTGGACGGACGCTCAGGGACGAACCGGGCGAACCGCGCCCGACACCTACACGACGTCGGCGGTAGGGAAGGGGGTGTGGAGGTTGAGCGGCGGGGGCCTCATGCCTCTCCACCCCCTGTCCGGCTCCGAGCAGCCGCAGGTGATAGCGCAGGCAGTCCAGCGCGGCCCGGGCCACATCCAGGTCACGCCGCGCATCACGGGTGCCAGCCTCCGCCGCCTGCACCGCCACGTGCTGATCGGCCAGCTGGAGGCGCAGGTGAGCCTTGCGCTCGGGCTCGTTTTTGCCCTCGACCCCAGCGGCGATCGCTTTGGCCTCCGCCAGCTCCAGTTCAAACTGAATGGTGGCCTCCAGCTGGGCGCTGCGGCTGTACTCGTTCAGTGCGCGGGTGTCGTCGTCAGGATTAAATTGGTTCATCCTGAGTTTTGGTGATCAAGGGCCATCACCTTGCTGTCTCCCTGCCTGATAGCTGGCTGGTCGAGAGCTATAGTGTTGATCTGATCAGGCACCACGCCGGAGGCCCAGATGGATTCATCCTTGCCCTTGATGTATGGGTGGGTGAGACGTACCCGAGAACGACTCTTTGAGTACACCGAAACGTTGCCGACGCAGGTCTACCTCCAGGATCAGCCTGGCCTGTCCGCCAGCAGTCTGCGTGACGTCCACGCGCATGTAGCGAACATGTACCTGTGGTGGGTGGGCCGGTATGGCCTGGGTGTAGAACCATACGGGCAGCAACTGGCCGCACTCCCCCTCTCAACGGGAGCAACGCACGCCACCCGAACCGAAGCCATCATCGTGCTGGAACGGGCCGAAACGCTTCGGTTGACCGATGTGCGGGCCGTCCGCCGGAAGTTTTTGGAGGTGGATGCGCTGCTCGAGCAGGCCTTTGAGTCCTTTGACCAGTTGGATCAACCGTTCGAGGTGATCCGGGCCAGCGGTCGCCGAACTGTGGTGACCCAACGCTGGGTGCTAATGTCGAACATGCTGCATGAGTTCCATCACAAGGGGCAGATGCTGGCGTATGGACGTGCCTTAGGCTTTCCCTTGCCAGACGACATGGAGACGGATGTGGTGTTGCCTTGACTGGGCGAGGCACGACTCCCGACGGTGGAAGTTCACAGCGTGGGAGGTGCTTAGGCCTGACTCCGGCGCAGAGGGTGGCGCGGGTGAGGCAGTCACCAGTGAAGCCGGCGGCGACTTCGCGTCGCCTTGACGACTTGTCGCCTACTCTCAGCCTCACAAAACTATCCTGCCATTGACATGGGTAACATCTAGGGTGGCCGTCACTAGACTGGCCGTACTCAGGCCCAGAGAGAGGCTCATGCGGCCACCGTCCCCGTGGGCAGGCTGAGCTGGCCGTAAGCGGACGGCCAGTTCCTGATCGGTCAGCGTCGCGAGGCTGCTCACGGGGCGTTCTAGTGCTTGGCTGGCCAGTTCATAGTGGGACTTGTACCCCAAGCGGCCCAGCTCAACGTGCAGGAGGTAAGCGGGGCGCTTGTCAACGGGCTGAGAAGCGGAGAGCACCTCGGACTCCAGCCAGACCTTCTCGGTCCCTTTCAGCAGGCGGATGGCGTGGGCAAACTCTGCGGGCTCACCGTTGATGGCGGCAGGGAGACGGCTTCGGCGGCCTTCTTGGGCAGCGGCAAGCGCTTCGAGTGCGGTGGTGAGAGCGGTCATCAAGATTTCGTTCATAGGGGAATTTTTGCTTGCCAGCAGGGCCACGTGGTGTGTTCATTGTGTCCTGATTGTGTGTGCAGCACGGCAAAAAAAGACGCCCCCGAAAGGGCGCGATGAAGGGAGAGATCTGTTCAGGAGAGAGGTGCACGATGTGGTTTCAGGCGGAGCTTGACCAGCCGTCTGCCCAGCTTTCCTCAGTGATACTCAGCGATCTGAATGAGGTTCCCGCAGGTGTCGTCGAAGACCGCCGTCGTCACTGGCCCCATCGCCACCGGCGGTTGCGTGAACCGCACGCCCGCCTCCCGCAGCCGGGTGTACTCTGCCTGCACGTCTTCGACGCCAAATGACGTGTAAGGGATGCCGTCTTCCACCAGTGCTGCCTTGAACGGCCCCACGGCCGGATGCTCACTGGGTTCCAGCAGCAGTTCGACACTGGTCGCATCACCGGGAGACACGACCGTGAGCCAGCGGTACGCTCCAGTGGGGACATCGTTTTTCTTTTCGAAGCCCAGCATGTGGGTGTAAAACTGGAGTGCCTTCTCCTGATCATCTACAAAAAGACTGGTCACGACGATCTTCATGTTTCTCCTTCCTGCGCGAGGGGTTCCCGTGGACTCAGCCACCGCTCTACGATGGCCTGCAGCGGTGTGGTGTCCAGATGATGGTACTTGTAGCGGCCCCCCCGCTTGGTCGTCAGGAGTCCGGCCGCCTCAAGCATGCTGAGGTGCTGGGACACCGCTTGGCGAGTCAGGGGGAGGTGGTGATGCGTAGAGAGGCGGACGCAGAGCTCAAAGAGCGTCTGGCCGTCCCGCTCGTGGAGTGCGTCGAGGATGGCGCGTCTGGCTGGGGCGGCGAGCGTTTCGTACAGATCAGCCACGATCCTATGATAGGCAAGTCACTGCTTGCCTGTCAAGCCACATGATGGATGGGGAAAGTTGCGCCTCCCGCAAGACCCAAATGCTGCGCCACGGGTGCGAATCGTATGGAGCACGGCAAAGACGCTCCAGAAGGAGCGCCCACAGTTGGAGAGGATCAGTTCAGGGCAGGCACAGCGGCCACCCCCGGATGGAGCACTGGGGCGCGGTTGGCGCAGTTGGCGAGGATGTCGACCACTGCGCGGGCCACATTGAGGTTGTCCTCGGCGGCGGCCAACACCCGGACGCGCAGGCGCGTGGCGGGCAGGGCGCAGGCGGCCAGGAACAGCGCCTCGGCGTGGGCGACGTGAGCAGCCAACTGCACCACCTGCCAAGCGATTGCTGTTCGTCTGAGTGTGATGAAACTGTGGGGTTCAGTTGAGGTGCCGAGTTCTATGCTGAGTGCGACATGGCCTTGGCTTTTCTGGTGGCGCTCACGTTGGCCCACATCGTCTGGACGGTGCTGGGTGCGCCCTTAGAGCCGTGGCGTAATGGAATCGCAACCCTGATCTACTGGCCGGTGTACGGACTGGCCGCCGTGCTGGCCTGGCGGGCGGCCCGGATCAGTCCACCCCCCCTAGCCCGCATGTGGACTTGCATGACGCTGGGACTGGCTGCCTGGGGCGCCGGACAGGTGGTGTTCACGGGGCTCGCGGCCCTGAACATCCGAACCTTTCCCAATCCGGCCGCCATCTTGTACTTGGTGGCGCCGCTGTGCTTCGCCCTGGGTATTCTGTCCCTGGTACGCGGTTCAGCCCGCTTGGTCGCCCCTGCCCGGTACATACTGGACATCGCACTGGTCGTCCTGATTGTGGGGCACCTGCTTTGGGAGGTGAGCGGTGAGGTGACCGCCCAGGGATACGCCAAACAGCCTGTCGCGCTCGTGATGGCCCTGGCCTATCCGGTGATGGATCTCATCCTGGCCGCCATGCTGGCTGTGCTGGCGCTCGCCCGGCCTCTGGTGTTGAGTTGGGTACAGCTGCTTCTCCTGATGGGAGCCCTTTTGAGCTTCATGGTCGGCGACGTCCTGTGGGCTGTTCTCCTGGCAAACGGCCGGTACCAGTTGGGGCATCCCCTCGACAGCTTATGGACCCTCGCGGCGGCCCTAATTGGCCTGAGTGCTTCCTTACAACTGAACCACTGGATACCTTTGCTCCGAGTGCGATCAACCCGCCGTACCCGTTGGTCTCTCAGCCCCCACTACCTGATTGCCTCCGGCTACGTGGCGTACGTGATCACGCACCTGATCGGCCACGATCCGAACCACCTCGACAAAATCTTGCTTGTGGGGGTTACGTTCCTGTTCGCTGCACGTCAGCTGCTGGTTCTGACAGAGAACCACACGCTTCAACAAGACCTCCTGCACAGTCAGTCACACCTCAACACCGTCATGAACACCATGTCCGAGGCCGTCTATCTGAAAGACCTGCATGGCCGGTATCAGCTGCTGAACCCAGCAGCCAGCCGGTTTTTGGGATCGGCGGTGTTCATTGGGCCTGGCGCGACAGACGTTGAGCTGTTCCCCGAACACTCAGAACGAATCTGGGCCATGGATCAGCAGGTCGTGCGGTTCCGCGAGCCAGTCACGTACGAACTGTCGTTTCCTGCCCTGGAACGCGTCATGCTGACAACCAAACATCCCTTCGTGGTGGACGGGCAACTCATTGGCGTGTTGGGAGTGAGCCGGGACATCACCCCTCAGCGAAACCTGGAGCTGGAGCTGGAACGCCAAGTGCGCAGAACCCGCAGCATTCTGGAGAGTCTGCCCAGCGCGTTTGTCGCTCTGGACTCCACCTGGCGCTTCACGTACATCAACCCCGCTGCAGCCGCCCTGCTGCAGCGTCCCCCTGAGGCCCTGATGGAGCAGTCTGTCTGGGAAGCCTTGCCGGGCCTGATTGGCGCCCAGCCGGCCCGGCGCCTGAAGCGGACAGCGCGGCAGCGCCCAGTTCAGTTCGAGTTTCAGTCTTCGGCCACCCAACGGTGGTACGACGTCTCGGCGGCGCCCACCGAAGACGGGATGGCGGTGTCGTTCAATGACGTCACTCCCCGCAAGGAGATGGAGGCCACCCTGCGGCGCTCGAACGGGGAGCTTGAACACCGGGTCAGGGAACGCACTGCGGAGTTAGAGCGCCTAGCGTACCAGGATGTCCTGACGGGTCTCCCCAGCCGCCGGGCATTCGAGAAAAGGTTCGAACAGACCATCGAGAGCAACCGGGCCTTCCAGCTGTTGCTGCTGGATCTCGATGAACTCAAGGCCGTGAATGACCATGCAGGACATGCCCAGGGAGATCATCTCCTGCAGTGTTTCGGAAGCGCCCTGCAGGAGGCGTTTCATCCCTACGGCCATGTGTACCGGCAGGGAGGTGATGAATTCATCGTTCTCCTCACTGAACAGGTCGTCGACGCGGAAGAACTGAGCCGGATTATGGAGGGGGTTCGGCATCGCCTGGGGCTGCATGGGTATGCCTCTGTTCGGGCGTCGGCTGGATCCGCGTCGTTCCCTCAGGACGCCCAGTCGCCCAATGACCTGCTGCGCTTGGCAGACCAGCGCATGCTGCGAGATAAGGCGGCCCACCGAACCATACGGAGCCTGAGGGGTGAGCGGCTCCTCCCACACGCCCCACAACTGACAGCCGAAATGATGTGGCAGGCGCTCCGCGCGACGTCCGCCCTGATCACCACGGATGGGTTAATGGATCGGGCGAGCTGGCAGGCGTTCCTGAACGCGGTTACCACCGCCCTGCCCAGTGTTGAGGCCGCCTCCCTGTATATCTTGGAGGGCTCATCCTTCGTCGTTCGGGCTCAGGTGGGCTATTCCGAAGCGTTGATTGGCGTTTCTCACTCCTTGGAGGCCATGGGGCATTGGTACGGCACCGAAAGGAACTGGACGCTGGGGAAAGCCCGGATACTGCGGGGATTAGTGGACATCCGTGCAGCGGCCCACCTGCCTCAGGAGTGGGCTGAATCTGCGCACAGCCCAGACGCGTTGCAGCATCTGGGCGACCTTGACTACCTCCAGGCTTCCTTGTGTGTCCCTGTGCTGGTCTCCGGACACGTGGTCGCAGTGATCAATCTGGATAATCTCCGTTCCGAGCATGCCTTCGAGCCGTATGAATTCGACATAGCGGAAGAGTTCGGACAGCAAGTGGCTGCTATTCTGACGTCACACAACCGGCGTACCCGGGAAGCAGACCGGACGCAGGAACTGGAAGTTCTGGCACATGCGAACGCCGCACTCAATCTCGTTCAAGAGCCACAGCATCTGGAGCAGATGCTTGTCGACGAAACCATCGCGTTGTTCCGTACAGAGCATGTAGCGTTCGCGAGATACGCCCATCGGGAAAATGTTCTGCATTTGGTGGCTGTTTCTGGGCTGTATCGGGACTTTCCGGATCAAGTGGTGCCTGAGGGTCAGGGTGTCTCATGGGAGGCCATCCGTTCAAAGAATGTGGTTCATGTCGACCGCCTTGACCAGGATCCGCGAGTCCATACGCCTGGCACCATTCCGGACGGGACACTCCTGGCAGCGCCGTTAATCAGGATGGCCGAGACGCCGATTGGCGTACTGCTGGCCGTTCGGCCCGCTTCACAGGCCTTCACTTCTTTGGATGGACGTCTCTTGGGCGCGCTGGCCTCAGCAGGGGTGACTGCCTTTGAGCGGCTCCGGGTGACGGCCGAAGAACAACGTCGGTCTGAGGAATTACGGATGCTGGCAGAGTTGGCGACGCATGTTGGACTCGCGGACAACGTGCTCGCTGTGGCGACGGAGTGCCTGACCCTGAGCCGAACCTTCCTGGACGCAGACCTGGCGCTGTTCACCTGTCCTGGACGTGCGCTTGAGGTGACTGTCGGCAGAGGCCCAGATGACTTCCCCAGGGTGGCTGAACCTTGCGGAGAAGAAGCCTCAGGGCACTTCGCAATGTTTCATGAACCGGTCACGCCTGATGGCTCAGAGCATCCAGAAACGCATCTGAAGTTGTTGCCAGCCGACGTGCAAGGGATGGTCGAGGTTCCCGTGCTGGAGAGGGGACACCGCGTGGGTTGGTTGGCGCTGCTGTGGTTTCGCCCGCTCCATACGTTGCCCAGGACTGCGCAGGCCCTGATGAACCGTTCGGCCGAACTGATCGGGCAGGTTCTGGATCGGGAGGCACACTTGGCAGATATCGAGGCGACTCGTGAAGGGGCCTTCAGGGCCTTGGGGCTCTCGCTAGAACTGCGAGATTTTGAGACGGCGGGACATACCGAACGCGTGGTGAGGTTGGCCCTTCTGGTTGGAGAGGCACTGGGCTTGAGCGCCGAGCAGCTGGAGGATCTGCGCGTGGGGGCATACCTCCATGACATCGGCAAGCTGGCGATTCCAGATGCCATTTTGCTCAAGCCAGGTTCGCTTGATGCTGAAGAGTGGAAGCTGATGCAACGTCATGCTGTGATTGGGGACGAATTGATGAGACAAATTCCAACCGTAGCTGCAGGGGCCCGTTCCGTCATCCGACATCATCATGAACGTTGGGATGGAACTGGTTACCCGGATCGAATGGCAGGAAGTGCCATTCCCCTGGCCGCACGCATCTTCAGTGTGGCCGATGTATACGATGCCTTGACGAGTGTACGGCCCTATAAACAGGCCTGGACAGTTGAAGCCGCCCTGGATGAGCTTCGCCAGCAGGCAGGGCGGCAGTTTGACCCTGAAGTGATTAAGGCGGCCCTGGTCATTCTGTCCTCTGCACTGGGGAGTCCATCAAACGACTAAGGTGTGGGCCTGTTCATGCCAGCAGCTCTTCGTTCTGGGCTTCGAGTTCGAGTTGATGCACCCGGAGATTGGAGGCTTGGGCGTCAAAACGCTGCTGGAGATACTGATCCTGACCCATTGGTACTCCCCAGCGAGAGGCTCAGCCTCCAGCTTCCGGACGTGTCTTTGGGCCTGTCCCGATTGTGCGTAGCTGGAGTTAAGCAGCTGTAGTTTGACGTTCGAACTCCAAAGGCGTCAAGTAGCCCAGGGTAGAGTGACGGCGTTGACAGTTGTAAAAAACCTCAATGAATTCGAAGACAGCTTGCCGTGCAGTGGCGTGGTTTTCGAAGACGATGTCCTCAAACAGCTCTCTCTTCAAGGTGGTAAAAAAGCTCTCCGAGACAGCATTATCTGTATAACAGAGGTGGATGGGGGTGTTGCCCTCGCATTATCTGCCTCCGTGGCCTCGCTGGGAACTGCACACCCCTATCCACACTCCGTTGGATTCGCCGCGTCGCCAGATACCAGGATGCCTTGAGGCCCGATTTGACAGAGCTGCGCGCTGCCCATCCAGCTTGAGACTGGAGGTCGCATGATCACCCTTGGACTCGATCCTCATCCTGGCAGCCATACCGTGGCCGCCCTCGACGAGCAGGGAACGCCATTAGCGTCCCTGACGGTTCCAAACACTGCGGAAGGTCTGGCACAACTCCATCATTTCGCGCACCCGTACAGTTGTCGGCAGTGGGCCATCGAGGGTGCGGCAAACCGCTTTATCACGACCTTCGTCAGTGAACTGCTCGCGAACAACGAAGCTGTCACACATTCCGCCAACCTTGACGAGTCAATACCGTGCTCGAAAAGGTCGCAAGAAGAATGATGTGGTAGACGCGCAAAATGCCGCGCGGGCCCTGATGGCCAATCCAGAGTTGCCGCCCTTTCAAAGAGGCGTACAGCAACGTCACCTCCAAGACCTCACCCATGCACAACGCAAGCTTTCCCAAGAACACCAAGCCCATAAAGCGACGCTGACGTCCCTCGATCTGAACTCGCCGGTCAGACCCGTCCTCGAAATGGTGATGACGACGCTTCAGGAGCAACGCAAGGTGCTCGAACGACACCTGAAGGACGTCGTGTCCTCTTTGCTTCCAGCCCTGTTGAATGTTCAGGGCGTGGGGCCCGTTGTCGCAGGCATCGTGCTGGGTGAGATCGGTCGTGTCGAGCGCTTCAAAAACAAACATCATTTTGCCAGTTATTGTGGAGCTGCGCCCGTGGAGCGTGGGAGCGGCCAAAATACGCGGATGCAGCTCAATACGAGTGGATATCGGCGCTTAAACTGGGCTCTGCACATCATTGCTATTGTCCGACTGCGACAAGATGAGCGAACGAAAAGCTTAGTCACCAGACTGAAATCTCAGGGGAAAAGTCAGCGGAAAGCGCTTCGGATTCTGAAGACCTATATTGCACGCGAGCTCTTCACCCTGTTGCAGCAAGCAGCCGCATCCAAGAGTCCTGAGGCCCCAGTTCTAGCTGGAAATGCTACTTGACAGGCTTATACCAGGTTCCCAGCAATTCCCTTTCCGACTCATACTGCCCCTGGCTCGCATGCGGGCCAGTTCTTCTTGAAAAATCCGACTGGCGTATTGACTCCCTCTATCGCTGTGATGCAAGAGGCCTGGAGGAGGAGAACGACGTCCTACCGCCATCTGAAGGGCGGCCAGCGGTAATGTCGCTGGCATCTGGGTGTCCATGGCGTAGCCCACCACGGCACGGGAATGCAAATCCAGAGTGACGGCCAGGTAGAGCCAGCCCGCTTTCGTCGGTAAGTACGTCATATCGGACGCCCACACCTGATTGGGCTGCTCCACCTCGAACTGACGGTCGAGCAGGTGAGGGTAGACAGGGAAGGTGTGACGGCTGTCCGTGGTGTGTGCCCACCGACGCTTTCCTCTGGCCCGGAGTCCGGATGAACGCATGAGGCGAGCGACTCGCTTCCGGGAGACCCGCAAACCTTCAGCTCGCAGTTCGGCGTGAATGCGTGGTGCTCCGTAGCGCTGTTTATTGCGCTGGTGAACGTCCAGGATGTGCTGCTGGAGCAGCACATCCTCCTGCGTGCGCTTGCAGATTGGCCTTCTTCGCCAGCTGTGATAGCCACTCACCGACACCTCCAGGACCCGGCACATCACATCCAGCCGGTAGTACTCTCGGTGCTCTCGGATGAACTGGTATCTCAGCGCGTGCTCTCTCTGGCAAAGAAGGCCGCCGCTTTTTTCAATATTTCACGCTCTTGGCGCAGGATTTCATTCTCTTTCCGGAGTCTGCGGATCTCTTGTTGCTCAGTGGTCAGAGTCTGCTGCCCATGACCAGGGAAAGCAGACTCGCCCTTCTCCTGCTGCGCATTCATCCACTTACGCAATAAGGAATCGTGGATCCCCAGGTCCCGTGCTGTGCCCGAAAGGTTGCCACTCGTGCGGGCGAGGTGGACGGCGTCTCGCTTGAACTCGGCGGTATGGATTCTGCGGCTTGTCATGATGGTGCCTCCTATCTTCAAGGCTTATCTCCATCTGTGCCAAATCGGGTCACCCTCAGTTCTGGGTTGACCCGATAGGGAGTCAAGTCGTTCAAAAACGGCTGTCGTCGTTCCTCACTCTGATCTTGCTAGGGTTCTGTGGAGGAGGAGTTCAGTCTGACCGACAATGGAGACTGACATGACCGCCAGTAAAAACCACTACACCGCCGAGTTCAAAGAAGAAGCCGTGCGTCTGGTGATCAGCAGCCAGAAAAGCTGCGCTGAGATCGCCCGCAACTTGGGTGTTCCACCGTATTTAGTCGTACGCTGGAAACAGCATCACGAGCAACAAGGGGCGGTGGGCCGCCCCCAATTCACCGGACGCGGCGTCGCCGCGTTGAGTGAGCAGGAAGCGCGGTTCAAGAAGCTAGAACGAGAGCTGGAAATTACCCGTCAGGAACGCGATATTCTGAAAAAAGCACTGGCCTTCTTCGCCAAAGACCACTAATTTACGGGTTCATTGAGCAGCATCGGCATGAGTACAGCATTGAGCGGCTGTGCAAGACGCTCGGTGTCGGGGTCAGTGGCTATTTTGCGTGGTGGAGAAGGCCCAAAAACTGCTATCGGGTGGAAGACGTCGCTCTGACCGAGGCCATTCGAACCATTCATCAAGTCAGTAGGGGCACCTACGGTGCCCCTCGTGTCCAAGCCGCACTCGTGGACGAGGGAAAACAGGTCAGCCGAGCACGAATTACTCGGCTGATGAAGGCAGCGGGACTGAAGGCTCGCTGCAAGCGGAAATTTCGCGTGACCACCAATTCAAAACACCCGCACCCAGTGGCCGAAAATCTACTGAATCGCGAATTTGTTGCCGAACAACCCAATCAGAAATGGGTGACGGATATTACCTATTTACCCGTGGCTGAGGGCTGGATGTACCTCGCTGTGGTGATGGATCTGTTCTCTCGCAAAATCGTGGGTTGGGCCATGCGGGCCACCCTGCAGACCGAGTTGGTCGTCGCTGCGCTGGACATGGCACAGCAGATTCGGCGTCCTGGACAAGGATTGCTCCATCATTCGGACCAGGGAATTCAATATGCGAGTCGCGAGTATCGACAAGCACTGGAGCGCCTCCAGGCGCTCCAAAGTATGAGCCGAAAGGGAGACTGCTGGGACAACGCGGCGATGGAGAGCTTCTTCGCCACCCTCAAGCTGGAACTGGAACTCGACACAGCACAAGGAAACCGCGCTGACACACGTAATCTGGTCTTTGAGTGGATTGAGGTGTTTTACAACCGCGAGCGTCGTCACTCTAGCTTGGGGTACCGCTCACCGACTCGCTTTGAGCAACACCGCGCCACACTGAACTGATCCTCCACGAAGGCATTGCAATATCACTCTGTTCGCTCGCGACCAGCGTTTTTTTATGGGTCATGTGGTGCTTGCGGAACACTCGGTCGACGCTTTTGAAGCTGACCTTGAGGCCCGTGGTGTCTTCGAGCATGCGGGCATGCTCGATCAACGTGGCGTCTCGGTGCGTCTCGAGTTGCTTCAACAACTGCTGTTCATGGACAGGTGTCATTCGTGGTGGGCGTCCAGAAGACCGGCCGACTTGGTGCAGCGTCCCAAGACGCTGCTTGGCGAGGTAGGCATCAACGGTTTCAAGGTGAATCCGATACAGCCGGGCGACGACCTGACGGGGCTGTCCACCCTCGACCGCAGCCACCACCCGTTCCCGCAAATCCAGACTGTACCCTCGGCCTCCCACTCGTTTCACGTCATCATGATGACAAATGCTCTAGATCGTCGGAGTAAGGCTCGCCCTATGCGTCAACACGTGGAGGTACGACCCGTGGCGCCCGCAGGACGCCACGATGGTGGCGGCCTTTTCACGCACGTCTACTGCGGCTCAAAGCGTGCGCGGTTGACTTTCCTATCCGGCCTCGTAATGATGCTTCATACGGAATTCGTATCAGGGGTCGCGGCCTCGACCGAAACCGCCTCCAAAGACACACCGACATCCTGAGTTGCCGTCATTCCGAGTGGAAAGAGTGTGAGGGGGCCAACCGCAATGAGTCCACCGCACGCAGCGAGTCAGGCCGGACGTTTGGCGAGTTCATCTGGATTGAAAGCTGAAACGATGGGTTTTTCAGCTGAAATCCATTTGATGCACTTGCTCGCTGCCGAAACAGGCGCGTGGCAACTGGCTGCTTGTCTATCGGGTGAGGAACTGGCACGCGCCGAAGCTTATGCCGGTGCCCCCGCACGCGGGTTTTACGTCGCTTCAGTGGTCTTTCGCCGTACCGTTTTGGGGGCCGTGTTGCATATCCCGCCCGCTGAAGTGCGGTTCGAACGTTTACCGGGCAGGACTAAACCTCAGCTGGCCGCCTCTCAGAATCCGGAAAATTGGCGCTTCAGCCTCTCGCATTCGGGCGAACTGGCGTTGCTGGCGCTGGGGTGCGGGAGAGAAGTAGGCGTAGATTTGGAACGGATGCGGGCTGGGGTCAATTGGCGTGGTGTGGCACAAACGGCATTCTCTCCGTATGAGCGTGCAGCGCTTCTGGCTGTTGGGCCGCCGCATAGGCTGGACATGTTCTACCGCCTCTGGACGGCCAAAGAAGCCTATTTGAAAGCGTGCGGCCTAGGCCTGAGCGTGCCCCTAGAAGCAGTCAGTGTGATCTTGGCTGGAGCTGAAATTGATGTACTCCAAGCGGTTCACGGGGATTTGAGGCAGTGGCGGGGCCAATGTGTGCCGTTGCCGCCGGCGTTGATCCCCGCTTACCGCGCCGCAGTCGTTGTACAGGCGGCTCCACGCGAGCGTCTTAGCCTCAGCGTGCAGCACTGGAATCCCTTACCTTCAGCAGACATTTGAACCGGGTTCAGTCTGCGGGGTCTTCTGGCAAAAGATGACAAGTCACCCGTAGCGCCAAGAAAAATTCTGGCTTACAGTGAAGACTCAATTACAGTTTGCACTCACACAGTTCAGTGTTATCCCTCACCGCCGCCGCGCCCACCTTCCTGGTTTCACTTCTCCTTAGGATTCCGGATGTTTTGCTCCATCCTCTCCGCTGCGCTGCGGTGCGTCCACTCCAATCCGTCACCCCGTTCCCTCTCCCTTTGGTCGGGTCGCCCTCATTATTTCAGAATGGGAATTGACCGGAATTCTCCTCAGAGGTACACCATGACGCATTCCGAGTGGACGCCTTCCGCCTTTATTGCTGCTGTGGATGGGGTGGAGCTGGCTGCCGAAGTTGTTCAGCCTGCCGAAGCCATCGCCATCGTCGGTATCGGCTGCCGCTTTCCCGGCCAGTCCAACACCCCTCACCAGTTTTGGAATTTTTTGGTCAGCGGGGGCGACGCTGTCACCGAAATTCCGGCGGAACGCTGGCGGGTCGACGCCTACTTCAACCCCGATCACCGCGCACCGGGGCGTACCTATGCCCGCTGGGGCGGCTTTATTCGGGATATCGACCAGTTCGACGCCGCCTTTTTCGGTATTTCTCCGCGTGAGGCGGCCCGCATGGATCCCCAGCAACGCCTGCTCCTGGAAGTGGCCGACGAAGCTTTTCAGGATGCGGGTCTGCCCCCTAGCACGCTGGCGGGATCAGATACAGGTGTGTTTATGGGCGTCTCGACCTGCGATTACGCGGGCATTCAGACCGCCTCGAATGCCCGCCATTCCATCGACTCGTTTACCAATTTGGGCGTCGGCACCTGTATCACCGCCAACCGGATTTCTTACCACTACGATTTTCACGGGCCTAGTTTTGTGGTCGATACCGCCTGTTCATCATCGCTGGTGGCAGTCAGTTTGGCGTGCAAGGCGCTTTGGAACGGGGAATGTGCGGTGGCCCTCACGGGCGCGGTGAACCTGATGCTGCGCCCCGAAAACACGATGGGCTTCAGCAAAGCGCAGATGCTTTCTCCTCAGGGCCGCTGCAAAAGCTTTGACGCCGACGCCAGCGGCTACGTGCGGGCCGAGGGCGCGGGCGTTCTGGTGCTCAAGCCGCTGAGCCGCGCACAGGCCGACGGCGACCGCATTTACGCTGTGATCCGCGCCGCCGACATCAATCAGGATGGGCGCACCGGGGGCATCGCCCTGCCCAACGGAGAAGCTCAGGCGGGCCTGCTCCGCAGTATTTATGCACGTGCGGGCCTCAATCCGGCGGGGGTGCGGTACGTGGAAGCGCACGGTACGGGTACGGTGGTGGGGGATCCCATCGAAGTGAAGGCGTTGGGACAGGTGTTGCGGGCCAGCTACGCCCCCGGCCAGCCGGAATGCCTGATCGGATCGGTCAAAAGCAATCTGGGACACCTCGAAGCCGCATCGGGCATGGCTGGACTCATCAAGGCTGCCCTCAGCATCCAGCAGCGCGAGCTCCCCGGCAACCTGCACTTCCATACGCCCAATCCGGCCATTCCCTTTGACGCCTATGGCCTGCGCGTCGTGGTGGGGCAGCAGGCTTGGCCCACCGACCCAGACGGCTCGCAGTCGTTCCTGACGGGTATCAATTCCTTCGGCTTCGGCGGCACGAATGCCCATGTGGTGCTGGACAGTGCGCCGCTGATCCCAGAGCTTCAGGCCAAGGCAGCCGATTCACACAACCGCGCCGAACTCCTCCCCATTTCGGCCCGCAGTCCGGAAGCGTTGCGTGCTGTGGCCGAACAGTACCGAGACTTTTCCGCCTCGCATCTTCATCTGCCGCTCCCAGACCTTGCCGCCACGTTGGGCCGTCACCGCGAGCATCACCCGTACCGGCTGAGCCTTGCGCCGCGTAACCACCTGGAATGGCAGGAGCAGTTGCAGGCCTTCCTGGACAGCGAAACGCGGGCAGGCATGGCGCAGGGCCGCACGGTGGCCGAGGGCGAACGGGTGCCGCTGGCCTTCGTGTTTGCGGGCATGGGGCCGCAGTGGTGGGGCATGGGCCGCGAACTGCTGGGCGAATCTGGCGAACCGGTGTTCCGCGCCGCCCTGGAGGAAATAGACGCGCTGCTGGCCGTGTATACGGGCTGGAGCCTGCTGGCTGAACTGACGCGTCCTGAAGAAGAGTCGCGCATCAATGAAACGCAGATTGCCCAGCCTGCCATTTTTGCCCTACAAGTGGCGTTGGCGCGGCTGTGGGCCAGTTGGGGCGTGCTGCCCGACGTGATTATCGGCCACAGCCTCGGCGAAGCGGCGGCGGCCCACATCGCTGGAGCCTTGTCCCTCCCTGACGCTGTTCACCTCATCTATCAGCGCAGCCGGCTGCAACACAGCACTGCTGGGCAAGGCAAAATGCTGGCTGTCACCCTGCCGCCCGCAGAGGCCACTGCGCTGGTGGCCGAATTTCCGGGCCGGGTATCGGTGGCCGCCATCAACAGTCCCACCGACCTCACGCTGGCGGGCGTCACCGCCGACCTCGAAACCATCGCCGCCCGCCTGACTGCCGCAGACGTATTTAATGCCTTCCTGAAGGTCGACGTGCCCTTTCACAGCCCGGTGATGGAACAGATTCGCACGGAGTTTTTTACGGTGATGGGGGGGCTGGTGCCGCGTGCGCCGAGTATCCCGCTGATGTCGACCACCTTTGGGCGCTGGATCGAAGGCGCAGAACTGGACGTCACGGCGTGGTGGCACAATATCCGCCAATCGGTGCTGTTTGAAGGCGGCATTCGGCAAATTTTGGGGGGCGGCCCGCACGTCTTCTTGGAGGTCAGCGCCCATCCTGCGCTGTCGGCCAGCCTGACGCGCTGTATCGCGGCGGCCGCCCAACCGCACGCCCGCAACGCAAGCGTGGTGTTGCCGTCACTGCGACGCCTGGAACCCGAACGCATCACGCTGCTGGGGTCGCTGGGCCGCCTGTACACGCTCGGCCGTGAGATGGTTTGGCCCCGAATTCACACCGCCGCGCCCCAGCATTTGCCCTTGCCGCTGTATCCGTGGCAGCACGAGCGCCACTGGAACGAAACGGCCCGCGCCCACCGCGAACGCCTCGGCCTGAAGCTGCATCCCCTGTTGGGCGAGCGGCAAGACTCGGCCACACCCGCCTGGGAAAACGTGTTGGATGCCTACAGCACGCCCGATTTGCGCGATCATGTGGTGCAGGGCGAAGTGGTGTTTCCGGGTGCAGGCTATGTCGAGATGGCCCTTGCAGCGGCCCGCGAAACCTTTGCCGAGCCGGGTGCAGTGCTCAGCGATATCACCTTTGCACAGGCCCTGACTTTGCCGCCGGGTGAGGGCCGCGTGGTGCACACTCTCGTAGATGCCCGGCACGCCCTGCATGTGCATAGTCGCCCCGCGAGCGCGGCAGACGCGGCAGGTTCTGACGCCCCCGCCGCCGAAGACTGGACTTTGCACGCCCGCGCTACATTGCGGCGGTTGGGGGGCCATCTGGCACGGCAAGAATCGTTGCCCACGCTCCGCGCCTGTTTCCCGCGCCCATACCCCACCGACGCTTTTTACACCCGGTTTCACGCCCTAGGATTGCAGTACGGCCCGCATTACCGGGGATTGTCAGAGGTATGGCTGGGTGCGGGAAACGGAGAAGCTTTCGGAATGCTGAGGCCCGCGCTGCCACATGAGGGCGGCTTGTTGCCCCCGCCCGTGCTGGACGCGTGTTTTCAACTGCTCTTGGGGGCGGTGGCCTCGCTCCCGGATGCCCCGGAAGGCCGCCTGTATTTGCCGGTGCAGATTCGGGAACTGGTGTTTATTCCCGCTGCCGATGGGTCTGCCCCCCTGTGCGCCCACGCCCGCCTGACCCACTGGGACACGGCCCGCATCACGGGCGACCTGACCCTGATGGACGCGGCGGGTCACGTGCTGGCCGAGGTGCGCGGCCTGAGTTGTCAGGCGATAGACAGCGCGGCCACCAGCCTAGACGCCATGCTGTACACCCACACGTGGGAGCGGCACCCGCTGCTGGAACCTCAACAAGCTGAGCCGATTACCCTGACGCTCCCTGCCCTGTCTGAGTTGGAAGACATCCGCGCCGATACACTGGCCCGCATAGGAACCCCCCAAGACCGGGCCGACTTTGAAACCCTGAGTGCGCGGCTGGCTGGCCTGTACGCAAGGGCCGCCTTCGCCGACGTACCCAGTGTGCCCCAATCTGATCTGAGGCAGGCGGCGCAGGCCTTGGCCGATGCCGTCTCTGGTTCCGATGATGCAGATCCTGAAACCCTCTGGCGCTCGCTCTGGTCACGCTTTCCCGGTCACGCTGCCGAATTGCAGGTACTTCACCGCGCCGGGGCGACGTTGGCGGCGCGGTTGCAAGCTGATAACGCAGATTTCCCCGCTCCCCGACCTTCTGCACTCACCACTGATCACTCACCACCCACCGATGTTGCCACACTCTCTGTGCTCGGCGGACTGTCTGGCCCCCTCGACCACCTGCGCTCCGCCTCGCCTACCGTACGGCCCGCGCATACGCTGTTGGCGGCGGCGCTGACCCGCCTTTTGGATGCCCGGAGCTTGGACGCTCGAACCTCGCCCCAACCTGTGCGAGTGCTGCAATTGAACGCGGTAGGGGAAGGCTTGTCGGGTGGGTTGACGGCACAGTTGGCCCCCGCGCTGGCCCGCCCCGCCGTCACTCTCACGTTGGCCGATGCCGACCCAGACGCCCTGGAACGCGCCGCTGCCCGCGCGGGCCAAAGCCTGAGTGCTGCGCCGGAAACGTTGCTGCTCGGCCCCACCCGCCCACTCTCCGAGCAGTGGGAAGGTGAACAGCAGAGATTCGATGTGGTGGTAGGCGTGGATGTGGGAACAGACGCCGCCGCCAACCTGCGACACCTGCTGGCCCCCGGCGGCGTGCTGCTGCTGGAATTCACCCGGCGTTTGCCTGCATGGACAGGGCTTTTGCCTGAGCTTGGGGTAGTTTCCAGTCCTTTGGCCGCTCTGAACGCTGCAGGTATTGAAGACGTGCAGCGTTTGCCCGACGCGCCCGAATCCGAATTGGCCGTGCGAGACCTGATCTGGGGCCGTGCGCCTGTGGGGATGGCCGATCTGGCTGCCGTTCCTGCCGCTCAAATCGCTGCCCCCGCTGGCCGCTGGCTCCTGTTTGCCGACGATGCCGACTTTGCCGCCCAACTGGGTACCGAATTGAGCGCGCGGCAAGGCGCGGTGCAAGTGGTGGCCCCGCTGGGCACGCACATTCCCGGCGCATCGGAAGTGCCACCCGCTGACCGCGTCGCCCTGAGTGCGCTGATGGTACAGGCCGAGGCGTTTGCGGGAATCATCTTCGCTTGGGGTCTGAATTCTCCTGCCCAACCTTCCGTCACCGAGTTGCAGCACGCCGAAACCTTGGGCGGCCAAAGCGTGCTGGCGCTGGTGCAGGCTTTAGCAACCCAGGCGTTGGCGACCACTGAAACCAACACGGCGCTCTGGCTAGTCACGCGGGGAGCACAGGCGGTGAACACAGCGGCGGTCGCGCCTTTGCAAGCAGGCATCTGGGGGCTGGGGCGCGTGGTTGGCACCGAATACCCGCACCTCGAGCCTCGGCTGGTCGACCTTGATCCGGCTGCTCCGGCGGCGGCCAGTGCTGCCGTACTGGTGCGGGAACTGTTGGGCGGCAGCGCCGAAGATGAACTGGCCTTCCGTGGAGTGGCGGGCCAGTCGGTGCGCTGGGTTCACCGCCTGACCCGTCCTAGCCGCGATCGGCTGACCACTTCCAGCTCCCGAATCCCTGCCGATACTGCCACGCGCATTCACATTCAGCGCCCCGGCGTGCTGGCAAGTTTGGTGCATCAGGCCGCGCCGCGCCGCGCCCCCGAACCTGGAGAAGTCGAAGTGCGTGTGGAAGCCGCCGCGCTGAATTTTAAGGACATCATGGTGGGGATGGGTCTGCTGTCCGACGAGGCGTTAGAAGGCGGATTCACCGGGCGTTCTTACGGTATGGAAGCGGCGGGCATCATTGAGCGCGTGGGCGAGGGCGTGACCCAATACATGCCCGGTGACGCGGTGGTGCTGTGCGGCCCCGACGCCCTGAGTACCTTCCGCACCGTGCCGCTGCCCTACCTGGTGCGCCGTCCCGCCCACCTGTCCAGCGAGGCCGCCGCGACCCTGCCGATTGCGTACCTGACGGCGTATTACGCGCTGCATACCCTGTGCCAACTGGGGCCGGATGACCGCGTCCTGATTCATGCGGCGGCGGGCGGCGTGGGCTTGGCGGCTACCGCGCTGTGTCGGCGGGCCGGGGCCACCGTGTACGCCACCGCCGGAACACCCGAAAAACGCGAACTGTTGCGGGCGTTGGGTGCGGCCCACATCATGGATTCGCGTACGCTGGATTTTGCCGAAGAAGTAAGGGCGGTCAGCGGCGGCAAGGGCGTCAGCATCGTGCTGAATTCGTTGTCGGGCGAGGCGATCGGGCGCAGCCTGAGTTGCCTGAGTCCCTACGGCAAATTCGTGGAAATCGGCAAGCGCGACATCTATCAGAACAGCCCATTGGACTTGGCCCCCTTCCGCAACAACCTGTCCTACTTTGCCGTCGACCTAGACCGGATGTGGGTCGACCGCCCGCAGATGATGCAGGGCCTGCTGCACACGGTCATGGGCCTGTTCGAGTCCCGCGAGCTTGCGCCGCTGGCCTACCGCGTGTTCCCGTATGCGGCGGCAGAATCGGCCTTCCGTTTTATGGCGCAGGCGCGGCACACAGGCAAAGTGGTGCTGGCCCTCACTGCCGAAGCTCCGGCGCAGCTGTCTTCTGTCCCCAAACCGGTGCGCCTAAACCCAGACGGCGTGTACCTGATCACGGGCGGATTGGGCGGCTTTGGGCTGGCGCTGGCAGGCTGGCTGGCCGGGCGCGGGGCGCGGCGGCTGGTGCTGGTGGGAAGAAGTGGGGGCAGCGAGGCGGCGCGAACCACCGTGAATGACCTTCTTCAGCACACCGAAGGTTTGCAAATTGCACTGGAACAGGCCGATATTGCTGACCCGGACGCCGTGCAAACACTGCTGGAACGCACCCGCCAACTGGGGCCACTGCGCGGCGTATTCCATGCGGCAATGGTCATCGACGACGCCCTGATCGAGCAACTGACGCCCGAACGATTCAGCCGCGTCACGGCTCCCAAAGTGCTAGGCGCGTGGAATCTGCACACCCACACGCAGGCTGACCTGCTGGAGGTGTTCGTGTGTTTTTCGTCGGTTAGCGCCCTGATCGGCAATGTGGGGCAGGCCAATTATGCTGCAGCCAACGCTTTTTTAGATGCTCTGGCCGATGTCCGCCGCGCCGAGGGTTTGCCTGCACTGACTGTCAACTGGGGCGCGGTGGCCGATGTAGGCTACCTGACCGGGCAAGCGGCGGTGGCGGGGCGGCTGGAAGCGGTGGGCGTGACGCCCGTTCCGGTGGGTCAACTGTTGGCGGCGTTGGGCGAGTTGTGGCCCGCCGCGCTGAGCCGCGACCCTCGCACCCCCGGCGCAGTGGGCGTCGCGGCACTGCATTGGCCCTTGCTCGTTCAGTCCCGAGGTGTGCCGTTGCCCCCGCGTTTGGCGCATCTGCTGTCGTCCGCCGACGCCGAAGCGTCCACCCAAGAGGCAAGCGGATTCCTGTCGGCACTGCTCAGTCTGTCCGCAGAGGAACGCGGAGCCGCCCTGAGTCACCGCCTTGCCGAACAATTGGCCCGCATCTTGGGCACATCGCCGGGCAAGCTCGACCACGATTTGGCGATCATGAAAATGGGCGTAGATTCGCTGATGGCCGTGGAACTGGGCAGCCAGATTCAGGCCGAAACGGGCGTGAAAGTGTCGCCTATGAAGTTTGTCGGCGGCATTACGCTGCGTGGCCTGACCGAATTCGTGCTGGACAGCCTGACTGCGCCTGCAGCACAGCCGAAGGTATTGACCGTACCGCGTGCTGCCCCCGGAGCTGATCTCCATCAACACGTTGAAACCTTACCGGACGCCGATGTCGACGCGATGCTGGCGGGCCTGTTGGCCGAGCAGCGGGGCCGGGCATGACCGTCACTGGCCCGCCCTCCCATCTCCCAGCAGACCAAGCGTCAACTCAGCCATCAGACCCACTGGCGCACCTGACCCCTGATCAAAAACGGGCCTTGCTGTTGCGCCTACTGCAAGAAAAAGAAGTGGCGGCAGCGGCGGCCCCAGCTGTTCCGACTCGTGCAGCCCTGCCCACTGTCACGCCTGACCCGGCCCACGCGCACGCTCCCTTCCCACTCACCGATATTCAGCACGCTTACTGGCTGGGCCGCACAAAAGGACTGGAATTGGGCGGCGTGGGAGCGCACGTCTACAGTGAATTTGACCTAACGATAACGGATAGGGCGATGACCGACGTGGGGCGCATGGCGCGGGCGTGGCAACAAGTCGTCGCCCGCCACGCTCAACTCAGGATCGTCGTGCAGCCGGACGGTCTTCAGCGTGTGCTGGAGCAGGTGCCCGATGTTGAGATTGTCGAAACTGACCTCACGGGCCTGACCGCCGCTGAGAGTGAGGCCCGCCTGAGCGCCCACCGTGCCGACATGCAGGCCCGCGTATACGACCCCGCCGTGTGGCCCATGTTCGACCTGCGGGCGCTGCGTCTCGCGTCCGGTGTCACGCGGGTGTGCGTGTCCTTCGACATGCTGCTGCTCGACCTGCGCTCCTTTCAACTGGTGCTGGAAGACTGGTTGGTGTATTACAACAACCCCGATGCCGCGCTGCCGCCGCTGCCGATCACCTTCCGCGAGTACTGCCAGGCCGAAGCCACCCTGGAAGGTTCTGAGCTGCGGGCCACCTCGAAGGCGTACTGGACGGCCCGTCTACCTGAACTCCCCCCCGCACCCGAATTGCCCCGGCCCCGCACTCTCGATTCCGTATCCCAAGACAGTCCCGAAGGACGTACGTTTTCTCGTCGCAGCGCCCGCCTGGAGCCGCAGGAGTGGCAAGCGCTCAAAATGTTGGCGAACCAACACGGTGTCACGCCCGCCAGTGTGCTGCTGGGTGCGTTCGGCACGGTATTGGCGGGCTGGAGCGGAAGCCGCCGCTTTACGCTGAACCTGACTGTCTTCAACCGCCTGCCACTGCATGCCGCCGTGCCCCGATTGGTGGGCGACTTTACCGGAACCACGCTGCTGGCCTTCGATTTCAAGCCCACCGAAGCCTTTAGCGCCCGCGCCGCTCGGCTTCAGTCGCAGTTGTGGGCCGACCTGGAGCACCGCTATTACAGCGGCGTACAGGTCATGCGCGACATAACACGGGAAACAGGAGTGCGTCACGCCCTGTGTCCCGTCGTGTTTACCAGTCACCTTGCAGGTGGGCACAGCGCCCAAGACACCATTCCGCCGCCGCTGCCCGTACAGGTGGTGTACGGCCTGTCGCAGACCCCGCAAGTCAACCTCGACTATCAGGTGTTCGAGCAGGGCGGCGGCCTGAATATTTCTTGGGACGCCCGCGCCGCGCTGTTTGCTCCCAGCGTGCTGGACGAGATGTTTGCGGCCAACCTGCGCCTGTTGCATGACCTTGCCAGCGGCGCGGCATGGACAGCCACCCATCATCCGCTTGCTCCGGCGCACCAATTGGCGGCGCGGGCCACGGGTCCCGCTCCCGGTTTTGAACACAATCCCCACCGCAGCCCGGCCACCCTGCCCGGCCTGTTCGAGTCCCGCGCCGCCGTACAGCCCAGCGCCCCTGCCCTGATTGCAGGCGACCAAGTTTGGACTTACGGCCAACTGGACACCCTGACCGCAGCTTGGGCGCAGGCTCTGCGGGCCGCTGGCGTGGGCGCAGGCCAACCCGTCGCACTGGTCATGGAGCACGGCTGGGAAGGCGCGGCGGCGGCGTTGGCGGTGATGCGGGCGGGCGGCGCGTATTTGCCCATTGACCCCGACCAGCCCCATGAACGCATCCTCAATGTGCTGCACTCCAGCGGCGCACAATTGGCGTTGACGCAGCCGCATGTGCTGGCCCGCTGGCCTGCCCCACCCGGCCTGACCGTATGGCCCTTCACTGATTCGCCGCCGCCCGCCGCGAAGGTGCCGCTTCCCACGGTGTTGCCCACCGACCTCGCCTACATCATCTACACGTCCGGCTCCACGGGGCAGCCCAAAGGCGTGATGATCGATCACCGCGGTTCAGTCACTACCGTACTGGACGTAAACCACCGCTTCGCCATCGGCCCGGCTGACCGGGTGTTGGGCGTGTCGGCTCTCACCTTCGACTTGTCGGTGTACGACCTATTCGGCACCTTCGCGGCGGGCGCGGCGCTGGTGCTGCCTACCCACACGGGCCGCCGCGACCCCGACCACTGGCGGCACCTGATTGGGACTCACAGCGTCACGGTCTGGAATTCGGTTCCGGCGCTGCTGACAATGCTTCTGGAGAACGGGCTGATCGGGTCTGACGGTTCTTCCGATTTGGCTTCCCTCCGCCTGCTCCTACTCAGCGGTGACTGGATTCCGTTGGGCCTGTTGCCAACCGTGCAAAAGCACTTGCCGCAGGCTCAGTTGATCAGTTTGGGCGGGGCAACCGAAGCTTCTATCTGGTCGATTTTGCACGAAGTGGACAGACCGGATCCTGGCTGGGCCAGCGTTCCGTATGGCCGCGCCATGTCCTATCAAACGGTGCAGGTGCTCGATTCCGCCCTGAATCCCGCGCCTGATCTGGCCCCCGGAGAGTTGTTTATTGGCGGCGTAGGCGTGGCGCTGGGCTACTGGCAGGACGCCGAACGCAGCGCCTCCCGCTTTTTTGTGCATCCACGCACCGGAGAAAGGCTGTACCGCACGGGCGATTTGGGGCGCGTGCTGCCGGGCGGAACCTTAGAGTTGCTGGGCCGCGTCGACCGTCAAGTCAAACTTCGCGGCCACCGCATCGAACTCGGAGAAGTCGAAGCCGCCATCCGCGCGGTGCCGGGCGTGCGGGACACATTGGTCACGGTGCGCCCCGGCCCCGCCGGACAGCCGACGCTCACGGCTTACCTCATTCCAGACGCCATGCCTGAAGTTGCTGGCCCAGATTCCCTCGTGGCCGAACTACTGCAAGCTGCCGATACCCTGCGCCCCTACCAGAGTGGCAACGCCGAGCTAGACGCAGAACTGAAGCTGTTGACCACGCTGGAGGCCCGCGCCGCCTTTAAGCAACAATCGTCCGTCTCTCGTTTTGAAAGCGGCCCGACTTTTCCGCTCACTTCGCCCGCTGGCCCGCACCTGGAGCGGCTCCGCGCCCGCCGCAGCTTCCGCCGCTACGCGCTGGAGCCACTGCCCGCGCCTGTCTTCGGAGCGTGGCTGGGCGCGCTCCTGCCCGATCCCCTTACCGGGCGGCGGCGCTACGCCTCGGCGGGCGACCTGTACCCGTTGAGCGCGTACGTGTGGGCACGGGCAGGCCGTATTGAAGGGCTGAACGCTGGCCTGCACGTCCTCGACACCGCTTCCGGCTGCCTGCGTGCCGTCCCCGACGCGCCGCCTCTGCCCCGCGCCGCCTACCATCCCCTCATCAACCGCCCCATGTTCGACGAGGCCGCCTTCGCTCTATTCTTGGTGGCCGATCTGCGGACTATCGCCCCGGTATACGGCGACCGCTCGATTCACTTTTGTACGCTTGAGGCGGGCCTGATGACCGGCCTGCTGGAGCTTCAGGCTGCGTCTACGGCGCTGGGGGTGTGTCAGGTGGGCGAG
The DNA here is from genome assembly GCF_023370075.1 of Deinococcus sp. QL22. NCBI lineage: Bacteria > Thermotogati > Deinococcota > Deinococci > Deinococcales > Deinococcaceae > Deinococcus > Deinococcus sp. QL22. Next base: position 494,289 of record NZ_CP097152.1, read on the forward strand.
TTGAACGACTCCGCTGTAGCCCGCGCCCTGTGCCTCGGCGCCGCGCAACGCCCCATCCATTCGTTGGTGGGCGGCCTACTGGAACCCGACCGAATGGCGGCCACCCGCGCCGCCAGCATTGCCGATCTGCGCCCGGAAGCCCGCTTTGCCCGCTTGCTGCACCGGGTCACGGCGGCTTCCGGGCCAGAGGAAGGCCTGCCATGAGCCAACGGACGCCCACCCAATTCATCTCCACTCCACTCACACCGACGCAGCGCACGTTACTGGCCCGCCTATTGGCCGAGCAGGAGCTTGCGCCGCCGCCTGCCTCCGCCGCCGAGCAACTCAGCGCAGACGTGCTGGCGGAACTGGAACGCCGCCTGCCCGCCCACCTGATTCCCCGCCAGTTTGCCGTGCTGCCCGCCTTTCCCCTCACGGCCAACGGCAAAGTAGACCCCACCGCGCTGCCCGACCCGGCCCCCACAGCGGCAGGCCACGCCGCCTCACCGCGCACCGACCTGGAGCGCGACGTGTTGGCCGTCTTCTGCGAAGTCCTGAACCGCCCTGCTCTCGGCATTCACGACGACTTTTTCCTGATGGGCGGTGATTCACTGCTGGCAACGGAATTGGGGGCCAAACTGCGCGACCGCTTGGGTGTGACCCTGCCCGTGGCCCTGATGTTTTCGTCGCCTACACCAGCAGGAGTGGCGGCGGGCGTGGCTGTGGCCCAAAGAACCCGGCCCACAACACCGGACTCCCTCGACCTCTCCGAATTCGAGGCCGACGACACCGACTTGGAACAGTCCACCGACCTCTTACGGGCCGATGTGAATCTGGCCGCCGAGATTCGGCCTGCGCCTGGGGCCGAAACCACGCCGCCGGGGCAATGGCGGGCCGTCTTCCTGACCGGAGCCACCGGGTTTTTTGGCTCGCATCTGCTGGCCGAACTGTTGGCGACGACAAGCCTGACCGTGCATTGCTTGGTTCGCGCCGACTCGTCGGAAGCCGCCCTAGAACGCTTACGGGCCGCTCAGCAGCGATTCTGTCCGGACAGAATTTGGGATGCCAGCCGTATCCGTACCCATCCCGGCGACCTGACTTTTCCCCACTTTGGGCTGGGAGAGGCTAGATTTTCCGCCCTAGCTGAAGAAGTCGACGCCCTGTTTCACGCCGGGGCCACTGTGAATTTTGCTTACGCTTACGCCACCCTTAAACCCAGCAACGTGGACGCCTGCGCCGACCTGTTCCGGCTGGCGGTGCGCGGCCACCTGAAGCCCGTCCATTTTGTGAGTACCATTCACCTGTTCAGCAGTTCGCGTTTGCTGGGCCGCGCCCGGATTGCCGAAACCGAACACATAGACGCCCTGCCCACCGTGACGGGCGGGTATGCCCAAAGCCGCTGGGTGGCCGAACGTGTGGCGGCGCAGGCGTGTCGGCGCGGCATTCCGGTCACCATTTACCGCCCCAGCATCATTGGCGGCGATACGCGCACGGGTGTCAGCAACGAGAACGACGCGCTGTGCCGCCTGCTGCGGGGCTGCGTTCAACTGGGTGCTGCTCCCAACATCCGCAGCGGCCTGAACATCGTCAGTGCCGACTACGCTGCCTCCGGACTGGTGCGCTTGGCGCTGGACGAAACTTCGCAGGGGCAGACCTACCATCTCGTCAACCCCGAAATCAGCGCCCTGAACGACATTTTTGAATACCTCCGCGCTTCCGGCTACCCGCTAGACACCACCGATTACGGCGACTGGCAGGCCCGCATCGAGGCGGCGGGGCCAGAAAACTCGCTCTACACATTGCTGCCCCTGATCGCCCATCTGGGCGTGGCCGAGGCGACTGGGTTGCGGCCGCCGCATTTTGACGGAGCGCAGGCGGTGGCCCGGCTCGCCCCGATGGGCCTGACCTGCCCGCCCGTGACTGCCAACCTGATACAGTTTTACCTGTCAGGCATGGTCAAGAGTGGGTTTTTACCCTCTCCGAGTGCAGGAAAGTCATGACCGCCGCGCCGCTGGCACTGGACGCCGAGCAAAAGCGGGCGCTGAACCTGTTGGCTGCCGGAAACCGCGATGTTCTGGGCGTGCTGGCCGGGGTTGCCACCCGCCAGCGCCGATCGTTGGAGTGGCACGCCCGCGCCCAACAAGCCCTCAGCGGAGGCCGCTCGCAACTGCCGTATTTCAGCCCGGTTTTACCGCTGTGCCTAGCAGAAGCGCAGGCGGGCCGATTCGTGTGCACCGATGGGCACGAGTTTGTAGACGCGCACATGGGCTACACGGCGGGCATTTTGGGCCACAATCCGCCCGCCGTGGTGACCGCCCTCGCCGCCGCCCTGGGCAAAGGCCCCGGCGCAGGCTATTTCGTGGCTCAACAGGTGGAATTGGCCGAAACCATCTGTGCCCTGGTTCCGGGAATGGAGCGGGTGGCTTTCTTGCACGCCGGGGCCGACGCGGTAACTGCCGCCGTGCGCCTGTGCCGCGCCGCCACCCGCCGTACCCTGATTGCCAAATTCGAGGGCTGTTATCACGGCTGGCACGAATCAGGTCTCGTGAATCCGGCCCTGACTTGGGCAGGCCGCACCCCAGAGGGCCCGCTGGAGAGCATCGCGCCCGAAGTCGCCACCGGGGGCGTGTCTCGGGCGGCGGGCGCAGAATTTCTGATCTTGCCCTACGGCGATCCCGTCGCCCTGCAACTGATCCGCGACCACGCCGCGCAGTTGGCGGGCGTGCTGCTCGACCCCGTGCCCCGCTTCATGATGAACGACCTGGCGGGCGCACAGGCATTTGCTCAGCAACTCCGCAGCGTCACCGCAGAGCTGGGCATCCCGCTCATTTGTGACGAAGTGGTTACCGGCTTTCGCCTCGCTCCGGGTGGGGTGGCCGAAGCCTTTGGTGTGCAGCCGGATCTGAGCTGCTTTGGTAAAATTACGGGTGGTTTGGGGCTGCCTCTTAGCGTGGTCGGGGGCCGCGCCGACCTGATGAACCGCGCCACCACCGCCGGCTTGGTCAACGATTACGTCAGCCAAAAGGTCTGGATCAGTACCACCGCCGCCGCCAATTCCCTGAGTGTCACGGCGTCGCTGGCGGCGTTGCGGGCCACCGCGCAGGCTGGAGCAGGTCTCTTCGCACCGCTGGATGCCCACCACGCCCACCTGAAAACCCAAGTCGATGCACTCGCCGCCCAAAGTGGCCTCCCCCTGCGTCTCGACGGTCACCCGCGCCTGTATTCCATGCTGGCTTTTGCTCTGCCCTCGCCCGATGCTGAGTTCACGCCGTTCCCTGACGCCCACAACCCCGCCCGCGCCTATTTCCGTGCCTTTACACCTGCAAACGTGCGGGCGGCCCGCTTGCTCACGCTGTACTTGCGGCTTATGGACGTGTACATGGAAACGTTGCCCACCGTAGACCTGTCGGCGGCGCACACGGCAGCAGACGTGGCCCAACTTTCGGCGGGTCTGACTGAAGCGGTGGGCCGCATGCAGGCGCACGGGGTCTTTGCATGAGCGCCATCGCCGTTCGCGCCCCTCAACTCAGGAGGGCGCACTTAACATTGCAAGTTTCCGGAACAGCGCCGGAACCTCTTCATTCCCAGTGTGCCCTCCCTTCTTCGGTACTCGCTTCGCTCGGTCAAGCTAAAACTTTAGGGCGAGGGACTTAGGTATGGGCCGGATAGAGGTTCGCCCCTTCGACGGCAATCCGGCAGACCTGGCCGCCCTGATCAATCTCTCTTGGCAGAACCGTTACCTCGCACGCGACCTGATTCCTGTGTACGACGCGCAAACTCTGGGATGGCAAGTGCTGAATACAGGCGAAGACAGTCGAGATTTTCGCTTGGCCGCTTACGACGGCGGGCGTTTGGTGGGCTGTTTTCTGGCCGGTCGCCTGACGCTGCGTGTGGGTGCTGAGATCCGGCACGGCACACAGGGCAGCTATTTCAGCGTGCATCCCGACTATGCCGCACGCGGAGTTGCTAGCCGCCTGATGAATGCGCTCGAGCGGGCGCACCGTCGGCACCAGTTGGATTTTATGCTGGGCTATGTCAACGCTGCGCCTCACACGCCCGCCGCGCAGTTTTGGACGGCGTTCCAGCGGGCGTTTCCGGCCCGCTACCGCCCGTTGAAATCCGTACATTTTTGGGTGCGGTTTCTAAATGCCCGCGCAGCGGCCGGGGCACTGGGCCATCCCGCCGAACGCGCCGGACTGCGGATCTTGTCGGCTCTGCAAAGCGCACCCAGACGCCTGAACGCTGCACAGAACAGCGGAGAGGTGCGCTCCTTCACGCCCGCCGATCTGCCTGCCTGTCATCTGTTCCTAGACCGCGCCGCCGCCCACTCCGACTTGGCGCAACTCTGGGACGCCTCCGCACTCGCTCACCAACTCTATTCGCCGCCTGTGTCACACACGTTGGTCAGCGCGCTAAACGGACACATTCAGGGCTTCAGCACCAGCTTTGCTTGGCCGCTGCACAGCCGTTCCTCTCTTCCTGCCGAAGCCATAGACCTGCTGCTGCTCGACGATCTGACGCCCGCCGCCCGCTGCCACTTGCTGCAGGCTACCGCTGCGGCCAGTGCCGAGCGCGGCGCGTGGCTGACCCTCGCTGCTCGCACAGATGCCTGCCACGCCGCCACTTTTTTGGCGTGCGGCTTTGTTCCCGTGCCCCAAGTCTGCACCCTGATGCTGCTGTTTCCGGTTCCTGACCTCAAGCTTGATGACCTGCGAACTGTTGGCCCGCTGCGGCTGCGGTAGCTCCTGAGTACAACGTTTCAACAATTTTTATGCCTGCTGGAAGCGTAAATTCTCCGGCCAACATGCTCTCTTCACTCCGGCCGCCTCCACTCACAGTCTGCGTTCCTTCCGCGAGGTTCCCAATGACCCGACTCGACCTGACCACGCCCGCCGCCGCCCGCCAGTTTTTTGAGACCAAGTTGAGGCAGCGGCAGGTGAATAAGGTGCTGCACAGCTTTCCTTCGCCCAGGTTTTGGACGGGTGGTGCGGGCACACCGCTAGAAGCCCGCCCCCTTGGTTCTGACGCGCCGAGCTGTGAACTGTATGTGGCCCTCCCGTTTTGCCTTACTACAGCGCCCGCCCACTGCGGCTACTGCCTGTTTCCCACCGAGGCGTATAGCAATCAAGATCAACTTGACGTGTATCTGGATTACCTTGCCCGCGAAGGCGAACTGTACCGGGAACGCTGGCTAGAGTTGCAGCCCCGTTCCGTTTTTATCGGCGGTGGCACGCCCAATTTGCTCAAGGCGCATCAATACCCGCGCTTACTCGGCCTGATTCATGACCTGTTACCTGCCTTGCCCGCCGCTACCGCGGTCACCCTGGAAGGCATTCCGCAATTGTTCAGCCGCGAAAAATTGGAAGTGATGCAGGCGCACGGGGTGACGCGCATTAGCATGGGGGCGCAGCAACTTGACCACCAACTGAGCCTGCTGAGCGGGCGCAAGCAGCAGCCCAAGCATGTGTTTCAGGCGGTGGAATGGGCGGCAGCATTGGGCCTCGGCTGCAACGTCGATTTGATTTTTGGTTGGCCGCAGCAAACGATGGCACATCTGGAACGCGACCTGCGCGGCCTGATGGCGTCGGGCGTGGAGCACATCACCCATTACGAATTGAACGTGGGCGGCGCAACCGACTTTGCCCTGAACCGCCGCGAAGAATTGCCCGGCCCGGAACTGGTGCGCGATATGTACCATCTGGCCCGCGAACTCCTGACGGCGGGCGGCTACGAACAATTGACGCCGTATGACTTCCAGAAACCCAATAGGCAGGAACAGGGCGAGAGCTTTGTCTATGAGGAATGCCGCCGCACCTTCGATGCCCACGATGTGTGGGGCTGGGGCTACGCGGCAATTTCAGACTTCCCGGATCACCGCGGCCCGCGTGACAGCCCCGATCAACCTGGACAAAATGGCGGCTCCACCCTCATGAACGCCCGCACCCTCACCGCCTATTACGCCGCGCTGGACGCGGGCCGCTTGCCTACGGAGGTCGGCTACACCCGCACTCCGGCAGATTTGCGGCTGTCTCTGCTGTTCCGCAACCTGCAATCGCTGAGCGTTGACCGGGCCAGCTACCGCGCCAACTTTGGGCAAGACGTGCTGGAAGAATTTCCCGGCATCTGGCAGGCTGCCGCTGACCTCGGCTTCGTGACCCTGCACGATGACGCCCTTCGCCTGACCCCAGAAGGAGCCTACCGCGTGCCGCTGATTCAGACGGCGCTGATGCAGGCGCGGGTGGAAGAACTGACGGACGCCCATGTCGCGGGATTGAAGCAGGCGAGACAACAACAGGCCGCCTTCCAACCGCTTCAGCCTGCGTCCTCACCTTCGGCGGCTCCGTCATGATTGCCGCCCGCCTGGAAGCAGTGGCGGTGCATCTGCCCCAGCACATAGAAACCAATGCCGACTTGCACGCTCAATTTCCAGACTGGAATGTCCCCGAAGCGGCCAAGCATACAGGCGTGGTGCAGCGCCACATCAGCGCCCCCGGTGAAACAGCCCTCGATTTGGCTGAAGCCGCCTGCCGCAAGCTGTTTGCCGATCAGCCCGAACTGCCGAGCCGCCTCGACACCATTATTTTTTGCACCCAAACGCCTGATCACCGCCTGCCTTCCAACGCCTGCTTGCTGCACGGACGGCTGGAGTTGCCCCAGCATGTCGCTGCCTTCGATATCAATTTGGCCTGCTCCGGTTTTACCTACAGCCTCATTCTGGCCTCCAGTCTGCTGGCCTCTGGCGCGGCCCATAACGTGCTGATCGTCACTGCCGATACCTACACCAAGCTGATCAGTCCCCAAGATCGCTCGACTCGCCTCTTGTTTGGCGACGGCGCGGCGGCCACCTGGGTCACTGAGGGAGACGATACTTCTTACATAGTGGGTTCGGCGTGGGGCACCGATGGCAGCTTGAAAGACGCCTTTTGTGTGCCTGGCGGCGCGGCCCGCCTGCCCACCCCGCCCGAACCCCTGCCCGAAGTCACCGATGGCCCCAACATGCGCACCCGCGACCAAATTCACATGAACGGCAAAACCATGCTGGGCTTTACTTACCGGATGGTGCCGCCCCACCTTCAGGCGTTGCTGGCCGCACACGGAGCTACCACCGAAGACGTGCGCCTGTTCCTGTTTCATCAGGCGTCCCATATGGTGCTCGACGGCCTGCGCTCCCGCCTGAACTTGCCCCCAGAGCGAATGCCGCGCACACTGGCAACCACCGGAAACACCGTGTCGGCGTCTATCCCTATTTTGCTGTATAGCGTGTTGCACGGGCCGCACGATTTGAAACGCGGCGACCTTCTTTTGCTGAGCGGTTTTGGCGCAGGCTTATCATGGGCCAGCGTGCTGCTGCGGTACTGAATCAGTTCTAGGAGAGAAAAAATATGACCCTGACCCAAGATTGGACAGCCCTAAACCACAGCAAAGCCAAAGGCCAACTGCTGGCCGCCCTCAGGCCGCTGCCTGTCTCTGAGCGGCTGCACCTGCTGACCCAATACATCGAGCAGCAAGTGACGTGGATTCGGCAGCAAGGCGGCACCGAAACCGACCTCACTGCCAACCGCAGCTTCCTGGCCATCGGCTTCGATTCGCTGATGAGCGTGGAACTTCTCTACAGCCTGCAACGCGATCTAGGGCGCGACATCGATCCGGCGGCGCTAGAACAAGACACCATTGACGAGTTGGCGCAGACCATTTTGGCCGAGGTTTTTCTGGAGGGCTGATCCAGATTCTGAGTTGAAGCTGGGCATTGCCAGCAGAGTCTATAGAACCATTGATCCCTAACAGGGGTGGACAGCTCAGCGATCAGCCGCTGACCTCAATCGATTTCGAATCGTGCGCCAGAATATTCAGCGCGGTTGTGTTGCTTTAACCGAATCGGGGTCGGCTGACCCGCCATGACCGATGACAATGAACCAGCACGCCTTGGGGTTGTGTTGCCTTAATCGGCCCCAAGGCAGATGGAAGGCAGGGGTGGCCTGAAGTTGAGGCCACCCCTGCCGCGACCAAAGACCACGTCTGGAACGCTTGCTGCTGGTTGGTTCGTCTGGTCGTGGCGGAAACGCTGGTTCAGGTGTGATGGTGAAGGTTCAGAGGTGCGGGCGTGCAGGTGGAGGAATTCCTGCACCCGTTGCTTCCGCTCCAATCCCTGTTGTTGGCGTTCCTGACATCGAGTAGGTCGGTGAGATTGTTCAACTCAATGGTTGCCGCGCGCCGTGGAAATCACCTGTTGGTGGTCTACGTTAGTCAGGCTGGGCATCTCCCGAATTGCCGCGCCATCACTCCGCAGCCCATCAGTATGAATGACCTCCGGGACATCGTATTCACCCAGGAGCCGGGTCAGGAAGATCTTCGCGGCGTCAGTGTCTCGGTGCCGCTGAAGGAGGATACCCTGCACGAACCCGTGCTCGTTAACCGCTCTCCAGAGCCAGTGGCGAACACCATCGACGCTGGTACAGACCTCATCCAGGTACCACCGGGAACCCCGCCAGGGTTCCCGGTGGCGAAGTTCTTCTCCGAAGAGGGGTCCGAACTTGACACACCACTCGCGGAGGGTCTCGTGGCTGACCTGTTGGGCCGCGCTGGTGGAGCAATTCCTGCACGTCACGGTCACTGAGGGGGAAGCGATGGGAGAGCCAAACCGCGTGCTGAATGATCGTCACCCTGAAACGGTGGCGATAGGGTTTCGGATCAGTCACGGCGGGTCAGCCTACCCCGATCCGGTTAAAGCAACACAACCCCTGCGACAGCGGCGAACCCCGTCGGGATTCGCCGCCGGCTCGTCTTGGCCAGAACGGACGTGCCTGGCTGCTGGAGGATCGTGGACGAGCAAGGCTTGGTGCTTGACATTCCAGACGTCGACCATCAGCAGGTCATCTCGACGGCGCGCTGCAACAACACCGCCCTGCACTCCCACCGTTCTACAAGATGTCAACAAGGCAACAGCAGGGATTGGAGCGGAGCAAACGAGCGCAGAAGTTTCTCAACCTGCAGGCCTGAACCTTCACCCTCAGTGCCGAACCAGCGTTTCCGCCGCGACCAGACAAGCCAATCAAAACCAAGTGTGTCACTAATCGCGGCAGGGTTGGCCTGAACTTCAGGCCAACCCAGTCCTCCACGCAGGTTTACTTTTTGCAGCTGAGATTGACGCGCAGGCTGGGGTCAGGGATGCTGTACTTCACCTCTGAGTAGGACGGAAGTTTCCCATTAATCTGCAGGATGAGCTTGCTGGGCTTCAACGCCCGTGCCTGCCCTGCAGTCGTCCCACCTGGGTAGGAGAAGCGCAGCGTAAACGTATTCACCCCGCCCTGGAGCACATCCTGACTCCAGGGCTTCAGGAAGTCGGAGTCGTTCAGCGTCAGAGTGCTCCCATCCGCGAGGATCAGCGCCGGCTGGCTTCCCCCGCTGCTCGCCCCGAAGCCGGTGTTCATCAGCGAGGTGGTCTTCTGGGTGCCGTTCCTCACCTCGAGCTTGACCGCCCAGCCCGGCGTGTTCGGACTCCAGGTATCTGAGGAGCTGAGCGGGTCGAGCGACACGACCTTGACGCGCCAGATCCCGTTGAACAGCGTCTGGTTGATACACCCCTCCAGCGCCGTCATCTGGTTGGCTCCACCGGCCGCCGGGGTAGGAGCGCGGGCGCTTCCGATGGCCAGCGTCAGTGTGTTCCCTTTGACCGTTCCTGTCACGCCCAGGAGCTTGAGCGCTGAGAGCGGCACGTACGGCTCGCCGTTCATGACCACCGCTGGCTTGCCCGCAACCTGGCCATTCACGACCAGGCTGTAGTTGGCCGCAGCCAGCGCCAGACCAGCGAGGTTCAGGGTCAACCATCCTGCACCGATCAAACCGCGTCCTCTCATCATCTCTCCTTATGGATCAACTTTTCAGCGCAGGTTGCCCTGAGCTGCAGGGGGTGGTGCTCTGCGGCAATCCAAGAGCACTCCCGAATTCGATAGTTGTGGTGGGCGTGACCCCAGTCAACGTCACCTGCCAGATCCCCGGCCCGGCCACGACCCGCTCTCCCTGGTGCTAGGCAAGGACGGTGGGACTGTCCGCGCGCACGGCCACCACTTCCAGAAATTCCGCCTTGTAGCGGGTTGTGCCGTCGCCAGCCTGGTTGTGCTCCGTCCACAGTGCTTCTAGGTCTCGGCGCAGCGCCGCCTGTCCAACCTCATCCAGGGCCGCGAAGGCCCGGTTCGTCGGCCCATAGTTGGTACGGAAGAACTCTGCAACCTCGGCAGGGCCGAAGGGGTAGTTGAAGGGATAATGGCGCTTGGTGAGGGTCAGCTCAGAGCTTCCCGCCTCCAGACGCTCGCGGACGATCGCTTCGTTGCCCCAGAGCAGGGGTGACGGCATCAGGGGTGAGGGTGGGACATGCTGGCCCATGAGTTTGAACAACTGGCCCAGGAAGCCCTCTGGGGTCCAATTCGCCATGACGATCCGGCCGCCCGGCCTGCAGACGCGCAGCATCTCTGCCGCCACGCGGTCAGGCCGCGGAGCGAACATCGCGCCAATCAGGCTGACCACGAGGTCGAAGGAAGCGTCCGCATAGGGGAGCATCTCTGCGTCACCCTCTTCAAAGGTGACATCAAGCCCCTCCGCCTTGGCCCGGATGCGGGCCTGCTCGATCTGCTGAGGCGCAATATCGATCCCGGTGACATGGACACCAGCACGGGCAGCGGGGATTGCAATCTGGCCCGCTCCACAGCCGAGGTCGAGCATGCGAGTTCCAGGGGCAATGGAGAGGCGATCCAGGAAAGCGAGGGCGCCCGCTTCCAGGTAGGTCGCAAAGTGCCCGTAGTCTCCGGCGTTCCAGGTGGCCTTGAGACGTGTCTTCAGCGCTTCCATCTCGGGTGTCATACTGACGGTGTTTGTCATGGCTGTCTCCCCAACGCTTCGTGCAACGAAAGGCTTCAGAAGGGGGCCTGGCGTCTCAATGCCGGTTGTGCTGGCCAGCAACGTGGTTCCGCACTCTAGGGGCCTGTGACCCGCCCTGCCCTGCTTCTGTCGGTCGTCCTGCGGAGTCAGCCGAGGTGAAAACTTGAACCGATAGAGGCCCTTCCCCCTCCTGAACCTTGCCTGTCTCCCGCCACCTGGGATGACACCGTGCGCTAAGTGTATACCCTCTTACGAAAGGTAATGCCAGCTACGATGATCGTTCCCTCTTGGGAGCCACCCATATCTGGGTGCTAGAGGTTGAGTGAGCGGACAGCCTGCTGATAGAGAGCGTCCACAGCGTCGAGCGACAGGTGCTGATAGATTTCCAGATTCTTCTTGCTGGCATGGCCACCGAGATCGGCAGATAGCTCAGCCGGCGGCGCTTATGTGTTGCCATACACCGGGTGGCTTCAATGGAGTCGAAGGCGTCCGGAATGGCGGCTTGAAGTCTGGGCAGCGCTTCGGCGAGGCGCTTGCGCGCTCTTCTTCCGAACATGCTGGGGTTCTAGTGGGAGGCTGGCGAGCGGTTTACAACGTCTGCAGGCCACATTCTTCCCTGTCCTACCAAACGCCACACGAATTCGCTGCCGGCTGGCTGGTTCAATGGGCTTCACAACCTGTACCCTATACTTGAGCTGAGCCTCTCCTCGAAGTCGTCCGAATATTGGGGCCAGCCCACTTGAGCGTTGCCAGCCCCACCATCCCCAGCCTCCGTTCGGCCCCCTGTGCCCTGAGAGATACTGTGAGCCCGCCTGAGCCCGCGCTGGAGCCGGCGGGAGAGCCACTTCATGCCCAAAGACAAGATCCCCACGCATCAGCAAACTTACCCACCCGATCTCGCCACCATTGATGCTCTGAAACTCGAAGGCCTGCAACCTGCAGACGGTCAACCCGTGGCCGCCCTCTTTAAGCTCCCGACAGGCGGCTGCGAACATCTCAGTGGCCTCTACCACCGCTTAGACGCTGTGCCGCTGCGGGTTAAGGCGTCCCTCCCTCTAAGGACTCACCCGAGCAAAGGTCGAAATGCTGTCCACGTTGCCTCAGCATCTGCCAAGGTGAACAGCCACTCAGGACGTGACACTTTTCTGAGGGGCCTGAAAGAGCTCGCTTCAGAGGCGACCACAAAACGCGTCTGGCTCCCGCTGGGCTTCGGTGTGGGGCTCTCGCGCGACCCAGGCTGATGCCGTGATGGATGTAGACGATGCACTGACCAGTCATCGCCCTTCCCCGGCCGCGTAGACACAGCACAGGCCCCTGAAGCATAGTCAGGCTAATGCCGAACCCCACTTTGGCCCTCGGGTCGACGAGTCTTTCTCCCAGAGGCGCCATGCTTGGCCTCTTGCCCGTTCCTGCGGTCTGCCAGGTCTCACCATGACGCCCCTCTGGGGAACAGCGAAGAGAGACAGAAGCAGCATGCACAAGCTGGCCCGGGTGAGGGCTCAGCTCCGGACGGCCTTGAACAGCGTCGCGCAGGCTCAGGCGCGGACGGCCGACGCAGAATACCTCGCCCACCTGATGTTCGAACTCGATGCCCCAAGCGATGCACGCGTCATCAGCGGGCAGAGGGCTGAACGCCTCCGGCGCCTCACCCAGGCCGATCAGATCTGTATCAGTTTCGGCACCCTCCGTCAGGGCGTTCAGTTCCTCGTCCTGCAGGGCGACGGTCCGTCCCAGTTCGAGCTCTTTCGTCAACAGCGCTTTCAACGTGCCCAGGGCGGCGTCTTCTGGGAACGCATCGAATCCGGCGAGGCGCTGTTCGTCGACGACTATCCCCGCAGCCCGACGACCTCCCCCTTCATGCTGCAGGCTGGGGTGAGTGCTGTGGCGCATCTGCCCTTCGGTCAGCTGGACGGGGAAGTGGGGGTCCTGACCGCTTTCCGTTTTGGTGTGCCGAGACCCTGGACACCCAGAGAGCGAACGCTCCTCGAAGTGACTGCCAGAGCGTTGGGACAGGCGGTCAGCCGGGCGCAGACCATCCTGGAGCTAGCCCGGGCCGTGAAGTTCTCAACGGCCATCGCTCAGGTGGCCCGGCTCACGGAAACGCCCCTGGGCCTTCACGAAACGGCGCAGCAGGCGGCGGGAATCATGGCTGATCCCGCCCGATTTGACTTCGCGGTTTTGGCCCAGGTGGACGGTGAACGCGTGATTCACCACTTGCAATTCAGGAACGCCCGTGTGTCGGCGGAACTGGTGCGCTTGATTGAACTGGGCTTGCCCCGGACGCAAAGTCTGGCCTGGATGAGCCTGCAGCGGAACGAGGCGCTGTTCATCGACCGGTATCAGGACAGCCCAGTGCGCGTTGAAGCCCTGGCGAATGAGGATGTGCAGGCACTGGCCTTCGTCCCATTAACCATGGGGGACCCGGCCCACGGCCTGGCGCTGATCATCGGCCGGGTTGGAGACAGTCCTCCTTGGTCCGTCCAAGACCAGGACTTGTTCCTGACCGCCGCTCAGAGCCTCCGGCTCTCCTATGAACGCCAGCACTCCATGGATCATCTGCGGGAAGCCGCCCTCACAGATCCCCTCACCCAGCTGGGCAACCGCCGCGCTCTCGAGGACGCCCTGGAACTGGCCCTGGCGGAGGCCCGGGAAACCCGTTCAGGCCTGAGTCTGATCTCCATAGATCTTGACGGCCTCAAGGCGGTGAATGACTGCGATGGGCATGAACGGGGGGACGCCTTGCTGGTTGGGTTTGCGTCCTCGCTGCGGCTGGCTTTCCGGGGTGAGGACGCCTTGTTCCGGGTCGGGGGTGACGAGTTCGTGGTGCTGGTGAAACACCCGTCTCCAGCAGGTGCGGCGGTCGGCGGTTCGCTGTCCCGCGTCCGGGTCGCCGTCGATCAGCTGAGGCGCGGCGGATTTGACCAGGTGGACGTCAGTGCAGGAATCGCCACCTTTCCGGAAGACCGTGACGATGTCACTCAGCTGCTGCGCCTGAGCGATCAGCGGATGTACCTGCAGAAACAGGAACACCGTCAGCGCTGACAGCTGCCTTCGCTGTTCCCCGCAAAAGGCTTCCCTTTTGAATGCCTCATAAAACACCCTTGCCGTTAGCGTAAGACGGGGCCAAGCCATGTGAAGCCTTTTGAGGTGTGACCCAAGACGCTTGCTGGCCATCTGTTCAAGTTGTGTCAGAGCCGCCGCGTCAGCTGAATGCATGCGACTTCAAGGATGGGTGTTGGCGCTGGCCTTAGTTGGGGGCGCGTTGGCATGGGACAGGCCGAACCACTGCAGGTGGCGCAGGTCTACGCTGCCGGAACCATCATTGACGCCCCCACTTTGGGTTACCGCCTGAAAGTGCCTCCGGGCTATCAGGCACAACTGGCCCCCAGCGAGGAAGCCCCCGGCGTGGCCTCCAAGGCCAAAGCACCATTACCGTCAGCGTGCTGCCAGATGCTCCCACTAACGCGCTTCAAACGGCCTTTCCCGCCAAGCTGATCCAGTCGCAGCTTGAGGCCGTCCTGACTGCGCCACCGACAGGAGTCGATGTGAATGTGGCCCGCTACAGCCTGCCCGGAGGTGGCGTGCTGACCCGCGCCGCCCTCCTGCAGCGCGCCAGTGGGAGCAGCGCCCCGACACGGGTGACCGTGATGGTGCCTCACGACCCCGATCAGAATGACGCGGCCCTGGAAGTGATGGGCGGCATGCTTCAATCCATGGCCCTGATTCTAGTCGACCCCGTGCCTGCCCAACTCTGGGCTGAGCGTCTGAAGGTGGCGCAGCGGACCGCATTCGAGTCCATCAGGAGAGTATCGAGCAGTCCAACCATGTTTATGAGCCTGTGTGAAGGTGGCGGTACGGTTTCAGGTCAGTCACAGACGGTCAGCCTCTTCCACCTCGGTTGAGACACCACAACCCCGTCAAGACGTATTTGGGGCTGTGGTTGACGGTGGCACTGCCTGTCCTCGCGCGCGACCTGAAATTTATTGATCTCCGGGCCTGATCGCCGCTCATTAACACGATATTGAGAGTAAGCCAGCGGTATCGGGAGTGCGGAAGAGCCGCAAAACTGAGGTATCCCCAGGAGAGGTGGTCACACACGTGCGCACCTCTCCACCTCACGGTTGGGCACCGCAGGCTCAGGTTGTTCCTGTTGTGGGATCAGCTGCAGCGGCCAGCACCTGGTTCCGTCCCTGCTTCTTCGCGCGGTACAAGGCCTGATCTGCCGCCTGAATCAGATCTGCAGGTTTAGAACGTTGCTCGGACAAAGCCGCCACACCCACGGAGATCGTGATCGTGCCCAGAGGCTGGTGTTGAAACAAGACGGTCAGCCCTTCCACGGCTTGCCGGAGGTGCTCCGCACGCCTCATGGCCTGCGCTTCATCGGCATCAAGTAAGGCAATCAAGAACTCCTCCCCGCCGTACCGGCATACGATGTCTTCCTCTCTAAAAACGCGTTGCATGAGGCCAGCAAGTTCCTTCAGCACTCCATCGCCGGCGTCGTGACCAAACGAGTCATTGAATTTCTTGAAATGATCAATGTCGAGCACCAGAACACTGATCGAGAGCCCCCCACGGATGGCCCGGCGGACTTCCCGTTCCAAGGTCTCTTCCAGGTAGCGCCGGTTGTGCAGCCCAGTCAAAGGGTCACGAATGGATTGCAAACGCAGCGACTCGCGCAACCTTAAATTGGCCAGCGCGAGCGCCACATGCCGCGCCATACTTTGGACAGCTTCGTTCATCCCCTGCAGCGCTTGTGGATCTTTATCCTCGGTCTGAAGGCGAAAGACGCCGACCGTTTCGCCCTGAGCGACCAATGGAACGCACAGGTATGCCGCTGGCACCTCCCGACCAAGCGGGAGACACGGGATACTCACGCGGCTTCCATCGCGCTCATGGGAATGAGGATGACCCCGCCGCAAAGCCCAGCATTCTGACGGTGCGAATACCTGTTCCGCAGTTGAAGTCGGGGCTTCGCTCCACTGCACGAAGGACTCGATCAGGTTGCGGGACGAATTGATTGTGGCGATCGATCCCCGGGTTCCCGGGAATATGGTGGCTGCTGCACGCAAAAGAACGGTTCGTGCCTCATCGAGCGTCAGGCAGGCTTGAAGCAGGTCTGCGACATCGCTCGTGGTTTGGATCTTCAGATTTTGCTGCTCTAGGATCCGGGACTGTGCTCCCAGTTCTGTGTTTCGCACTTCCAGCGTGGAGACCGCGTCCCGGACGCGCTCATTGAGCTGGGTGTTGGCTTCAATCAGGGACGTGTTCGCCTGAAGGAGGTCTTTGTCCAGAGCTTGATTCTCAAGCCTGCCGATTCTGTCGCGACTGTGAATGAAGTACCCGAGACCAAATAGCGCTAAAAGCGCCACGACGGTATCAACGATGCCGGTGTCCCGCGCCAGCATCAAGGGAGCCAGGGCGGCGTACGCTCCGAATTTCAAGAACAAAATGAGATTCGATGATGTTTCCTCGCGCGTCGTGCGGGTGCCGGCCGGCACGGGGACAAATGACCTCGCCTTAAGAGCAGCGAAGGTGAAGAGGGTCAGGCCGGTCGCCCACGTCAGGTCCAGAGGAGATCCGGCAGTGTAGGTTCCTCGGGCCACCTCAACGGTATAGATGATGTTGCCCAGAGCGAAGACCAGCACGCCGCCCAGGATCAGCCACAACATGGATCGCCGCTCCCGCTGCCATTCGTATTGCAGGATAAATACGACGCCTCCGAGCATGACCAGATCACCCAGGGGGTACAGGACGGCCGCAGCGGCCGCCAGGACACTGTCTGCTGTCTTGACAGTATGGCGGAGCAGAACCGACCACTCAATCAGGCCCAGGGAAAACAACATAATCACGGTGTTGGTGATGACTTTGACCCGTGCGAGTCCTTCTAGGCGCGTGCCGGTGAGCTGTACCAGGGCAGCGAACATGAACCATGGGAACAGCAGGAACAGCGCGTCCGCCATGGTTGGAAAAGGAATCCGCTGGTACACCACAGTGTGGTACCCCCAGAAGATCATGCCAGCGGTATACATGCCGGTGGCGACCGCGAGGGTCAACCAACCGCGGCTGGTTCGGGCATCTTGCTCTTGCTGGGATCGCCAGAACACCACCAGCGTAGCGATCAAGCTCGGAAGAATAAGTGGCGTGCCGCCGATCTGAGCGGTGACGCGGATTCCCCCCCAGTGCTCAAGCGTCCAGAGGGCATACACGACCACGTAAGCAATCAGCAACAGGGGCCAGCGTGCCAGCGTGCTTGAAAACATGTGCTCACCATTCTAGGGTACGTTGTCATACCCTTTCAGTAAATATGACCCAGTTTGTTGATGACAGTGTAAATGTGGGTTGCTCTCTTGGGTGAAGTGTGGCTGCTCACGGTCTAGTGCATCACCACAGGCATGTCTGGGGCTATGACTTGTGAATGATGAGAATAAGTGGTGTATTTTGGAGCGCGGGAGATCAGTATTCGACGGCGCAACCACGTGCCACCGGAGCCAGCCGACCTCACTCTGCCCCGTTACCGACCAACCCGGTGCGCGAGAACCTCAGCCTGCAAACTCGAACGGAATTCAAGATTCAGTTTGATGGCATCACCTCCCAAGCTGTGCGGGCAGGACTGGGAGATTGAGCCTATGGATCTCTCGAAGCAACTGCTGCGCCCCGTGCTGAACCAAGCAGGCCGCCAAACACCTGTGCGGAAACGGGCCGAACTGGACGCCACGCCAGACGCGGAACACCTCTATCCGGCAGGACGACTGGATGGCCTCTTGCCACTGGTCTACCCGCTCAACGGGCTAGCGCGTCAAGCAAAACGGCTACTGTAAAGCGCCTGCTGTAACCACTGCTGACCCAGGAAGGCCTTCACCGCCTGACACGGCAGCTGGCAGGTGTGGAGGAAGCGACAATGACACACCACTCCGATTCGGGCCTGCTGGGAGCATTGCTAGAGGCGTGGAACCGCAACAACACCATCCTGATGAACTTGCTGCACGTCTTGCCTGAGGGCGGACTGGAGGCCAAAGCTACGCCGGGCAGCCCTTCCATTGCCGAACTGCTGACCCACATCCGCTTCATCCGCATCTGCACGGTCTATGAGAACGACCCGGAGTTCGCCCGAAGACACGCTGAGCTGGCCCTGCAAGATGAAGACGAGTGGCTCGATGAGCGCGATCCGGTTCGACTGGCTCAAATGCTTCAGGACAGCGCCGGGGTGGTGCGGGACGCCGTGAAGGGCTGGGTGGAAGCAGGACGGGGCAGGGTCGGCGACTACGCCCACCCGGTTCTGCTGCTGCAACACCTGCTGTGGCACGAGGGCTATCACGTCGGCCAGATGAAGCTGGCCCTCAAAATCACGGGCCGCCCCCTGAGTGATCAAGAAGCGGGCCCGGCCACCTGGAACGTCTGGCGGCACTGAGCGGTGGGCGGCGCGTTTCTGGACAACGCGCCAGCAGGCCAGCCCCGGTACCGTGATGTGCTCAGCATGCACGCCCCGCTCCCCCTCTAGACTGACCCCAATGTCCAGCAGATCGGTGAGAAAGCCCGTGGGCACCAAGGTGACGGGCTGGGTCGACTCCAGATCGCCCACATGCAGGTCAAGCTTTAGCGCCGCACTGGGAATGAGGCGGGCCGGTAAAGGCGCGAACCGGCATGGGGCGGCCGTGGTGCATACCCGCAGGGTTTGCCGCTTGTCTCTGCGGTGGCCTTTCCAAACGGTGGAGGCGGTCAACCCCCGAGATATTCGGGGAAATACCCCGCCCTCCATGGCTCTCCGGGTCAGGCAGAGCTGAACTCTCTGAACCGTGTCCTGATCGCCGTGCACCGTCTGCGCTGGCCCCGGCCCGCGTCCACTTGTTTCCCGGCTTACACTGCCCTATGCAGCGGTTGATCGTGCACGTGGATATGGACGCCTTCTACGCCTCCGTCGAATTGCGCGAACAGCCTGAACTGGTCGAACGCCCGGTCGCCGTCATCGTCCCCGGTCGCCGGGGCATCGTCATGACCGCCAACTATCTGGCCCGCAGCTTCGGCGTCCACAGCGCCCTGCCTGTCTATCAGGCCCGCCTGCGCTGCCCCGGAATCGTGCTCCTTCCACAACGCATGGACTTGTACCGCGCCGTCTCCGCACAGATCCACGGCGTCTTCGCCCGCTACACCGACGTCATCGAACCGCTCGCTTTGGACGAGGCGTACCTGGAGGTCACGCAGGCGGGGCGGACGCTTGAAGACGCGGCCCACCTGGCCCAGGCCATTCAGGCGGACATTCTGACCGAAACGCGCCTGACCTGTTCGGCCGGGGTGTCGGTGAACAAGTTTCTCGCGAAGTTCGGCAGTGGGCAGCACAAGCCTGGTGGGCTGACCGTCATCCGGCCCGAGGATGTCGACGCGCCGCTCGCCGCCCTCCCCATTGAGGCGTTTTTCGGGGTAGGGCCCGTGATCGCGGGAAAGCTGCAGGCGCAGGGGATCTCCACGGGAGCAGAGTTGCGTTCGAGGACGCTGGCAGAACTTCAGGCCGTGCTCGGTTCCGGAAAGCTCGCGCCGCGCCTGTATGAGTTGGCGCGCGGTGTGGATGAGCGGCCGGTGGAGGCGAACCGGGCGCCGCAGTCAATTGGGGTGGAACGGACGTTTGACCATGACCTGAGCACGCGGGAGGCGTTGCTGGCCGAACTGCCCAGGATCACGGCCGAGGTCGAAGCGCGACTGATGAAGCGGGGGTACGTGGGGCGGACGGCTGTGCTGAAGGTGAGTTTTGGAGACGGAACGACGGTCACGCGGCACCGGACATCAGAACAGCCCCTGACGGGCGCGGTCGAGCTGGCTGAGGCGGTCACCCAGGTGCTGACCCCAGAGTTGGTGGAGGGGCGAGCAGTGCGGCTGTTGGGCGTGAATGTCGTCAACCTGAGACCCCGGGCCTGAGATTCACCCCGTCCTCCCATTGCGCTGGATGCGGGCCAGCTCCAGCAAGCCCGGCAGGGGCGACACCATAACAATGTGTTGCCATGCATCTCAGCGGCTGACACAGTGCCGTTTTCCTCATCCAGCACAGGAGACGGCACCTCAGCAGTCGATTCGTGCGTCAAGGGCGCTTCATTTCCAATGCTCAGGGCATCGAACTCTCAGGCATGCTGTTGGTGCAGTACCATCCATAAGGACGATTTGTCCGCTGAAATGG
This sequence comes from Deinococcus sp. QL22, assembly GCF_023370075.1. Lineage (NCBI taxonomy): Bacteria > Thermotogati > Deinococcota > Deinococci > Deinococcales > Deinococcaceae > Deinococcus > Deinococcus sp. QL22. Next base: position 514,303 of record NZ_CP097152.1, read on the forward strand.
CCGCCGATTTGGGCATCAAACGCGTCACCAATACTGTGATTGGCGTTTCTCCTCGGTAATGACCCCTCTCTATTCAGACGAACTCGACCCCGCGCGCTGCGACCACTTCGTGCAACTGGCCCTCGGTGACCACCGCTAACGTGACCTTTGAACCAAGATACTCATGCCCTGCCGGGAACCCCACAGGGGTGACGGTCGTTATCCGGCATGAGAGGCGGTAGTCGACCACCTTCAGATCAGGTTTAGCTCAACTGCCTGGCTTTCTGACGTTTCCGCAGGGCTTCTATCTCGGCATGCGCCTGGGCCGCCTCTTTCGTTGAGGAAGCGAGATTGCGCTGAAGCAATGGAAGGTACTGCGTGAATTCTGTCTAGCAGTAAGCATTCCAGCAGTCGAGGCCTACGCAGGAAGCGATCCTTTGATGGCCTGTTCGACATAACCCTCGAGGGCTGACGGCCTGACACAATTTATGAGGGAGAGCGAAATCTGAGCACCCAGCCGCCTTCTAAAGCGTCCACAGAACTGACATGCGATTTCTTGCGACGTCCGGGAGGCGCCGGATCGGCGCCTCCTTGGAGCGTCAGGCGGTTGAGTACTGCCTGCCCCCGGCTCAGCGCGAAGTGGACGCCGCGTAAACCAAGTTTCAAATAGCTCAGGGCGCGGTTCCAATGGGGATCAATGGTTCTGCGCACACCCTGCTGCACGAGCTGGAGTCCTTCGGAGACGAGCAGGAGCGTGGCCACAGAGATCACCAGGATCAGGCGTTCGAGGCTGGCGGCATCACGCAGTTTGGAGTCCTCCAGACCGAAGAGGCCACTCTTATCATCCAAGAATCCTTCCTCTATTTGGAAGCGCTCGCCGTACTCAGCAAACGTTGCACGACTGGTGGGTTCATCGCTCACCACCTGCCACTGCTCTGGGCCGTCCGTGGGACGGCCCAGAGCCACATGCACCAGCCCAAATCGGTGTCCGGTGATCGTGACGTTGTGGAAGCAGCGCGTTTCGCGCGCTGCGAGTTTGATTTCCCCGATGGTGCAGACCCGTTGCCCGTCTGGAGCGGCCAGAATCAGGCTCGATTTGATGCGGATGCGGAAGTGCCATCCGCAGACGCGGAGCCAGCCCATCAAGGCCGTGTCGCAAAACCCCGATCCGCCAGGAGTCGAACATCGTGCAGCCCAAGAAAATCCAGCAGGCCTTTGACCTCGGCGAGACAGGCAGGAGTTGTTCGGTGCCGACCTGAGCACTGGCATGCTCTAGGACGCGGGAGACGAGCGGTACCGCGCGTCCCCGGTAGAGGACGGCCACCCGGATCAGACAGAAGCGTCCGAACAGGATGCTGGTGTCCAGCGCCAGCGTCAGGGAATGCGGGCCCCAATCCCGCAAGGCTCGGGTAATCAGGGGGCCATACACACTGCCAGGGGCGATGGCTGGATTCTCCAGCCACCGTCGGCAGCGACGTTCGGTGCTCTGGGCGACCGTGGCCTGGGAGTGGATGTGCGGCAGCCAGGAGGGAATGGAAACGCTCTGGGACAGCACCAAGCCGCTGACCATCCAGGCCAGCGTACGGGCGTTGCGGACGTCGTTCCACAGGGCGGGGTGGAGGTGGGGCAGGATCGCTTGGTACAGTCGGGGGGCGTCCCCGGTGGCATTTTCGGTCTTCACAAACAGAAAGTGTCCCCTACCGGGGACGCTTTCTCATAAATTGTGTCAGGCCATCAGCCCTCGAGGGTTAAATAAAGACTGAGCCGGCTGTCACTCTCATGATCCCACTTGAAGACGCTCAGCGCGTCCACTTCTCCTTGCAGTATCCGGAAGCCTACCAGGTTACCATTCCCCAAGTCTCCGAAGAAGAAGAGTTGCTCGAAGGACATAGACAGAGATCTGAAATCAGCAGAGGCTCGCATGAGGTGGTTCTGCTTTTCGATCTCTTCTGTGCCCCACACGATGCCTTCCCCGTATCTGCCCGAAATAGGACCGACTTCCACGAGCAGGTCTTTGAGTTGATCTGGGAGGACGACTTGAAAAACCTGCTCCAGGCGAAGAATATCTGTCATCGCCTCTGGAACAAATGCCAACACATTGACACCGACATCTTGAAGGAGGGCTGACCACACCCCTCCAGATTAAGAGGGAAAAGCCAGCCCCACTGAGGGAGTCCTCAATGGGCTTCACTCATGAACCATAGCCTGGCACTCTGTTCGCTCAGCGAACAGAGTGCCAGGCCAAAAACGGAAATTGAATGCAGCCAAACAGTCTTAGTGAAGGTTAGGGACTGAGCGAAATGACGCTGGATACCTGGGCGAGTGCAGCCCACCAGACGTAGTCTTCGAAGGTGTCTCCCATTTTAAAGATGCTTGAACGTCCGTTGAAGGACCTTTAAAAAGAAAAAACAGCTCTTGAGCGACGGCTCAAGAGCTGTTTGCTTGAAGACAATCTCCCAGAAGTTCAGCATCGGGGAAACAGAATTATCTGCTGCATTCCCGATCCGGCACAGAATGGCCGAGCTTGGCTGTCTGGGTCTCCGCTTCGGGCGTGTCGAGTGCAGCGGCCAGATTCAGCTCCCCCTCCTCGGCCTGCCGGACGAGTTCTGCGTCACGCGCCGCCTGTTCAGCCTTGACTGCGGCTTCGCGCGCTTCGTCCTCGCGCTCGAGCTGCTCTTCAACCTGGCCGCTGATCAGCGCCATGGCCACCGCATCCGGGATGTCTGGCGCGTCCTGGAGGTAAAACTCCTGATAGAGCGCCTTCAGGATAATGAGGAATGGCACGGTCAGAAACGCGCCGACCAGGCCGAACACGCTGCCGAACAACAGCACACCCACCGTCACTGACAGTGGGTGAAGCTTCCCGGCGCCGCCCAACAAGAATGGCGCGAGAACAAAACCCTCAAGCTGCTGGAAGACCAGCGAGAACAGCGCGACGTAGACAGCTTGTTGCGGGTCGTCCACCAGGCTGACCAGGATCGGGGGCAGGGACGTGACGATCGGGCCGAGGTTTGGCACCAGTTCGCCCAGGGCGGCCAGGAGGCCAAAGACCAGCCAGTTCTGTACGCCCAGCAGCATGAGCCCAGCCGCCATAAAGGTGCCGGTGACCAGCATGATCAAGACGGTGGCGCGTCCCCACGCGCCCAGTTGTTTCAGAATCTGTGCCAAGGCGCGCGCCGCCTTCAGCCGGTACCTGGGCGGTACTGCCCCCAAGGCCCCATTGATCAGAGGAACGGGGTTGCTCAGCACGAAGACCACCATCACTAGCGTCACCAAACCCAGGAACAGCCCCCCCACCGCAGCCCCCACTACGTTTGGGAGGGTGCGGGCGGCTTGGGTGCTGAAGACGGTCGCCTGTTGGATAAGCCCGTGGATCGTGTTCTCAGATAAGGCGCGACTGACCGCTGGATACTGATCGACGACCGTACGGATGCGTTGTTCCAGCTCGGGAAGAGTGCGGGGCAGACTGCCCGAGAGCTGCCCAAGTTGAGTCACCATGGGGGGCACCGCCAGAAACCCGAGGAAGATCAGGATGGCCAGAACCAACAGCACGGTGGTGAGGCCAGCGACTGCGCGCGGCATCCAGCGTTCCAGAAACCGGGCCACCGGATTCAGGGCGGTCGCCAGGATCAGCGCCAGAATAATTGCCAGCAGGGCCGGGCCGACTTGTCCAAAAAAACGGATGGCCAGCAACACCGCAATGACACCCAGTGCGACGGGGAGCAGGTTGATCACCTGGATGCTGCTTCGTGGGGCACTCGGCGGTCTGGAGGAGGGGGGCGTGAGGGGAGAGTTCATGGGTTGCTCCCATCATGGGGACTTGCGTCTGACAAAGACTTAACGGCTGTGTTGCCTTAACTGGGGGCCAGGGATGGGAAAGGCGAGGGATGGCCTGCCAACGCGGGAATGGGCGACCTTGCGTTAGACACGCGGCTGCTGAAAGCGGCTTAACTCAGCCTGTGCAAAAGCCTGTTGCGTCAATCAATACCAAAGCAACAGGCTTTTGCAACAAGAAGAGGCTGTCTTCATCACTGTTCTCCTCTCGCAGCAAAAGGCTTCCCTTTTGCCTGCCTGCCCTGCTCTCCATAACCCTCACTAGCCTGGGATTTATCGTCAGGGTGAAAGAATGATTCATGTCCTCTCCGTACGCCCCAAACGCAGAGTTACGCGCCGCCTGCAGCCGCAGCCTTAGCCTTCACCGGCCACTTGGACCCCGTGCGTGGTTCGAACGCCTGGCAGCCTCGCCGTACGCGGCCTTGGACATTGATCAGTACGGGCAGGGCGAAGCGGTGCAATTGCTGGAGCAACGCGTTGCTTCGCTGTTAGGAAAGCCCGCCGCCGTGTTTGTTCCCAAAGGAACCGTGGCTCAGATGGTCGCTTTACGCGTCCACACTGACCGGCGCGCGGCACGCACGGTCGCTCTGCACCCCTTCAGTCACATTGACTTTGATGAGGACGGGGCCGCCGAACGCCTGCACCACTTGACCTTGCTGAGAGTGGGGAACCCCAATAGGCCCTTCACACGCGCTGATCTGGCCTCTTTGCATGAACGGCTCGGCGCGCTGGTGATTGAGTTGCCCCTGCGCCAAGCCGCGTTCCAACTGCCCGAGTGGGCAGAGCTGGTTGATCTTCACGCATGGGCCGCTGAGCATGGCGTGCCCGTGCATCTGGACGGCGCGCGCCTGTGGAGCAGTGCACCTGGCTACGGGCGCAGCCTGGCGGACATCGCTGCCCTCGCCCATTCGGTGTACGTGTCGCTGTACAAGGACATTGGAGGTTTGGGAGGCTGCGTGCTCGCCGGAGAGCAGGACTTCATCGACGAGGCGCGCCCCTGGCTGGCGCGGCATGGCAGTCTGATGTACCGGTCGTTTCCGCTGGTCGTGTCCGGCCTTGACGGCCTGGACCGGCATCTGCCACGTGTCGCCTCGTATGTGTTGAGGGCGCGCGCGCTCGCTGCTCAGCTTGCAGAGGTGCCAGGCTTACGCATCCGCCCCAGCGTCCCCCACACCAGCGGGTTTCAGGTCCTGATGGAGGGAGATCCGGATCGGTTATGGGACGCGGCGCGCGATCTGGCCGTGGATCGAGACGTGTGGCTGGTCAATGACGTCCGTCCCACGGCCGTTCCCGGCATCAGCATGGTGGAGGTGCAGGTGGGGGACGCGGCAGAGGATTTCACCGACGAGGAGGTCGCCGGGCTGTTCAAGGAGATGCTCTGCCAGGGACGTTCAGGCGCTATCGGTTCCTGGACCAGCGATCAGCTGGCATGACCGCATCTCTTGGTCTCAGGATGCCGGCCGTACGCTTGATAGACAGCAGCCGAGTCACGCTGAAGCACGCAGGCCTGACCTCAGGCAGCTTGAACAGCAACTGATCTTGGGCCTGCTGCCAGAAGTCTTTTTAGAGAACGGCACGACGCCAACGGCTGCCGAAACCATCATAGGATCAAACAGTACTTGAACCTTCGCTCATAACGGCAAAAGCCTTTCCTTTCGCACGTTTACCCTCTTCTAAATCTGAAAATGAGTGATGTTCAGGTCGAGGGCCCAGATTTTGATGCCTTTCAACTGGGCACGTGAGGTTGAGCCATCTCGGCATGAGCCACATTGACGACCACCTGGAGGACAAACTCCGCGTCCAGTTTCAAAGGCTCGAGGCCGATCATGGACAGCATGCCCATCAGGTTGTGGTCTGGTAGTAGTCGCAGCAGATCTGGCGCAGCAATTTTTGGGGTGGCCCCCGTCGACCGAGCGAGCAACTTGGGAGCGGATCGAGCAGCGAAGCATGTAGTGGCGGGCGTTCATGGCTTTAATTCATGAGGGAGCTTGCTTGTACAGAGGCCCAGGTGGTGTGTCGTTCGTGTCTAGATGGCATGTGCAGCACGGCAAAACCGTCCCCAGAGGGGTGCAGGCGGGAGCAATCAGGCCCAGGCAGTGAAATAGGCCTGAAATGAGGCTTCGAAGGCGTCGCTGGAGGCAGAGTAGCCGTCCTCCAGGAGCTCAAGGTCGCCGTGCACCTCTTTGGGCAGAGGGCGACCGCTGTAGTCGTAAGCCTGTCCACCGGCCAGTCTGACGAGATCAAGCATGCTGACCGCTTGGCGTGGGCCCGATTAAGGCGACAGAACCGTTAATCCAGCTGCAGTCCCCGTCGTAGTGCTTCCATGCTCCGCGCCAGAAAGTCACGAGAGACAGACGCCGCCGGGGCGAACAGCTCGCTGGCATGGTAGCCGCCCTTCACTTCATAGAACTCGCAGGGCACACCCGCCTCGGTCAGCCGATGAGCGTACTCGCGGTCCTCGGCATAGAACAGGTCAAGCGTACCCACGCCGATCCAGGCGGGTGCCAGTCCCGCAAGATTCTCCATGCGAGCCGCTGCCGAGTAGAGTGGCGTACCCTCCAACTTCGGTGGGCTTCCCAGGTACGCCGTCCAGCCCAATACGTTCGAGGCGGACGTCCAGACAAACTCCCCGCGCCCGGCATGGTCCGTGTTCAGGGCGGTGCGGTCGTCCAGCATGGGGTACAGCAGAAGCTGAAAGGCGGGCTGCACGTCCCCCCGGTCGCGCGCCCTCGGCCAAGAGCCCAGCATTCTTTTCGGCGGCCAGATACGGGAACAGTGGCGTGTACATCGGTGCTTTCTTCATGGGTTCTGTCCTTCCTGTGCCTTGAGCCATGCCTGGCGGTCGTCTCTGACTTCTTCTTCCCGGCTGATCTGGCTGCTGCGCATGGAGGCGGCCACCACCAGAGCGGCCCAGCCCATGCCCGCCAGGAGCAGCACGCTCATGCCACACGTCCCTGCTGTGTAGCCAGCCCTATATTGCTGAACAGAAGCGCAGTTGTAAGGTAGGTTCCATGCTGCACATCGACCGCACCACGTTTCCCAAAGGGCAGACTGTCGCCGTGCCGCACTACCGAATTGACTCGTGTGACGGCAAAACCTGATCCTGATCCCAGAGGCCCGTCAGGTTGAGGTCAATTTCGCCCTCTTCGAGGCCTACTCCATTGCCCATGCCACCGCCGTGCAGAGCGAGGGATGGGAGATTCAGGGCCTGATCGCGCTGGAGGCCAAGCCCTTCGCCAACGCCCTTTACCAAGCGACCACCCAGGGCCATGCCCGCAAGTTCGGTACGGTGGTGGGGGACGCCTGGTATTCCGTCGCGCCCATCGAGAAGCATTTCTCTTCCCGGGTTGGAGACCATGTGGTGGTGGGCCTGTACCGCTGACCCTGGCCCCTCAAGACGTGGAATCCTGTGTGCAAGCGATAGGGAGAAGGGCGGGGTTTGCCTTAGAACGAGGACGCTAGGGTACGCCGCATGTACCGCATCCGCCGCACCGACTTCCCCACAAATCAAACCGCCGAGGTGCCCCGCTACCGGATTGACGTCCTCAAAGACCAACACGTCGAGCTGACCCCAGAAGGATCTTTCCTCCAGGTGAATTTGGCGGCGTTCGATTCCCGTTCGCTGATCGCTGCCATGGGCATGCGGCGTGAGGGGCGGGAAATTCGGGGCTTGATTGCTGTGAACGCGGTGTCCTTTGCGAACGCCCTCCGACAAGCTTCGGCAGCAGGTACCCCGCAGGAGCTCCGTGCTGTTGTGGAAGACGACTGGTATGTCTTGGCGCCTTTCAACTTGTACTCCACGCCCCGCGCAGGAGAAGACGTGGTCATCGGCCTGTACCGCTAGAGCCGTCACTTCACCGCCTCGTTTCCCGCTCTGGGCTGTCTCAGCCACCTTGTGGGTTCCTCAGAATGCAGAGCGTTACCGTAGGCCGCATGTACCGCACCCGCCGCACCTCTTTCCCCCAGGGCATGAAAGTTGAAGTGCCTTGCTATCAGATCAATGCCTTCACCGGCCAGGACTTGGATCTGAAGTCCGAAGATCAGTTCACAACGGTAGATTTTGCTGAGTTTGATGCCCCCTCTATCACGAACGTCATGCGTGCTCGGCCCGGGGGTACAGAGATCTGGGGCTTGATCGCTGTAGATTCGCGTCAATTTGCGGAGGCGTTCGAGCAGGCAGTTGCGAATGGTATGGCTCACAAGTTCGGCACGGTGTTGCGCGATGTCTGGTATCAGTTGGTACCAGTGGAATTGATGTTCTCCCCACGTGCGGGGGAGTACTTGGTCATCGGCCTGTACCACCAAGCCGTTCATGCCCCACGCCCCGGCGTACTGAGGAAATAGCGCCCCGCGTCCTGCCGCAGCAGGCCCTCTGCAGTGTCCAGCCCGTCCTTATACAAGGCCGACTTGTAGATACGCGGGTTCATGTTGCGGCGCTTGGCGTGACGGGCAATGATGTTGTCAGGTTCAGAGACCGTCACATTGCGGGTTTGAGGGAGGATGCGGGTCGGGCTCATGCGGGCCGCCAGCAGAACGCATCGCTGCCCGCGTCATACGTCACGCTGAACAGGGAGGAGGCTTCAGCGAGGTGTATCAGGGCCACCCGCAGGCTGACCGTCTGCTGGGCCGGAGTCGAACCGTCGGCCACCTGATCCTGCAAGGCCACCTGCGCCTCTGCCGCCGTCAGCGTGCCAGATTCCGCAGCAGGCTAAACAAGGGCAAACCCTCTTGCATCAACCGCTTCTCCATGCCGTCCAGCGGTACGCCGCCGCGCAGCCCCACCGAGCGGTGCAGGCCTTCGGGCAAGAGGGGCGCGTCCAGGCGTTGCCAGAGGTGCAGACAGAATTCATGCTGATTGACCCACTGGCTGGCCGGAGGCATGAGCTGCACGACGGTGGCGTCCTGTGGCCCTGCCCCCAGCAGACGAGCTGGAACTCCAAGAAGCCGCCCTCCTCCTCCAAGTCAGCCCTGATGAAATCACGAGGCTTATCGAAGAGGACAGCTTGCCCCACCACCAGGTAGGAGCCAAGTGGGTGGTGTACCGCGAGGATGTCTTGGCCTATCAGGACTGGGCCAGCCCAGTCGACCGGACAGAAGAAACCGAGTCGGACTCAGATGGACACGTCGAACACAGGTGAGAGTGAAGCGAGCCTGCCCGAAGCATCGATCTCCCCCATAGGGTTTGGCCTTGAACGCCTGCTAGATCAAGAACCGACCGTTCAAAACGTATTTGCGGAACAGAACACACATTTGCCAGCCCTCGCAATGCACTCTTGCTCCCAGCGACTGCTGGAATCGAGGACAACACACTTGACAACGGCCTCATGGCCTAAAAATCATGGGTACTCTATACCCTCAAGACGTATCCGAGGCCCCTTCTTGGCCTTCCTGTGAGGTCAGGCATCATAGGCCAAAAGTTTTGTTTAACCTGTGGCCCTGACGTTAACAGCGTTCCTTGCGATTCTCAGCCGCCATACCTCACCCTAAAACCACTTGGCGTGAACGAGGTCACCAGGGAACCTCCAGCTGGTTTGCCGTCCAATTCACTTAGGTTGCAACGAAGGTGCCGCACGGGAGGGTATCAGGTCTGCCCGCTCTACCGTCCAACTCCGTGACCACCAGCGCCAACAAGTGAAGGAGATTTCATGGGTGCCGACTGTGACACCAACTCTAGTCACGCTGCCTCTAGGACAGCTATCGATTCGTTCCCGGGACATGCCTAAATTTCAGACAAGCTGGTCATTTCAGGGAATAACTCAGTGTAAATACTAACTGAAATCAGATCATCACGCATTGCCCCTGCGCAATATCAATGCTCATGCTTCAGCCAGCAGGCATTGATGTTCAACTATCCTCCCGACCAGATTTCTGCCCATAAGCACCTTGGTCGTTGGGACGTTCCCGCTGAGGCCGAAGCTTCGCAGATCATTGCCAGTGAGGCACACCGGCCGACACGCCTTCCTACAGCGGGAGCCAGGGCAAAGGCCGAGCGCTGGGGGAGGGACAGGAGAGAGGGGCCTGCATGGCAAGTGTTCGCTCTCGGCAAGCGTCAAGATAAATTCGGCCCTCCAGTTTATTTATGGGTTGTCCAAAGCAAAGCGCAAAATAGGTTATTAGAGGAATAAAATATGGATATCGTAACCAGACGAGATCTGCCTCACGGCCAAAAGCAGTCCTCACCCACTGAACCGGATCCATGTAACATTGACCGGCTCAAACCCGACCTCACAGGAAGGCCAGGAAGGGGCCTCGAACAAGGTGTGAGTACGTCTGTACCCCTCCTTACCAGCCCGCGAGATCGTCTTTCAAGTCATCGGCGGCCAGCTGAGCGTAGCCTCGGCGCGTTGTATCCACGGATTCATGTCCCAGGTGGGCCGCCACCCGTCCGAAGTCCTTGATCTGCCGGAGGAGGCGGGTGCCCGCATATTTGCGCCCTGGATGAAAGCCACGAAAGGGAACAGCGCCCAGCTTGAAGGCTTTTTCGACGTGGTACCGCGCGGTCATGACGCTGGCATAGCGGAACACTTGGGTACTGGCGGTGGTTCGTTTCCCGTCGGTATGTTCTGCCCCCCCCGGCCCGTAGAGACTCCGGTAGAGCCGGGCGGCCCGGCTCAGGCTGCTGCTCATGGCCACGAAACGGCCCTTGCGTCCCTTACCACTGCGGACGTGGATTCGCTTGGCACTTTCGTCGACGTCATCCCAGGCTAAGGCCAGGGCTTCACTGATCCGCAGTCCCGCATGGGCAGTCACAAACAACAAAAACTTGACCTGAACGTCGGCGTATTCGAGGACATCAGCCAGCTCATCTTCGGTATAGGGTGGCCGCTTGACGATCCCGGGCGTGTGGTCTTTGGGTACCTTGGCATCCCGGAACGGATCGGATTCGGTGGCACCCGCCCAGCGCAGCGCACGGTAGAAGCACGAGGCGGCAGCGACTTTCAATTGCACGCCCGCGGGCTGGCGTCCAGCCGCCAGCATGTGATTGATGTAGTTCTGCGCGTCATGCCGTCCGGGGCGCAGCAGGTTCACCGCTTGAGCCGTGGCGTACTCGAGAAACTGCCGGGCCCCCAAGGCGTACGCTTCGACGGTGCGGGGACTGGTGAGCACTCCACTGCCCCCCTGATGGGCCAGGTAAGCCGTCGTCAAGCTGACCAGCACCGGAATGTCCTGCTCTGCGGCGGCTCTGACGGCCCGGCGTTTAAGTTCATCGTCATGCAGGTTCGTCCACTCCCGGCTATGAGCCAGGAGATTGCCCCGGTACTGGACGAGCGTCATGCTGGATGAGGGCCGACCTCGCCCTTCAAGTACCGTTTCCACTGGGCATTAACACTTTTCGGGGAGACGGCGGCGTGTGGATCATGGCGCATGAACTTGAACCAGGCCAGGGTTTCAGGGTCACCTTGAGCCGCTTGCTCCAGATGAAGCTGGTAGCCATGCACCCCGCCACTGTCTTCGCAGGGGGCGACTCCGTGGGCGGCTGTACACGTCTTCAGGAGGGTGCCCGCCACCGTCATGGGCTTCAGAGTCACCGCACAATTCCAGCAGTCGCCGTAGTCATAGACGTAGGTCAGAGTGGGCACCGAACTCCCCGGCCAGAACACATTCAGCCGGTGTTCGGTGAGGGCCAAGGTCATCAAACGCTCGTCGTGGACAAGGGTCAGGTCACAGTCGGGCATCTGGGGGTCTTCATACGTATGCGCTCCACTGGCTTGGGTGAAGATGAACTGGTGCAGGTGGGCATTCCACCACCCAAAGCTGCCTTGAATGGCGTGGTGGAGATCTCCCAAGTGGGCGGCGGCAGGAAGCACCAGCGTCCGGCTCACTTCAAGACCCTCCAGGGTGACCGTGGCTTGGACGGCAGATCTAGAAACGGGGGGCATAGTGATACTCTACCGTTTTTCTGGCCTAAGTCTAGTTAGGTAAGAGAACAGCATGACTTCATCTGCTCCCCCGGCCTGGCTCATGACTTTGGCCCAGACCCTCAACATTTGGTTGACCCGGCATCCCTTCTGCAGGCGCAGTTCAGCAGAGGCGCAAAATGAGGCGAAGCCACAGCAGTGGCTGTGGCTCAGCAACTCGGGTGAAGCTTAAAAGAAGCGTATTCAGATGCCCGACAGCACCTGAGCCAGACTGATCTCCAGACCACCGCCCAAGGGTTGGGCGAGGATCTCAACCGGCTGGAGCGAGGCGATTGGTGAGGGGACGGTAAAACAGCGCGGGCAGTGCCGTCAGCTGGTCAGCCCGGCCCACTTCGCTGCTCCAAGAGCATGTCGACAGGCTTGGAGAAGATGATTTCACGCGCCTAGACGAGCTGACCTGCGCGATGCTTAGAATTCGTTCCCTCGGTGCCTGAGCGGGAAGTGCTGTTCCGGCTCTTGTAAGACCCTGTATTCAACCTTTTTCAAGACCCTTGCCTGTAGATTGGAATATTTTATTCCCCTAATAACGTATTTGAGAGGTACGATTTCGGGAGCTTGAAGGATTCGGTTCCTTCCTGCCTGAGCCGGTTCTTCCACCTTAAGCGAGGGAAGGTGGTCAGCCGTAACCGACCGGATCGGGAGCCACTGGACGTTCTTCGTCGGCGAACGTCATCTACCACTGTTGGACACAGCAGGGTTGTGTTGCCTTAACTGGCGTCACGACAAGCTGAAGGCAGGAGCGACCTGAGACTCCGTTCACCCCTGCTGCAACGGTAGACCAGGTCTGAAACGCTTGCTGGTGACTGCTTCGTCTGTTTGGCGCGGAAACGCTGGTTCGCGGGTGATGGTGGAACTGGGTGATCCGGGCGTGCAGACTCAGGAATTCGTGGGCACTGGACGGCAAACTCACCCTGAAATTCTTGGATCAGCCTGGGTTGTCACTGATGATGTCCATCGCGTCCACCTGGTTTTGCCGAGGGTCTGGACAACAGGTTCGGATTCCCACTCGCTGGGGATCATCAGGCCGTCTCAATTTATTTGATCGGGACATGGAGTTTGAGCGGCAACGCCGCTCAATTGGAAGTGCGAGAACTGGAGGGCAACTGTACGGGAGCGCAGGAGATCGCTGATCTCGGCCCTATGGCGGCCCACGGCACTCCGGAACGCTTGACCACCGTCATTCTGGACAAGGCCCCCGCGGCCCTGCGTGAACAGCGCGTGATCTGGGAGCAACAAGGACCGGATCTCCCGCCTTATGCGCCGTTCCTCAACGCAATTGAACTGGTCTGGAAGCGGTTGAAAGGCTTTCTGATGCCGCGCCGGTTCTATGACTCCCTGGCTCAGCTGCCAGCAGCCATCATGACCGCCCTCAATCTTCTCGGCGCTGTTTTTATCGAGAATATATGTGCGAGGTACTAAGGTTTCACTGGCGCGCGCTGACTCTTCACTACCACCCGCATGAACGACAAATAAAGAGTATGTTGAACGCTGATCGCCTCACGTTGAATACAACCACTCAGCCCCTTCGGGATACTGGTTTAGGAAGCGTGACCAAGACGTTATGCCGTACAACTCATCCGTGTTTTGAATGGAGAACCTATGTCCCAGCAAACTGCGTCCGCCCGGAAACTTCAAGTGTTCTCACGGGGGCTCGCGCTGGCCCTCTCCCTGGGGTTGTCACTTGCAAGCGCCCAGAATGCACGGCAAAGTACCCTGGTCATCGGCGGCGATTTCTCGGATCTGATTACACTGGATCCAGGTGTGTCCTACGAATTCAGCGGCTCGCTGGTCGCGGGCAACCTGTATGACACACTGGTGATTTACGAGGGAAACAATCTCAAGACCCTGAAGCCCCGCCTGGCGTCGAGCTGGACGGTCACCCCCACGGCCGCCGGATCACGCATCACCTTCAAGCTGCGGGACGCCAAGTTCAGCACCGGGCGCCCCGTCACGGCGGCTGATGTCATCTATTCCCTCACGCGCGTCATTGCGCTCAAAACGCCGTCCAGCTTCCTGCTGACCGACGTGGCGAACATCACTGCCAAGTCGCTCAGCGCGCCCGATGCAAGAACCGTGGTCATCGACATTCCCAAGACCGCCAACCCTAATATCGTGCTGGCGCTGCTGACCTTTAATGTGGGCGGTGTGATCGACTCCACCGAAGCCAAGGCGCATGAAGTGAAGGGCGACTTCGGCACAGCCTGGCTCAAGGATCATTCGGCAGGCAGTGGGCCGTTCATGCTCAACCGCTGGGACCGCAGCGCTCAGCTGGCGCTGGACGTTAATCCCAATGCATTTCGCAAGTCGCCCAACATCAAGCGCGTGATCCTGCGTTACATGCTCGAATCAGCCGCGCAGCAGAGCTCTCTGAACTCTGGCGAGATCGACGTGGCCTGGGATTACACGCCCGACGCTTTTAAGGCCGCACAGAGCAATCCCAAACTCAAAACGCTCAAAACCGATACCTTTCAGTTGCAGTACTTGGGCATGAACTCCAGCAAAGGCTCGCCCTTTGAGGATCCTCGCGTGCGTGAGGCGGTGCGCTACGCTCTTGACCAGGACGGCATGATCGACAGTCTGCTTCAGGGTCTGGGACGCAAAACGCAGACCATCATCCCGATTGGACTGGCCGGATCCGACCCCAAGATTTACTATCCGTACAACCTTGCCAGAGCCAAAGCGCTGCTTACGGCGGCGGGCAAACCTAACGGCTTTAGCGTGGACTTTCTGGTCAGCACCGGATCGTGCGCGGGCGGGGTACCGTGCCAAGATCTCGCCGCCAAAGTTCAGTCCGATCTCGCGAAGATCGGTATTAAGGCCAACATCCGCCAGATGGTCAACTCTGAATTGCTCACCGTTTACCGCGCCCAAAAAGCCGAGTTGATTCAGGTGGCCTGGAGCCCTGATTATCCCGATGCGGACGGTAACGGCACCCCACTGAGCGACTACGCCGCCAAATCTCTGGCCTGGCGCAACAGTTGGAATAACCCGGCGGCCAGCAAACTGGCCCAGGCAGCGGCTGTCGAGACCAACAGCACCAAGCGGCTGGCTCAGTATGGTCAGCTCACGGCGCTGCTTGCCAAGGAAGGTCCCTTCGCCGTCCTGTTTCAACCCTATAAACCCATTGTCCTTCAGGCGGGCGTTTCTGGCTTTAACCGCAACGCCAATGGCGACGTGCAATTCGAGAAGATCAGCAAGAAGTGAGGGTAGAGTGGGGATGAGAGCGGCTCCCAGATGGCGGGGGCCGCCTCATCCCCCTACGGCTGCAGATTTCAGCTCCATGAACGGCGTGAATCGAGCTGCAGATAAAGAACCGTGGCCTTTAAGAGCCCACGCCCACGGCGTTGCCACAAGACCACAACGCTCAAGAGATAAACCAGGCCACAAGGAGAACCTTTGCTGATCTACATTGTGCGCCGCCTCGCCCTGATGGTACTGGTGCTGTGGGGCGTGACCCTGGGCGCGTTTCTGATTTCACACGCGCTGCCCGCTGACCCGGCGGCGGCAGCGATGGGCAACAATGCCCGCGAGGAACAACTGGCCGACTTCCGCGAGCGCAACGGCCTGAACAAGCCGCTGGCAACGCAGTACGTGATCTACATGGGCCAGTTGCTGCGCGGCGATATGGGAACCTCGCTGCGAACCCAGAACGAGATCGTCGAGGATCTGCGCACCTTTTTTCCGGCGACGCTGGAACTGACGCTGGTGGCCGTCGTGTTTGCAGTGCTGATCGGCCTCCCGCTGGGGGTGATCGCCGCTTTGTACCAGGGGCGGCCACCAGACTTACTGGCCCGCACCTTTGCGGTGCTGGGCGGGGCCACGCCGGTGTACTGGCTGGCGATTCTGGCGCTGACGTTGTTCCATGAGCGCCTGGGCTGGCTCCCGGGGCCGGGCCGCCTGGACGTCTACAACCTGCCCCCCCCCACCCATACGGGATTGGTTTTAATTGACAGTCTGCTGGCCCGTGATCTGGCCGTATTCTGGGATGGGCTGCGGCACCTGATCCTGCCTGCCCTGGTGCTGGGGGCGTATTCGGCCGCGCTGCTGACCCGCATGACCCGCAGCGCGCTGCTGGAGGTGCTGTCCCAGGACTACATCCGCACGGCCCGCTCCAAGGGACTGACCCCGGCGCGGGTGCTCGGTAAGCACGCGGTTCGCAATGCAGCGCTGCCTATGCTGACCGTGCTGGGCAGCCTGTTTGGCAGCCTGCTGACCGGCGCGGTGCTCACTGAGACGATCTTTTCATGGCCGGGGATCGGCGGCTACGCCACCACTTCCGCCATCAGTTTGGACTTTCCAGCCGTCATGGGCGTCACGCTGATCGCGGGCCTGGCGTACTCGGTGGTCAACCTGCTGGTCGACCTGGCCTACGGCTTCTTCGATCCCCGGATCAGCTTCTCATGACGGCTATCCTGGCGGCAGAGAGCGGGACGGGCAGCGCGGTCTGGCGGCGGTTCCGGCGCAACACTGGGGCCATGATCGGACTGGTGCTGCTGGTGTTTCTGGTGGTGTTGGCTGTGCTGGGGCCGCTTCTGGTGGGCAGTCCCAGCACTCAGGATCTGGCCGCGCGGCTGGCCCCGCCCTCTGCCGCGCACCTGCTGGGCACCGATCAACTGGGCCGCGACGTGCTGACACGGGTACTCAGCGGCGCGCGTATTTCGCTGGGCATTGGCGTGAGCGTCATGCTGGCCTCGCTGCTGGTGGGCTCGGCGGCGGGTCTGGTGGCGGGACTGCTGGGCGGCTGGTGGGACGAGGTGATCATGCGCGTCACCGATATATTTCTGGCTTTTCCTGGCCTGATCCTGGCCATGGCGATCTCAGCGGCGCTTGGGCCAAGCCTGACCAACGTGATGATCGCCGTGGCACTGGTGTCGTGGCCCACCTACGCCCGCCTGATTCGTGCCCAGGTTCTGGCCCTGCGTGAGCGCGAGTTTGTGGAAGCTGCCCGCGCACTGGGCAGTTCGCAGAGCCGCGTGGCCTTCCGGCACCTGCTGCCCAACTCACTGGCCCCACTGCTGGTGCAGGGCAGTTTCGACGTGGGCAGCGCCATTCTGACCGCCGCAGGACTGGGATTTATCGGCTTCGGCGCGCAGCCCCCCACCCCCGAATGGGGCGCGATGGTCTCTGAGACCCGCAATTACATCGCGCAGGCTCCGTGGGCTTCCAGTGCTCCGGCGCTCGCCATTTTGATGACAGTCCTGGCCTTTAACCTGCTTGGCGACGGCCTGCGCGACGTTTTCGATCCCAGGAGAGGGGTATGACACCCGGAAACCGGTGAAGAGCCGCTGGATGACAGCGTGTCCCTGCCAAATCTCGGGAACCCCCATTCGGCCCTTCTATTCAGGCTTCTTACTTCAGGCGCGTGGGAACCTGGATATCGCAGATACTGAAATCTGCGCCCTTCTCCCGCCGCACCTGGTCCACCAGTTGCGCAAAGGCTGAACTCTGCGTATCTAGCATTTCGACGACGGGACGTTGGCCTTCCGGGAGGTCGGCGGCCACCTGCACACGCTGCATGATGTCGGGATTGGCCGGGGGTTCTCCAGCAGCCAGCGAGGTCACCACTTCGCGCCCCATCACGGTATTGCCCCAGGCGGTGTACTGCAGGCCCAGCCGGAATGACGACGCCCCACGCATGAAGAAGATTTCGCTGTTGGCGCTGTTCTGGGCCTCCCCCCGCCCCATCCCGGCCACGCCTGGACAGTACGCGCCCCAGGCCTGGAAGTCCGGCACATTGCGCCGCCGGGTCTCGGCATCCGAGACGGTGAGGATCGGCATGGTGCCCAGAAAACCAGCATTGCCGTCGCTGGTCCGGGTGACCTGCCGCCAGACTGTTTTGTCTGGCAACCTCACCGAGAACTCGGGGTCGAGATTCGGGTGGGTGGAGGTTCCCCCATCCTTGTTGTTGGGATTGCCCGTCTGCACGACGAAGAGGTCGATCACGCGGTGAAATTGCAAGCCATCGTAAACTTTTTCGCGCGCCAGCAGCTTGATGCGCTCGACGGCCTTGGGCGCCAGATCAGGGCGCATCTCGACGATCATGCGCCCTTTGGTGGTGTCGATGACCAGGAGATTTTGTGGATCAATGGGAACCCAGCGGGCTTGAGTCTGCACAGACTGCATTGGAGCACATGACGCGAGCAGCCCGAGCCACACTACAGATGCTTTCATGGTTCAGTATTGGGGTTTAACGGCGGGGCGTCAATCTACGCCGGGTGAACGGGAGGCGGCAGGAGTGCATCTCACCGCAGGAGAAGGCAGGGACAATCGGTCAGCTCGGTCAGCAAGGTGGAGATCCTCAGTACCCGACACTTTTTGACGGGTTGAAATCTCTCGTCTGATCCGTCAAAACAGAACGCGTCCCCTGCCACGCTGACCCATCTGACGCGCTGCTTTTGTGCTCATTTTCCGGAGTACCGCAAAAACCAAGTGGAATTGCTCTCCTTGGTCGTCCTCGCACTTCTTCAAGCCAAGGACGTCCGGCATGCGGAACTGGCTGAGCGCTTCCCGGGAAGCGCTCAGACGTCTTCGGTCATTCGCCGAATTGAGCGGTTTTTCAACCGCCATCCTCTGTGCCCGGCTGATCTTGCCGCTGTCGTGCTGAGGCTGCTTCCGGATGCCCGGAAGCGAGAATTTATCATTGACCGCACGAATTGGAAGCTGGGTCAGGCAGATGTGAACGCACTGGTGCTGGCTGTCTTGTGGCGTGGTGTCGCCATTCCACTCCTCTTCGAGCTGCTGCCCCATGGGGCAGCAGCAGCACCGAAATCCGGCTAACCCTGATGAACGACGTGCTTTGCCTTCTGTCCTGCCAGGAGATCGCCGTGCTCTATGCCGACCGGGAATGTATTGGCCAAGACTGGATTGGTGGGCTGTCTCGTGCGGGCCCAACCCCTCTGTGTCCGACTCCGGCAGGACACGTTCATTGATGGCTCTCCCGCACGAGACTGGCTGCAGGGACTGCAGCCAGGGATGAAAGGCATTTTGGTTGATCAGGCCGAGGTCTACGGTCAACCAATGAATGTCGTCCTGACCTACAGCCAGGATGGGCAGGTGCTGATTATTGCCAGCACTTCCGGTTCTGCCAGCCGCATCCTCTCCGGGTATCGTAAGAGGTTCCGCGTTGAGTGTCTGTTCCGAGCTTTGAAAAGCAAGGGATTCAAGCTGGAAAGCACCCACATGACGCTCCACGATCACGTGGAGCGCCTGCTCTGCCTGCTGACCCTGGCGTACGTATGGTGCGTGCTGGTGGGTGTTCTCCAAACGTGCACCATGAAGGTGCACGGTCGGCGAGCCTGGAGTGTCGTGACGCTGGGCCTCCGGAACCTCGTGCGGACATTCGCCCGCATCCACGAGCGTGGGGAGGCGGAAGCCCTTCAACTCATTGGGCTTTTGAAACCCAGCCAGACGCTCAATTCATAAAGTGTCGGGTACTGAGGTGGAGATCAATCAAAACTCCATTCTCGACTGCTTCCTTCTATCCACATCAGGTCAGAGGGTTGTGTTGCCTTAACTGGATCAGGGTACGCTGATCGTCTGTGACCGACGTCAAGCCCTACCGCCACCGATTCCCAACAACTATCATTCAGCACGCCGTTTGGCTGTACCACCGCTTTTCTTTGAGTGACCGGGATGTCCAAGAATTGCTCCACCAACGCGGCCCAACAGGTCAGCCACGAAACTCTCCGCGAATGGTGTCTTAAATTCAGCACCCTTTTCGCTGAGGAACTGCGCCACCGGGAACCCCGGCGGGGTTCCCGGTGGTCTCTGATTGATGTGTGTACGAGCGTCGGTGGCGTCCGATACTGGCTCTGGAGAGCAGTCGACGAGCACGGCTTCGTGCAGGGCATCTTCCTCCAACGTCACCGTGAGAGCGAGGCCGCGAAAACGTTTCTGATCCGACTCCTGGGTGAATACGATGTCCCAGAGGTTATTCACACCGATCGGCTGCGAAGTTACGGAGCTGCGATACGGGAACTTCTGATGCTCGATCATGTTAACCCTAAGCACCTGACACTTCGAGAAGTTGACGTCCCAGTGGGCGGGAAAGGTGTGCTGAGGAGCTGAAGGCAGCTCCAAAAGGCGTCTCTACCCCACCGCACGGCCTCACTGAGGGCCATCTACCCGGTGCGCACCTGACTTCGGATGGCTCGCCCCCGATGGTCAGACCTCGTCGAGGTCTGCCGCTGATCTTCCGCCCCGACCCGGGCCATCCAGGCCAAGGCGATGCACAGCAACCCGAACAGCCTCGAAATCCGGTCGGCGGCTGTCATCTGCGTGGCTTCCAGGTTCAGTCCCCTTGATTTGAGGGCCGAGAACGCACACTCGATGCCCCACCTGAGCCGGTACGTGTGAAGAACGTCCCTGACAGGCAAATCCGAAGCGACGATCACCCTATCCTCCGCAGGGGACAGGGTGATGACCACCTGCATCCAGCCACCATATACCCAGGTTCGCTCAAAGAGCGTCCGCGCTTCACCGGGTTTCAGGTGGGTGAACAGGTCACGGACAAGTTCATCTTCAATCCGGGTGTTTTCCCGGATGCGCAGACACTGCCGGATCTGTTTCCAGCGCAGGAAACGGCACCATTCCTGCCCAATGAACTCTCGGTCGGCGATCAACACCGCCCAGCGTTTGGCAGGCAGCACTTTGAGCAGTCGAGCCACCAACAGAATGCGGGCTGCGGTGCAGGTGTTGCCCTGGTGAGGGAGGACTGTCCACACCAGCGGGATCACGGCGCCCCCGAGGAGGGCGCCCAAGACAAGAATATTGAGAGGGGTCTGACCGGAATGCCAGGTCGTGCGGTCCATCACCAGGGTGAGTTTACTGTCGGGGAACAAGGGAAGCAGGACGTCTGTGACGTCCTGCGGGGTGAGCTGGGCATCGTGAAACACCTGTGCCACGACG
The DNA here is from genome assembly GCF_023370075.1 of Deinococcus sp. QL22. Classification (NCBI taxonomy): domain Bacteria; kingdom Thermotogati; phylum Deinococcota; class Deinococci; order Deinococcales; family Deinococcaceae; genus Deinococcus; species Deinococcus sp. QL22. The sequence continues at coordinate 534,942 of NZ_CP097152.1, forward strand.
CGAGTTTTGGACTCCAGAGTCGCGTCTCGGGCAGATGAAGAGCGATCTTGCGGTGGAGGGTGGATTCGGCCTGGAGAAGTGCCAGGAGCACTTCGGCCAGCCGCTTCAGAGCATCCATGCGGCGGTGCGGGAGACGGGTGTTGAGATGGGCGGCGAGCGTGTCACTCTTGCAGCAGGGCGGTTTCGGTGTTCGTCACAGACTCTGATATCGCCCTTTGTCATGTCGCACTGCGTCTAGGACGCCATTTACCTCAAAGTGTCAGGGGCTGAGGTGTTGACCACCAGCAGGTGATTTCTACCTTGCGCTGCAACAACATGATCGAGCAGTCCCACCGTCCTACACAGAGTCACGAAAGACAACAGCAGGGATTCAAACGGAGGAAACGTACACAGGAATTTCTCAACCTGCACGCCCGAACCTCTGAATCTTCACCATCACACCCGAACCAGTGTGACCGCCATGACCAGAAGAAAGAACCAGAAGCAAGCGTTCCAGACGTGGTCTGCGGCCACCCCTGCTCTCCACATGACGCACGGCAAGTTAAGGCAACACAACCGGGCCGATACTTCCGGGTCTTGAGTCCAGTGGCCTACCCGGTACATGCCGCTGTAGAACCAACGGCCTTCTCCCTTCATCACCTCTGGCCCCTTCATAAACACGGGAATGGCTTCGGCCTGCTGACACAATATCGCCGCAGATCCTTCGACGCCTGACCCCTCCCCCACCAGAATTTCACGCGGCGCGAATGGCCCTTTCTTCACGCTGAAGCACCCGGCAACGACCCTGCCTTCTTTCCGCTTTTAACTGAACTTAAGAGCAAGTCCACCTATCGATAAAAGCTTGTTCCTGCCCGTTCGCCTGTTCTGGTAACGCGGATTACCCGAGAAAATTCGTACTATTGGTAGAAATTGAAGTTGCCTTCAACTCAAGACGGCACGCTAAGCCACGTTTAGTACAAAACCTGACGTGATCCCACGACTTAGATTTACACCTGAATCAATAATGGTACTCCGTTGAATTGGCTTGATGTTCTCAGAAACACGTTGTTCTTCGCAGCTTGGATTGGTTGACCTCAGCAATAAAAACGGCTTTCCACTCCTTGGTTACGCTCAGTCAACGGAGTACCCGCACTCAGCGTGCCCGCCAAGACCTAGGGCTTTCACTGCTGACCGTCCAGCCGTCAACTCTTGACCTATGCAGACATTGAACCAGCCCCAGATCGATCGGGAGGAATGACGGGGCCAGCTCATATTTTGAGAACAGGGAACGCACATCTCCGTCGCATGGCCTACCTGAATCCCATAGGGGCCATGAAACGGGGCGAAGTGGCTCTCGTGCTTCCACTTCGCCCCCTGGTGCTCCGGCTTACTTCACGAGGCCGATGTCTTGCAAGATACCTTTAGTCCGCACGGCTTCCAGTTTCAGGAACACGTCGAACTTGCTGCCGCTCATGTACAGGTCTGTCCAGTTGCGGGTCTTCAGGGTGTCTTTCCAAGCTTTGGATTTGTGCATCTTGTCCAGCGCTGCCACCAGCGCCGATTTCTCGCTGGCGCTGATGCCGGGAGGAGCCACGATGCCGCGCCAGTTGGCCAGATCAATGTTGTAGCCCTGAGATTTAAGCGTGGGTACAGCAATTCCGGCCTGAGCTTTGGGCGCACTGATGCCGATGGCCCGCAATTTTCCGGCCTTGATCTGGGCCTCGAACTCGCCGTAGCCTGCCACGCCTGCCGCGACCTGATTGCCCAGCAAGGCTGCCAGGGTTTCGCCGCCGCCACTGAAGGGCACATAGTTCATCTTTTTGGGGTCTACGCCCGCCGCCCGCGCCAGCAGGCCCACCAGCATATGGTCGGTGCCGCCCGCGCTGCCGCCTGCGAAGGCTACTGCGCCGGGGTTGGCCTTCCAAGCGGCGACCAGGTCGGCGGTGTTTTTATACGGGCTGCTGGCAGGCACCACCAGCACCTCATATTCCCCGGTCAGGCGGGCAATCGGGGTCACACGGCTCAGGTCGACTTTAGAGTTGTTGGTCTGGATCGCGCCGACCATCACGAGGCCCATGGTCATCAGCAGGTTGCCGTCGCCCTTGGCGTTGTACAGCTGCGCCAGACCAATCGTGCCGCCCGCGCCGGGAACGTTGAACACCTGCACGGGCTTGACCACACCTTCGTCTTGCAGAACGGTTTGCAGCGAGCGGCTGGTCTGATCCCAGCCACCGCCAGGGGCAGCCGGGGCCATGATGCGCAGGTTGTTGATGCCCTGAGCGTGTGTGACAGGCGCGGCCAGCAGCAAGGCGGAGAGGGTCAGGAGTGTTTTTTTACTGGTCATAGACATGCGCTTTATGGACATGGGGTGCCTCCGGGGGCAGGGTGTTGGTGATGGAGAGGGCTTGTCGAACGAGCTGAACGAGAAGAGTGAAACTACAATTCGTCTACTAAAAATCAAATGGAATTCAGTTGCTCCGCTGAACTGTGATCTTCTGCTCAACTTTGAGGACTCAGCGCCCGTAGCTCTAGGCTGAGTACGGTTTTTCAGTAGCTCATCTCTAGATTCAGTCTTTCAGGATGAGCTCTGAGCAGCGTATCTGTACGAAGATGAGCAGCTGAGGCGCCTGCCTTCGGCTCCTCAGCTCTCATTCGTTTGTTCCTTTTTACATCCCTGCTCGACCCCTTAGTTTTTGATGTTCAAATCTTTGAGCAGCTGGGCAACATAGCTTCGCTGCGTGCGCAGGAACCGGCCGAAGGTATCACCCGAAGCGAAGTAAGGGTTCCACTTGTTTTGAGTCAACTGTTGTTGCCAGGTTCGGGTGCGAACCATTTTCGTCATCAGGAGGGTCAGTTGGTTCCGTTCTGCGGTACTGATTCCGGCAGGAGCGACGATACCACGCCAATTAGAGACATCAACATCCAGACCTTTTTCAACGAAGGTGGGCAGATTGATGCCGTCAACCGCTTCTGGCGCTGAAATGGCCAGGCCGCGCACCTGACCACTCTTAATAAAGTCTTCCAGTTCGCTGTACCCTGCACTGACCACGTCCAGCTCGCCTCCCAGCATGGCTTTGGTGGCTTGAGAGCCGCCTGCAGAGGGGATGTACTGGATTTGCGATGTCGGAATCTTCAACTCTTGGGCCAGCCGGCTCACCGCAATGTGCCCGCTGCCTCCTGCACTGCTTCCTCCAAAGCGGATGCTTCTCGGGTTGGCCTTAAAGCTTTCCATCAAATCCTCGACGTCCCGGTAAGGCGATTTTGCCGGAACCACGAAAACCTCGTAATCCGTCGTCAGACGAGCAATAGGGGTGACATCAGTTGTCAGGTCATACGGGCTGTTGTTGAGCGGAATTCCCGCCACCATCACAAAGCCAGTCATCATGAGCTGATTGGCCTGACCACGGAGTTTGACAAATTCAGCCAATCCAAGCGTGCCGGCTTTGCCCGGCACATTGTAGACCTCGGATACGCCTCTTAATCCCTCTTTCTTGAGGGTCTCAGCCACTGCATGGGCTGTATTGTCCCAACCGCCCCCAGCTGTTGCTGGTGCCAAAATCCGCACGGGAGGCCGAGCCGTCTGAGCTTGAACACTACTTCCAACAACAAACGCCAGCATCAATATGCTCCGCAGTGAACTTTTTTGATCCTTCATCTTGACCTCTCATCTTGATCTGACCCTCACTCTCACAATGCAAAAGGAAGGGGAGCAGGGGGGTGCGGTAACGCTGCATGGGGTACCGGCACGCTTAATTTGCATGTGCTGCCGTAAGAGCAGCGTGACAGCTTCATCCTTACAGTTTCCTCACCTTTTGGCTTTCGTAATGACGAGTCCAAGCCTTTAAGGTTGCCTTGCTGCCAAGTGACCCTTGAGAGCAGATGTCCCTTCGCACCTACTTGACTGAATGAGGTTGTCATGTTTAAAGCCACCTATACCCGCGAGACTCTTCCCCCACTCCTGCAATACCTTTCGGGTATGGGGCGCTCGGGCAAGCTCAGCTGCTCAGTTTCCGCAGGCATAGAAATCACCTTGACGCTCGACCACCAGCGGGTGATGACCTGTGCATGGCAACAACTTCAACAAACGCGGTATGGCATGGAAGCTTTTCAACTTCTGATGAACACAGAGGGAGAATGCGTTTTTGAGGAAGGTTCGCTGCCTCCACTGGACGATCCCCGCGCCTTACTAGGGCTGAGCATGGAGCAGCTCCTCTTGCGGGCATTGACCGTACAGGACATTCAAAATGTTGCCCACATCCGTTCCTACAGTGTGCCGATACGGCAGGGTCAACCGCCCGCACACGTTGTATCGGATCTCATAGATGGCAAGCGAAGTGTTCAGGAGTTGGCTCAGACATTGCAATGGGAGATTGAAGAGCTTCGTATGGAGCTCGCCTCTCTTGAAGCTCAACAATGGATAACGTTTAGTACTGGCCCTCTCCTCACCGCCGAGAGCCTCACCCACTTCACGTATGAACTCACCAAAATCTTTGGCCCGGTGACGCGCATTCTCATGCGCGATGCTTTCTCGGCCTTGGGTTTGACAGCAGAATCTTTTCCCGCCGCTGCCTTGGGAGATCTGGAACACGAATTGCTGCGGATCAGTCCTGCGCAGCATCAGCCACAAGTGCGGAGCTTAATTGCGACGCTATCGACTTCTGTCACCCACAGCGTGAGAGAGCCATTTCAGGTGCAACACCTGACAGATCAGTTGACTCTCCTCATCGGTCCCATCGCTCGTGAACTCGTGCGCGAGAGCTTGCAACAGATCCGGGCACCGCAGGGGGACTTGCCAACAACGCAGGTACGACCTTTTCTTCATTCGCTGCGAGCCCTATTGCCTTCTGGACGTCACAGTGAGGCTTTAACCCTTCTGCGCCGTATTGAGAAAGACATTCAAGTCTAACTCAGTTAGCCAGCGTTCCCTCTTTCTGTTTCCCTTCGGTTCTATGCTTTTAGGAGTCCCTATGTCACTACGTGCCAAAATCTTTTTGCTGGTTTTGCTGCCTCTCTTGGTAGTTTCCAGTTTGATCCTCACGCTCATTTTCGTGCGTCAAGCAGAGCAATACCGCGCCTTACTCGTGCGCTCCGCTGCGCAATCAGCTGCTGTGTTCGGCACCGGGATCCAAGAGTTAATGGATGCCACTGGACGGCCACTCAATAGCGCTGAAGTCCAAGAAAATGCTCAAATGCGTCTCCTAGAGTTGGTCAATCTCGGTGTGACGCCGCTCTACTTTGCCACTGTCTATCAACCCAGTGGCGCCCTTGTCGCAGCCTATGACCGGAGTTTCAGCAACACGCAGACCGATACTGATATTCAGGGTTTCTCCCGCCTAATGTCGAGCGGCACTGATGCTATTGGCATCTACGCCAAGAAGAACACCCTCTTTCGTGCGACTTCGACTCAGCTCACTCCTGGAGCGCCTGTTCTCACTTTGGCGGATCGCGAGACTACGTTGATCGGGTATCCATTGCCAGGTGGTGCGGGGATCACCGTGCTCGGTTTGGACAATTCTTACGTCGAAGAGCGTGTGAGGAGTAACATTCTGCCGACCGTCGCTGTTACCCTGGTGATGGTCTTGCTGGCGGCTGTACTCGCGGCAATGTTTGCCAATCAACTGATCCAACGCATCCAGCGTCTGTCTCAACAGGTAAACGCCATCAGCATGGGAGAACTGTCACAACCGGTTCGTGTAGAAGCCAAGGATGAATTGGGCGACCTAGCACAGTCGGTCGAACGCATGCGGGTCAGTCTCGAAACCATCATGAGCCGCCTTTAGGGCTGGATTGCCTTAACTTGACAGCGACAGGTGAAGCGCAGGGGTGGGCAGGAATTCTGCCCACCCCTGTGGCAACCGCAGACCACGTCTGGAACGCTTGTTTCTGGTTGTTTCGTCTGGTCGTGGTGGAAACGCTGATTCGGGTGTGATGATGAAGATTCTCGAAGTGGGCGTGCAATGGAAGGAATTCTTACGCTTGTTTCCACCTCCTGAATCCATGACGTCGTGTGAGACGGTGTGACTGTAGGGTACGGGACGACCAAGTGATCGGGGCGATTGGAGTCAGCGGCGGCTGGGAGAGCAGGATCACGCGATCGCCGAAATGGTCTAAAGCGTCACGATGGGTAGATCGCTTCGCTGAGCCGGCCCTTCAAGGCCCATGAACGCCGACCCTGGAACCTGCACCGCAGCTCATCCGGGTTCGCGAACGCAGCGTCCAGTTGAGCTGCTTCTCCCCTCGCTAGGGCGCTGAAAGATGTTTGACAGGGCCAGCCCGCTACAGTCATTGGATGACTGCTGCTTCTCCTGTTCGGGCCACCCGGGTGCTGCTCAATGTGCTGCTAGAAAACGGCGCCCCAGTGGACGCCGTTATCGGTGGCAAGGCCGCTGCCTATTTGCGGCTTCAACCGGGCGTGATCCGGGCCGACTCCAGTTCGTCGGGAAACATGGAACTTCACTACGACGCTGAGCAGGTGACACTGGTCGAGCTGGGCCGGGCGCTGAGGCGCGCCCGGCTGCGCATGGGGATTGTGTAGGGTTGTGTCGCTTTAACTTGACCCGCGGCAGA
>NZ_CP097153.1:300000-396185 GCF_023370075.1 Deinococcus sp. QL22
GCCGGGCTGCTTGCCCAATCCCAGCGGCCCCGGCAACACCACCGCGCCCACCCCGGCAGCCAGGCCCAGCGCACTGCCACGCTTCCACGCACCCTGCGGCTTGCCCAGTGCCACCAGCCCAAAATAAATAGAGTTGGACAGCAAATCGCCCAACAGTGTCCAGCGGTAAAGGGCCGCGCCGCGTGGGGGCGTCACGTCCAGCGTTTCCAGAGACTGGCTGAGGGCACGCTCGCCAATAATTTCGATACGCGGAGCGTGAGGAACGAGCCGCCGCACGGTTTCATTCAGCAGGGTTACGGTGACGGCTCCGGCCAGCCCACTCAGACCAACACGTACCCAGCGGCGGCGACGGGCCTGCGCTTCAGTGGCAGGCAGGTCGGTGTAAGACGGGGCGGGAAGGTCGGCGGGACGGGGCAGCGCGGTCAGATCATGTGTTGTCATGGGCAGTCTCCGGGGTCGGGGCCGAACGCAGCATCAGCCGCAGCGGAAAGGAATGGGCAGCGGCCCGCAGCAGCACACGCCGCGCACCCGCGCTCCACCCGTAACGTGTTGACCGAGCGAGAGTTGATCAAAGGCACTCCGGCAAGCCTGAAAACGGGCGCTGATGGCGGAAGCACTGCCCGTCAATCCCTGTTCGCTGATAACGCGGGCCACTGCCGCCGAACAGGACTCTCCGCCGTAAAGGGCCGCATGGGCACAGCGGAACCCCTTGAGGGGCGAGAGCCACCGCTGATAAAAGCTGATGGCCGACAGCGCCGAAGCCGTGAATGTATTGATGGAAAGCTGGGTCATGCTGGAGCCTAACTTGCCTGCACGGGGCGCGGTTGAGGACAAGGTAAAGAGGCCCAGTGTTCAGGCCCCCCAGTGTTCAAGCCCCCCAGTGTCCAAGCACCGGGTTCAGGCACCACCTCAGCTTCGCAGGGTCAGGTCGGCCAGGGTCGGCAGGCGCACCACGCCGCGCCAGTAGGCCTCGATGGTGCCCATGATCCGCGCATATTCGGCATAGGTGCTGGGTTTGACCACGTACCCACTGGCCTGCTCGTCATAAGACCGGTGAATATCGTCGGGGTTGTTGGACGTCGAGAGCACCAGCACTGGAATGCGGCGCAGGCCGTCGATGCTTTTGGCCCGCCGCAAAAAATCGTGCCCGTTCATGACCGGCATATTGAGGTCGAGCACGATCAGGTGCGGCACAGGAACCTCTGCATATTCTTTGGTACGATTCAAAAAATGCAGGGCATCTTGACCATTCACGACATGATGAAACGAGATGTCCGCCGACACTTCTTCAAGCATTTCCTGAAACATCAACGCGTCGGCCAGCTCGTCCTCAACAAGCAAGACCGTGAAAGGAGTGGGCGATATGGGCATACTGTAATCTATATGCGCCCTCGTTCTAGCCTTATCTGCGGATGGTAATGCCACCTTTACCTTTACCGCCCCGCCGCTACCTGCTGGAGGCCTTCGATGCGCTGCTGACCCAGGTGGCTGTGTTGACCCCAGACGGCGAGATTCTGGAAGTGAATCAGGCGTGGAGAGCCTTTGCCGAGGAAGCGGGCGGTGGCGACGCGGTGGGGAGCAATTATTTGCAGGTCTGCGACGCGTCACAGGGGCCGGATGAAGCCGATGCACACGCCACCGCAGCAGGCATCCGGGCAGTCCTGGCGGGCCAACAAGCCGTGTTCGAACTGGAATATCCCTGCGATACCCCGCTTCAGCGCCGCTTTTTCCTGGTGCGTGTTACCGCTTTCGGAGCCCGTCAGCAGCGACTGGCGATGGTGGCCCATGAGGACATCACCCGCCGCAAACTGGCGGAACTGGAAGTGCTGGCCCTCAACCACTCCCTGGAACAGCGGGTGGCCCAGCGCACCGCCCAGTTGCAGGACAGTCAGGCCGCCCTGACCCGCCTGAACGCGCAGTTGGAAGCCAGCCAGCACGCCATCGAAGATAAAAATCAGGCGCTGGAAGCCAGCAACCGTGATCTGGCCCAGTTTGCCTTTGTGGCCTCGCACGACCTGCAAGAGCCGCTGCGAACCATCGGGGTGTATGCCGATGTGCTGCGCCACCGCTATCAGGGCACCCTGGATGCACGGGCCGAAGGCTATTTGGGACACATCGGGGAGCAAGTGATGCGGGCACGCCACCTCGTGCGCGATGTGCTGGCCCTGGCGCGTGTGAGCGTGCAGCCCGAGTTGCGACCGCTGGCGCTCGAACCCCTTTGGAAGGAGTTGACGGCCAGCTTGCCTTGGCCCGCCGACGCCCGCTGGCACGCGGAGCCGCTGCCCCCAGTCCTGGCCGAAGCAAGCCAGGTGCGGCAACTGCTGACCAATTTGCTGAGCAACGCCATCCGCTTCCGGTCTCCGGCTCCGTTGGTGGTCAGCTTGCGGGCACAGGTGACGGGGCCGGACGTCCAGTTTTCGCTGCAAGACAACGGCATCGGGCTGGCCCCCGAACATGCCGAACAGGTCTTTGTGATGTTTCAGCGCCTCCACAGCCGCATCGAAACGGGGGGCAACGGCATCGGGCTGGCGGTATGCCGGAAAATCGTGGAGCGGCACGGCGGGCGAATCTGGCTGGAGTCTGCCGGAACGGGGGGAACCACAGTTCACTTCACGCTGAAGGCCGCGCCGCCGTAACCCCACCTGATCTGGCAGCGACGCTGTGGCTCATTTTTTGTCCCGCCGCTTGACCGCTGCTGCTTCTGCGCTGCTAGACCGCGAGGTGCTTTTGCCTGTCGCGGCTTTGGCTGTGTTGGCTTTGGCTGTGGCGGCTGTGCTGATCTTCGTCTTGGCGGCGTTGGTCTGGGCAGCCGACGCGCCCGCTTTGGCCGTTTTGGAGGTTCGCCTGGCTGTTGACGCGCCCCTGGGAGAAGCTGCGCCTTTGCTGGCTCGCCGCGCCCGTTTTTGAGGCTGGGCGGCCGTCCCTGCTGACCCAAATTCGGCCTGTTTAGACTGCCCCGCTCCAGTGACTCCTTGGGACGTACCCCCCCGGAAAGTTCCGTCCAGTAGGGCGGGCAAGTCGTCCGGGGTGATCTCGCCGGGGAGAGCATTGGGCGGCCAAGGCACTTCTTTAGGGGCCGAGTCAGGCAACGCGAGGCGCAGGCGCGGCCCCTGCAAGCCCGCGATCAGGCTGGCTCCGGGCAGATGCGGCAGGGCCAGCACCGGCGCTTCTCGCCGCGCTCCCTGCACCGCTGGGGCCAGCCCATTCGTCCAAAAGCGCGTCAGGTACGCCACCCGCGTGATCTGGCCGCCCGCAATTTCGTCTAGCCCAGCTTCCATCGTGGCGGTAAAGGTGCGCTCCAGCACGTCGGGCAGGTGGCGCGAGAGGTAGGCCACCACCAGCAGGCCTGTGGCTGTGACCGCCAGATGTTTGCCCACGCCCACCGCGTATCCGCGCAGATGCAGCGTATTCACGGTCTGGGCGTAGGTGCTGGGCCGCCCAATTCCGGCCTGTTCCATGGCCTTGACCAGCGTGGCCTCGGAGTAGCGGGTGGGCGCACTGGTCTTCTTTTCTTCGGGCTTGCGGGCCTTGAGCGGGAAGGTCTGGCCCAGCGTGAGGGGGGGCAGGGCCGGGTCAGCGGCGTCTTCTCCACCTGTGTCTGCCCCCGTGAGAGCTGTAAATCCGGCCTGCGTCAGCACCCGCCCCGACGCGGCCAATGTGGCCGCGCCGCAGTGCAGGGTCACGCCGGTTTTGTCGTACAGCGCGTCGTGCATCTGGGAAGCCACCGTGCGCTGGTAAATCAGGCGGTAGAGGGCCGCGTCTTGCCCGCTGAGGCCGGCACTGTTTGGGCCTCCACTGTCGGGCGTGCGCCAGGGGCCGTGCCCAGCCGGGCGAATGGCTTCGTGGGCTTCCTGCGCATTGGCACTGCGGGTGGCGTACTGGCGCGGGCGGTCTGGCACGGCGTCCTTTCCGAACAGGCGCACGGCTTCGGCTCTGGCGGCGTCCAGCGCCTCATCGCTCAGGGCCGGACTGTCGGTGCGGTGGTAGGTGATATGGCCGCCCTCGTAGAGCCGCTGGGCCGTGTCCATCGCGGCTTTTGCGCCCAGTCCCACCCGGCCCGCCGCCTGCTGCAAGGTGCTGGTGATAAACGGCGGAGGGGGCCGCACCCGCACTTCGCTCTGCTCTATGTCGGTCACGGTGGCCGTCCGCCCATCCAGGTGGGCCGCCAATGCCGCCGCCTGCTCCGCGCTGAGTTGCAATACATCAGCGCCGGGTTTCAGCGCCCCGTCAGGCGTGAAGTCACTGGCTTTGGCAAGCGCTTTGCCTTCGGGGAATTCCCGGCTTTTCACGGCGGTCACGGTGGCGGCAAACGGCGGGGCGGTCTGGGCATCGGCGCGGATCAGCCAGTAGGCGGCAGGCACAAAGCGCAGGCGGGCCAGTTCGCGGGCGGCCAGCAGCATCAGAGCGGCACTCTGCACCCGGCCCGCGCTGAGGCCGCGCCCCACGCTGTTCCAGAGCAGCGGCGAGACTTCCCAGCCCACCAGACGGTCAATCACGCGCCGCGCTTCCTGGGCAGCCACCAACTGCAAATCCAGCGGCCTCGGCTGGGCCACCGCCCGCGTCAGGGCCGCCTTGGTGATCTCGGTAAAAGTCATGCGCTGCGGGTCTTTGACTCCCAGCAGGCGCGACAGGTGCCAGCTGATCGCCTCGCCCTCCCGGTCAGCGTCAGAGGCGAACAGGATCCGGTCTGCCCGCGCCGCCGCCGCCTTCAGGTCGCGCACGGTGGCAGCTTTTTTGGAGGGAACCACGTAGACAGGCGCGAAGGTTTCGGGATTCACACCCAAGTTGGCCCAGGGTTCGTTTCGGTATTTGGCGGGCAACTCGGCTTTGCTGGCGGGCAGGTCACGCACATGCCCAAGACTGGCCTTCACCACGTATCCGGCCCCCAGCAAACTGGCGATCTTTTTGGCCTTGGCGGGGCTTTCCACGATGACCAGAGTACTCACGCCTCTACTGTGGCAGATGGAGTGAGTGGAAAATGGGTGCGGGTGCTCTGGCTCCTGCTATGGACTATGAACCGCCAGAGACTGGGACGCCGCTGATCTGGCCCCGATCTTTTTCCACTCCCTCCTGACCACTCACCGCAGTTAAGGTCCAAATCGCCGCAGTTGTACCCGGTATACGCCGCCGATATCCTCGCGCCACGCCAGCACCACCGCGCCCGCGGCGTCTACGACTACCGACGGCGAGCGGGCGTCGCGCCGGGGATCAAGATTGACTGTCCCGCTGTGTTGCCACGCGCCGCCCTGCCAGCGTGCCAGCTGCACCCGGCCCACGCCCCCGCGTTCTTCCACCCACGCCGCCACCGGTTGCCCGGCCCGGTTTATCGCCAGCGACGGTGCGGAAGCCGAAGCGGTGCCGACCCGCCCGCCCAACGCCGTCCACGCACTTCCCGTCCATGCCGACACGTACAGCGCGTCCTCGCCGTCTAAATCTTCTAACCACGCCACCACCGGCTGTTCCTGCGGGTTCAGCACCATGCGGGTCGAGGCGAGGTAACTGTTGGGGCGGCGGTTCAGCGAGCCGCCCAGGGCTTGCCAAGCCGTGCCCGTCCAGCGTTTCACGAACACGTTGCTAGCGAGCACTTCGCCCTGCAGCCACGCCACAGTGGGCAGGCCAGCCGCGCTCAGGGCCAGCGCGGGCGTTCTGGAAAAGGCACTGATCTGGTTGAACGCCGGACTGCGCGTCCACGTTTTAGCGCTGCCGTCCCAAGCGCGAACTGTCAGGCGACTGCCGTAGGGCGTGCGGAGGGTTTCGCCCCACGCCAGCACCGGTTCGCCGTTTCGGGCAGCCACGGCGCGGGTACGGGCGGCATAGGGCAAGTCGTCGCCCAGATAGCGCGGCTGCCAGTCTGTCCACGCTCCGTTCTGGTAGGCCCGGAACACCACGATGTCGTTGTCACCGTAGTTTTCGTTCCAGACCAGTACCGGTGCGCCCTGCTCATCCAGCGCCAGATTCAGGCTAGATACGGGGCGGGGATCGTCGTAATTCAGCGAGCCACTGAGAGGTTGCCACGCCGACCCAGCGCTGCCCACCCGCCACGCAGTCAGGCGACGGGCCGTAAAGACCCCGCGCCCACTGTTGAAGGAGCCTGAATCGGCCATGACCGCCAGCACCAAGGAGCCGTCTGGGGCGGCAGCGAGGGCCAACTCGCGCACCGGGCCGCGCAGGTTTGGGCCAGTCGGAGCAGAAAGGGGCGTGACCGAAGCGCTGGACTGCCGAGCAACGGCTCCGGGCACGAGCGCCAGCAGCGCCGTCAAGAGCAGTGTTCGGGCCTGGGGGCGAGCGGAGCAAGCGGACAACACAGCTGTATTCACCGCAGGAATCATGGTTCATTGTGCGGCCTGAGCAGGGGTTCTGAACACCGCGCCCGCGTCTGCTTCCACCGGGCCGCTCTAGCCTCTCAACCCTGTTGGCACACTGTTGGGGACGGTGCGGGCAAGTGGTTCTGTGCAACGAGAAGGGGGCTGCCGTAATGGTTGAACTCATCCAGCGTGGAAGAAATACCGACTGCAATTGACCGAAAAGAATGAAAGTTGTGTCACTTCTCCTCTGGCATGAGTGTCCCCTGACTGCGCGTATACACATCAAGACTCCCAGTTGCAAATGCGAAACTATTGAAAGTACCGCCAGACCTGGGGTCAGCATGGTGCTTGACAAATGGCGAGATTTGGGCGTAAATAAAGATACATTCACGTGTTCATAGATGTAATTAGGTGTTGCCTCGTCTGGGCAACAAGGCGTCCTGATTTCCGTAGCCCTGACCAGATCTCCAGCGCAACTCAGCGGTGACTGGGAACCCCTCATTAGTCCCCACCGGGACGAGAAGGATGGAAACCATGAAACAGAAGCGTGCCCTGACCATTGCCCTTGCCACCGCTGCCGCCGGACTGACCGTGTTTGCCGTGGCTCAGGGGCTGCCTAAATTGGCCCAGAAAGCCACCTACAAGGTTGGGTTTGCACAGACCGAGAGCAACAACCCTTGGCGCTTGGCCCAGACCAAGAGCATGCAGGACGAAGCCAAGCGCCTCGGCTACCAATTGGTGTACACCGACGCGGCAGGCTCGGCAGCCAAGCAGGTCAGCGACGTGGACAGCATGATCGCCCAGCGCGTCGACATGATCTTCCTGGCTCCCCGCGAAGAAAAACCGTTGGCTGCCGCTGTGAAAAAAGCCAAAGCCGCAGGCATCCCAGTCATTTTGCTTGACCGGAACGTAGACCAAAAACTGGCCAAAGCGGGCACTGATTACGTGACCTTTATCGGCTCAGACTTTATAGAAGAAGGCCGGCGCGTCGGCGCGTGGTTGGTCAAAGCCACCAAGGGCAAGGCCAAGATCATCCAGTTGGAAGGTACCACCGGGTCTTCTCCGGCCAATGACCGCCGCACAGGGTTCGTCAATGCCATCAAGGGGCAGCCCGGAATGAAGATCGTGGCGTCTCAGACCGGAGACTTTGCCCGCGACAAGGGTCGCCAGGTCATGGAAACCCTGCTGCAAGCCCACCCCGACGTGAACGTGGTGTACGCCCACAACGACGAAATGGCGATTGGCGCGATTGCCGCGCTGGAAGCCGCAGGCAAGAAGCCCGGCAAAGACGTGCTGGTGCTGTCGATTGATGGTGGCCGCGAGATCGTGCAACTCGTCATTAACGGGAAAGTCAACTACGTAGTGGAGTGTAACCCTAAATTCGGCCCCAAAGCCTTTGAAACCATGAAGAACTATGCGGCGGGCAAGAAGATTGCGGCCAAGATCATCAATCCTGACCGCGAATTTACGGCCCAGAATGCCAAAGGGTTGCTGGCAACTGCGTACTAACCTGCCCGTCACAGCCTGAACCCCTGCTGAACCACTGCACGCCCCGCTGACCTGCCGAGACTTCAGACCCCCGGCAGGTCAGCCCTCATTCAGTACCAGCACACCTCCGGAGACCCCGTGACCCAGACTGAACCGCTGCTCCGGTTGGAGGGCATCCACAAAGCGTTTTCAGGCGTGCCTGCCCTGACAGACGCTTCTCTTACGGTCAGCGCTGGAGAAATTCACGCCCTGATCGGCCAGAACGGGGCGGGCAAATCTACCCTGATCAAGGTGTTGACCGGAGCCTACCGCCGCGACAGTGGCGTGATCCGCTTTGGCGGCCAGGAGGTCGATTTCGCCTCGCCGCAAGCCGCACAACTCGGCGGCATTTCCACCATTTATCAGGAAGTGAACCTGATTCCGTACCTGTCGCTCAGCGAAAACATCTTTTTAGGACGCGAGCGGCGGCGCGGCCCGTTTCTGGACTGGGGCCGCATGAACCGCGAGGCCCGCACGCTGCTGGAACGATTCGACGTGCAGGCCGACGTGACCCGCCCGCTGATGGGCTTTAGCGTGGCCGTGCAACAGATGGTGGCGATCGCCCGCGCCGTGTCCATCGACAGCCGCCTCGTGATCATGGACGAACCGACATCCTCGCTGGATGACCGCGAAGTCGAAACCCTGTTTGGCGTGATTCGGCAACTGGGGGCCAGCAGTGTTGCGGTGGTGTTCGTCTCTCACCGACTGGACGAACTGTACGCGGTGTGCAGCGGCGTGACCATCATGCGCGATGGCCGCACCGTGGAGCGGCGCGCCATGACCGACATCAGCAAGCTGGAACTGGTGGCCAGCATGCTGGGCAAGGAACCCGGTGAACTGCGGCGACAGGGCGAAACGGCTTTCGTAAAGAACCACAACCAGAAAGGCGAGGAATTGCTGGAGGTGCGCGGCGCACGCTCTGGCCCGGCGCTGCGGAGTGCCTCGCTGGACGTGAGAAAGGGCGAGATCGTGGGACTTGCGGGGCTGTTGGGGTCAGGCCGCACCGAAACCGCCCGCGTGGTGTTTGGAGCCGACGCGCTGGCAGGCGGAGAAATAAAAATCGCGGGTCAGGCCGCCAATTTGCGCTCGCCCGCCGACGCGATCCGGGCAGGCTTCGGCTTTTGCTCGGAAGACCGCAAGATAGAAGGCATCGTGCCCGACCAATCGGTGCGTGAAAACCTGACGCTGGCGCTGCTGCCCGAACTGTCGCGCCGCGGAATTGTGGATACGGCCAAGCAGAATGAAATCGTGGAGCGCTTTATTCGGCGGCTGGGGATCAAGACCACTGGCCCCGATCAAAAAATCAGGGAACTGTCGGGCGGCAATCAGCAAAAAGTGCTGCTGGCCCGCTGGCTGTGCATGAATCCCAAGCTCCTGATTCTGGACGAACCCACACGTGGAATAGACGTGGGGGCCAAAGGTGAAATTCAGGCCCTGCTGAGTGAACTTGCGGCGGGCGGGCTGGGCGTACTGATGATTTCCAGCGAACTGGAAGAACTGGCCGAGGGCTGTGACCGCGTGGTGGTCATGCGCGACGGCTCCAGCGTGGCCGAACTGACCGGAGAGGGGCTGACCCAAGATCACCTGATGGGCGTGATGGCGCACGGCGCGGCAGATGCGGACGCGGCACCATCCCCTCCACACGGCGGTTCCCATGTCTGACGGAACCACCACACCTCCGCTGCGGCCCCCGGCTCCGGCCCAGAACAGTTCCCGCCGCCCCTCTATTCCGCTGCTCGGCCCCATTCTGGCGTTACTTGCCCTGCTGCTGTTCAATATCTTTTTTACGCCCAATTTCCTCACTGCCCAAACGCTGAACGTGAACCTGACCCAGGTGGCGACGATTGTGATCGTGGGCGTGGGCATGACGCTGGTGATCGCCACAGCGGGCATAGACCTGTCGGTGGGGGCGCTGATGGCGATTGCCGGAGCGCTGGCTCCGATGCTGTTCCTCAATCCACCTCTGGGCAGTCCGGCGCTGGGCGTGGCGCTGGCCTTTGTGCTGCCCGTGCTGGCCGCCGGAGCTTTCGGAACGTTCAACGGTCTGCTGGTCACGCGCTTTATGATTCAGCCGTTTATCGCCACGCTGGTGCTGTTCATCGCGGGGCGCGGCATTGCACAGGTGCTCACTAACGGGCAACTCCAGACCTTTTCCAACAAATCCTTTCAGGTCATTGGGCTGGGGCGGCCTTTCGGAATTCCGGTGCAGGTGATCGTGATGCTGGTGGTGGTCGCCATCTTCGCGTGGGTCATGGCCCGCACGGTATTCGGACGGCAGATTTTGGCGGTGGGCGGCAACGAACGCGCCGCACGGCTGTCGGGCGTGCCCGTGAACCGCATCAAGCTGGCGGTGTACGGCATCAGCGGGCTGCTGTCGGGCATCGCCGGATTGATCGTCATCTCCATCAATTCCTCCTCGGACGCCAATCAGGTGGGCCTGAACATGGAGCTGGACGCGATTGCAGCGGTGGCGGTGGGCGGCACGGCACTGACCGGGGGCCGCGCCACCATCGTGGGCACGTTGCTGGGCGCACTGATTATTCAACTGATCCGCTACACCCTGCTGGCACGCGGCGTACCCGACGCGGCGGCGCTGGTGGTCAAAGCAGGCATCATCTTGCTGGCCGTGTATGTGCAGCGGCAACGGCGATAAGGACAGATCATGAGACTCGCCACGACAGCCCTCACTACCCCGGAAACGGTTCCAGAATCCCCCAAGGAGTCCCCATGTCGCTAGCCCAGTCTCCGCCCACAGGTGCAAGCGTGCGAAATGCCCGCGTGGTCAGCGCCCTGCAACGCTACGGCGTTTTAATCGCGCTGGGCCTGCTGATCCTCTTCGGTGCCCTGCGCTACGAGAATTTCCTCTCGCCCTACAACATCACCACCGTTTTGGCCTACAACTCCATGTTCGGCCTGATTGCGCTGGGCATGGCCTTTGTCATCATCACGGGAGGCATAGACCTGTCGGTGGGCAGCGTGGCGGCGTTTGCCAGCGTGGTCGCGGCGCTGCTCAGTCCGTATGGGCTGTGGGTGGCTCTGTTCGGCGCGGTGGGGGCGGCGGCGCTGCTCGGCCTGATCAACGGGGCCATCATCGCCTACCTCAAGATTCTGCCCTTTATCACCACGCTGGCGATGCTGCTGGCGGCCCGGGGATTGGCGCTGATGCTGTCGGGCAACCAATCGGTGTCGGCGGATTATGACCACGGCTTTACCACGCTGGGGCAGGGCACCATCGGCGGCATTCCTTATATCGCCATCCTGCTGTTTGTGGCCTTTGCCATCGGCGCGGTGGTGCTGCGCTACACCCGCTTTGGCCGCCGCGTGCTGGCGATTGGCGGCAACGAGGAAGCCTCGCGCCTGATGGGACTTCCGGTAGAGCGCACCTTGCTGAGCGTGTATACCCTGTCAGGTGCACTGGCGGGACTGGCAGGCGTGATTCTGGCCTCGCAATTTGGCGCAGGCCAACCTACCGAGGGGCTGGGCTGGGAACTGACCGCCATTGCCGCCGTTGTGGTGGGCGGCACGCTGCTGACGGGCGGCATGGGGTCTATCGGCTCCACGCTGGTGGGCGTGTTGCTGCTGGGGGTGATTTTCAATGTGCTGAACTTTGAAAACGGGCGTGGCACCATCAGTCTGACGGTGTACTGGCAATCGGTGATCCGGGGAGCCTTCCTGCTGCTGGTGGTGATCTTGCAAAACCGCCTGACCCGCGCCCGTACTGAGCCGTAGGGCTAAACAGATTGCTGACCCGCTAGATTACTGAACCGATTTAGAGTAAACTTTGTTACAACACAACTTTAGGTTTATCAAAGGAGACGCCATGACGACCATGACTCAGCCCGGCATCATTCACCCCACTTCTCCGGCCAGCGAATATGATCTGTCCGGCATCATGGGTGCCCTCTACGGCGACGGCATCCTTGGCCTGAAGGGAGCCTTTTCCCGCGAGTGGGCGCAGCACCTCGGTGAAGACATCGCCGTGCTGTACGAGGCGGCTCTCAAGCGTCCGGGCGGCGCGGTGGGGCGCGGCACCAACCGCCATTACGTCGAAATTCACCCCGAAACGGTGCGCGGCTTTACTGAACTCGTAACGCATCCCTGGGTGCATACCGTGTGCGCCAGCGTCCTGGGGCCAGAATACAAGATCGTCGAAATCGGCTTCGACGTGCCCGGCCCCGGCGCAAAAGACCAGCCCTGGCACCGCGATTTCCCGGTTGGCGACGAAACCCTGATTGGCCGCCGCCTGAATTCGCTGGCCTTCAACATCACGACTGTAGATGTAGAGGAAGACATGGGGCCTTTTGAAATCGCGCCCGGCACGCAGTGGGACGACCCCAGCCTCTATGACCACGGCATGTTCCCGCCCACCTCCTTATATGAGCGCTATCAGGCCCGCGCCCAGCGCAAGTTCCCAAAAATGGGCGACATTTCGGTGCGTTCGGCGCTCACGATTCACCGGGGCACCGCCAACCAGTCCCAAAAATCGCGCCCCGTGCTGGTGCTGGGTGTGGACGCCCCCGGCGCAGGCAACCACGAAAAACACGACTTTCAGGTCACGCGGGCGTTTTATGAAACCCTGCCGCAAGAAGTGCGCGACCACCTGCTGTGCCGCATCGTGGAGGAGCTGGAACCGATTGTTCAGGGCCATACGATTGAAGGCCTGATGATGGGCGATGCGTAAGAAAAATTCCGAACAGGGCGGTGCGGTGACGGTTCGCCTCCGAGCAAAGCGAGTCGGAATGGAGACGGATGTTGTGGAATGGAATACTGTTCAGTGCCCTTCTGAGCAGTCTGGAATGCAGCAGAATCTGATCGGCAGAGGCGTAAACCAACAGGCAATCCCATGAGCGATCCCCAAAGCATCACTGCACACTTTGGCGAAGACTTGGGCGGGGCATCGCTGCCCGGCAGCATCACGGCGATGGAAGGCCGGGGCGGATTTTTGCGCGTGGCCCTGACGCCGCCCGCAGCAGGCCCGCAGCCCACCAGCGGCAGTAAATGTGAACTAGAGATGCATGACGGTGCACGCTTCCGCTTCGTGGTAACGGAATTGTTGCCCGAAAGCGCCGAATTCCGCATGAAGCTGCTCGGCAAAGGCTGAACCCTTATTGGGCAAGCAGCCCACGCAGATCAGGATTCAAACACCTGACGCCCTGCCTAGTATCTTGACACGTCCAGTAAGCGTCCGGCAGTGATCTCCCGGTGATGCATCTATGCCACTTGGCTCCGGTGATCCGTGCCCGCTTTTCACCGCAACTCTGCAAATCTATTCGGACTGCAAGCCGTCTCCCGCTGGCTTGCAGTCCGAAGCCGCATTGGGTGTGGTGGAGGGCTTCTACGCGCCCTTGCACAAATTCTGTCCCCGGTGTCGTATCTCGTCTTGGTCTTGGGCGGAAAGATAAAACCTCAGCGACGATAGCCCTTGTCGCCAATGATCTTTGGGCCGCCAAAGTCAGGCCATTGGCAGTTGAGTTCGTACCCAACGGCGGTGTCATGCAAGTTGGCCGGCAGGTGAAACCCAGGCGTGCAATTTGTCCCCGTAGGCATCTCCTTGAGTGCCATGCCTCCAACGCACAGCGTTTCCCCCGTTGAGGACGGCAAATGGGCAGCGGCGTGGCATCAATGATCACTTCGGCACAGCGCTCTGCTGGACGAACGATCTGCTCCAGATGATCGAGCAGCCGCAGTCCCCGGGTAGAGGCCTGAGTGTGGGAAGGCAGACCTGATCGGTCTGCCTTCAACATGCCCCGCCAGATTGACGGATACGGGTATTTGAACACCAAACGGGCCAAGAGGAGAGTCAGCAAATGAGCGTCACTGAGTCTTTGATGACGGTACCGCCGTTCATCAGAAGAGTGCTGTCTGGCTCAGCGATGGAGTCGATGAATCACAGCCGGACGCCCTAAACTGTGGTGGAGACGATATCTCATCATATCGTCTTTTTTTATCGTCTGGGTGCGGGTAAAACTAGAGCTGCTCAAGCCCTAAACGGGGTAGTATGTTATTTAAATGCCAGCTCATGGAACACAGCCTGACATGGCTCTTGTTGGATCCGTGCAGACAGCGCCATTATGGCCTGTTCCCCAAAGGACTGCCCCTTCACCTTTCTGGTTTTTAAAACTATGCCCACCCGCGTGAGAGGCGGCAGAGGTGCACCTCAATCCGGCACCACAGCACTTGACTGGGCCACCAAAACCTGCACCCCTGCTGCACCCAGTTGGTCTGTCCACGAAGATCCATCCGTCACCAGGGCGTACATCTGGTGTAAGGGAGCCACCGAGTAGGGGGCGATCTGCCCCAACTTGCTGTGGTCAGCCAGCACCACTGTTCGGTCAGCCACCGCTAACATCGCCCGTTTCACGGCGGCGTCTCCTTCCGAAACCGACGTCACACCTGCAAAAGGATGCACCGCGCACGCGCCTAAAAAAGTCCAATCCGTTCGGCGACGGCCTATAGTTTCCAAGGCACTCGCCCCGGTGAGATAACGTGACCGCACGTTCCAATCTCCACCCGTCAAGCTCAGAGCAACGTCGGGTTCGGATGCAAAGATTGAGGCAATATCCAGTGAGTTGGTCAACACCGTCAGGGGCCTGACCCGTAAGCGGCGCGCCAGCTCAAACACCGTCGAACCCGCATCCAACAGCACGGATTGTCCCGGTTCCACCAAGTGCGCTGCCACGGCACCTATGCTGGCTTTGGCTCCACCACTGAGCTCGGCGCGGTTTACCCAGGCCATTCGGCCCGGATCCAAGGCGACCGCGCCTCCGTGGGTTTTCTGCAGGTAGCCACGGGCGGCCAGCGCTTTCAGGTCTCGCCGCACCGTGTCCTCAGATACGCCTAAATTCTGGGCCAGATCCAGGACTTCAACGCGGCCTAAGCGGGCCAACTCGTTGAGGATGTACTGCTGTCGTTCGGGCACAAACATAGTGGGCCTAGTGTACCTCTTGCGGTTTTTTGCAGCTTTTCCTTTATATTTGCCGACATGTGCAGTTTATACTGCCGCATGAGCCTGCAACCAAGTTCTCACCCCCCACCGAGACGTTTGGCCATCCTTGGTTTAGTTGCCTTTTTGCTGTTGGGGTTGCTGTATCCCATTCTTGGCCCTGCCCTACCCACCCTCAGTAGTCAATTTGGTCTACAGGCCATAGGCGCTTCGTGGCTGATCAGTCTCAATTCTGCTGGAGCCGTCTTGGGGGTGCTGCTCGCGGGCGGACTGGCCTCACGGTGGTCGGCCCGGCAGCGTGCCCTCTTGGCCGTCATGCTCCTGGGGTTGGGCGGTGTCGGGCTGGCCTTGGCCTCCAACTTTGCTTTAGCCCTTTTGGCCTCCTGCTGGTTGGGTGTGGGCTTTGGAATGCTTGACCTGACCGTCAACGTCTGGTTGTCCACAAGTTACGCCGAACGCAGCGCCGCCATGCTGAATCTGCTGAGCGCGAGTTTCGGCGTAGGTGCTGTCTTGGCCCCCTTGGCTGTGGGATCGGCTGGCGGCAATTTCCGGCTCCCACTGCTGTGCTGCGTCGGTTTGGCAGCCCTGTTGGGGCTGCTGCTGTTGACCATGCCGCGCGTCTCCGCACAGGTGGAGGCTCCTTCCCTCACTCCCCTCGTGGGCCGCTCACGCCTGATCCTGGGTGGATTTATGGGTCTGTTCCTGGCCTACGTGGCCGTTGAAGGCGGTGTGGGCACTTGGGAAGTCACGCACCTGCAAGACAGCTTGGGCTTGACAACAGGCGCGGCGTCTCAGATTTCGGCGTGGTTCTGGGTCGCTTTTACCTTGGGCCGCTTGATTTCGGCTCCACTAACCCTGCGCGTCGCGCCTGCCGTCCTCATTCCGTGTGCGCTCATCTTGGCGGCCCTCAGCCTGGCTTTGGCGGCCATTCCTGCGGCCGCCCCCTGGGCCTACACCTTGACCGGACTGTTTCTGGCACCCGTGTTCACCACTGGGTTGGTGTGGTTAACCCAAGTGTTGCCGGGGAGCGCTGCGCCCACCAGAGTCTTTGCAGGGGCGTTCATTGGCCCAGTCGTGTTTGCACCGGTCATCGGGGCGTTGCGGGACGGCTATGGCCCCACCGCTATTCCGTTGACCCTGATGGGCATTGCCCTACTGGCGTTCGTGCTAACCCTATGGCTAAGGCGCGTTTAACCTATGGGTAATTGAGGCAGGATGTTTTTCCTTGACTTGTTAAATGGGGTAGAACCAGCGTAGGAACAGAAATCTGCCCTGGGGTGCCAATGAACAGTTCGGTTTACGCAAGGGCGGATTTCTGGGCTAGATGGGCCCTCAGTACCCGACACTTTCCCGAGGGCCTTGAAAAAGTTCGGCTGACACGCGAGAACAGGACGCGTCCCCCGATGTCCTCGCCAAGTTGACCCGCTGCTTCACCGCGCACTTCCCAGAGTTCCGCAAGAATCAGGTCGAGTTGCTCTCCCTCATGGTCCTTGCTCTCCTTGGGGGAAAGGACGTTCGGCATGCTGAACTCGCGGCGCACTTCTTTGACCGTCATCCCATCCAACCGGCCGACGTCGCCCGAGTCGTCCTGACGCGCCTTCCCGCCGCACAGCCACGCGAATTCATCCTCGACCGGACGAATGGGAAGTCCGGGCAGACGGACGTGAACGTCCTGCTGCTGGCCGTCATCTGGCGGGGCGTTGCCATCCCCCTGCTCTACAGGGGGGGCAGCAACACGGAGATCCGGCACCCCCTCAGGGACGATGCCCTCTGCCTGCTGTCCGCAGCGGAGATCCGGGTCCTGTCTGCCGACCGCGAATTCGTCGGCTCCGACTGGATTCAGGGACTGGCTCACCGTGGGATTCCCATTGGCGTGCGGTTGCGGCGCCGGCACACTCCTGGACGACTGGACAGCGCAGGACTGGCTGAGTCGCTTGCAGACCGGCATGGCCGGTCTGCTGGTCGAGGACACGGTGGTCTGCGGGCAACCGATGAACGTTGTCCTGACGTACACGCGAGACGGCGAGGCGCTGATCATTGCCAGTAACGTCGGAGCGGTGACGACGATCCAGACGCGATATCAGCGGAGATTCTTGATTGAATGTCTCTTCAGGGCGCTGAAAAGCAAGGGCTTCCAACTGGAGGGAACACCTATGACGCTCCACGATCACGTGGAGCGCCTGCTGTGCCTGTTGACGCTGACCTACACGTGGTGCGTGCTCGTCGGGATCACTCTGGAATGTCCGAAAAAGGCACATGGTCGCCGGGCATGGAGCGTGGTGAAGATGGGTTTGCGGGAACTGGTGCGGTCGTTCAGCCGGGAGTCAGCACGCCTGTGCGACTTGATTGACCTGTTGATGCCGTCCCACACGAACTCCCCGGAAAATGTCTGTATGTCAAAAATAAGGTGAGGAGAGAGCGTCGCCCTGAAACTGTCTGCGCTCGTCGCTTGTACCCGAATTGCGCGTTCTCTTTCTCAACGGCACGACACCGCTGCTCTTCGCTTGATACCAGGCTGCCTGCGGGCCCAATCCAGAACAGACCTGCGCGGGTGGGGGTGAAACGCCGAACTCTGTTGGAGGACACCATGATCATTCTTGGACTTGATCCCCACCCCACGACCCATACGGCCGTCGCTCTCGACTCTCGGGGCGTCGTTTTGGACAGCCTGAGCGTCCAGAACGACACCGACGGCCTGAATCAGTTGTGTGCTTGGTCTGCTCGTTTCGAAGAGCATTGCTGGGCCATTGAAGGTGCAGGCAACCGGTATGTCGCTCCCCTGTTGGCCCTGCTCTTTGCCAATGATCAGTCGGTGTATCACATCCATCCCAGCCTGACCAGCCAATACCGTGCGCGTCGCGGCAAGAAAAAGAACGACCTAGTCGACGCCGAGAACGTCGCCCGGGTGCTGCTGGCCAACCCACAGCTCCCGCCCTACCAGCTCAGCACGCAGCGCACCCGCTTGCAGGAATTGTCCCGCACGCGGGACAAGCTCGCTCAGCAGCGTAAAGCCAACCAGATGATGCTCGAAGCGCTCCCAGACACGACGACGGACTCGCTGAGCACCGCCCTGCAGGCGGTACTGACCTCTCGAAGCAGCGTTGAAAGAGTTGGAACACGCCATGGCGACCCTGGTCGCTCAGGTGGCCCCCACCCTGTTGACGTTGCAGGGGATCGGCGTCGTGCTGGCCGGCACTGTGCTCGCCGAAGTCGGTGACATCAAGCGGTTTGAGGATGTCCATCATTTCGCCAGTTATTGCGGCGCTGCCCCAGTTGAACGGGGGAGTGGGAAGAACACGCGTTGGTGCGTGAGTGTCGGTGGCAACCGACAGCTCAACAGGGTGCTCCATCTGATGGCCTTGACCCGGCTGCGCTGTGATGAACGCACCAAAACATTCGTGACCAGGAAAGAACAAGAGGGAAAAACGAAACGAGCGGCACTTCGAGCACTCAAGACCCACCTGGCCCGCGAGCTGTACCGAACCTTGCAGGCCCGTCACATGGGCGGCCCCATCCCAGCCCATTCATAGGATCTTTTGGGTTTTTTCTCCGCCAACTTGACATACCAGGTTCGGGTACTGAGGGCCGCACGGCTTTGCAGATTGCGTAAAACAGTGCTGAGCACGTCATCTATTGACGGGTTCTGGGCGATTGGCATGCGCCGCCGAATTTGGTTCCATTCCTCCCAAGTGAATAGAAGACCATGATTCGTTCCTCACACCTGTGCCCGGGCGTTGAGGTATACATCAAGTAACTGCTCTTCCACAGGAAGTAGGTACCGGTTCATCAAATGCTCGTCGTAAAGGACAGACTGCCGCTTGGCTTCTTCAACTTCAGCCTCCGTTCGCTGGTTAAAGAAGGCACCTAAATCCCCTTACGCAGGTTTAGGAAGCGGTGTCGTTCGGGAACCTCATAGCCAAGCCGATCGTTGATTCCAAGCATAAAATCTGCAACGACACGAGCCTGCTCAGCAATAGACGGGATGGCAGGTTCTTCTTCGTGGAAAAGGATGATGGAACCGAGTCTGATCTCAGTGGCTTCCGCCGACGCACCGCTTGTTGTCATCCCAATTCCTTTTTGGTAAGCAGTGCCGTTGCCACTGCTTCGAGGGCATCATCGAAGGTCAGGAATTTGATGCCGATTTTTGTCCGAGCATCCAAAACAGAAGCCATGTGGATAGCGTCCATTGCACGCAAATGAGGATGAGCTACCAAAAGATCACCTGCACGGCGGTACACGCTTGGCGTAACGTCGATCGCATTCATCCCTTCCCAGTCAGCATTGAAGTTTTCAACGATCGTGTTGTGCTCTGGCGCGGTGATTTTGCCTTCTCGAAGGTAACGAGCGAATACGCCACGGGATTCGGCATAGGTAATGACGCTGGTTGTCAAAGCGCCCTCCACCTCATCAATGAGCTTTTCAACCCGGTCTCTGCCTACTTCGTCGACGTATAGCTTCACGAGCGCGTTGGTATCGAGATACCCCAGGACTTTCATTTAGTTGTTCTGCCCCCGGAGAGAAGCAACCGTGGCAGCACTATCGGTAGGACTCGAGGGTTGAATGGCAGCTGCCCTGCGTTGAAATTTTTTGAGGTTTGCAAGGTCAAGTGCAGGCCTGTTGGGATCGCCATGCAGGCTAACAACTGGCTCTTCAATGACTTCCAATAGGTCGGTGATGTCCACTTGTTTCTGTTGAACCCGTCCTAAGGTTTCAAGAATTTTGGCGACCGTATCCAAATCAATCCGCTGTGCAGGCTTTTTCGCCATGGCGTAGATAGTGTTCTGTGCCAGCTCTCCACGACTTTCTTGCACCAAGCGGTAAGCCGTAAGGCCATTCGAGGAGAGGTAGTCCCCTAAATTTAGTCTCATCTTCATAGGTGCATCTTACATGTTCCAATAACTTGACACTACCCACAACTCCCGGTAATACGGGGGTACCGAGAAAGGGAGGACCTAGAGAATCGGCCCTTTCTCGGAATCCAGCACTATGAGGTTATGGATTGTGGAACACATTATCCCCTCCGCCACCGTTTTGTCAGCCAATCCCCGCTCTGGTGTCATCTACGAATCCAGTATCACGAACGGGTACGCCTACACTCTGATCTCCTACAATGCCGACGCCCACCAGGTCACGGTGGTCTACAGCAACGGCATGGCCCGCACGCTGGACGCCAACCGCCTGGGAGACACGCTGTTGATGTGGGCAGCTCTCTGTCACCAGTGCCGCGCTGGAGTGTGGCCGGACATGCGTCTTGGCTCTGTCGGCGAGCGTTTGGCCGATCGCTACGCCTAACGCCTCGCTGCCTAAACGTGTGTGGCCGGGCACTGACCCGGCCTTGGAGGAATCATGACGTATGCCATCGGAACGCCCCTGAACGAAGTGGAAGTTGCCGCTCTCCGTACCCTGTTTCCCCAGTTGCACTTCGCACCAATGATGCCTTTTTGGTGTGGCTTTATTCGGCAGCTAGCCTAATAATGATCACTTGGGTTATCGGTGTGTTTGTGGGCTTTATCTGTATCGGCATTCCCCAGTTATTTCCCACCGACGAGCTTTTCTGAACGCAATCTCTCAAAACTTTAAGGCGACCTCCATAAGTCGCCTTCTTCTTTGGTCAGACCTTCCTCAAACTACAGGTGCTGTTCGTCTCGTGTTTCCCCCCAAGCCAACGGCTCAGCACGGGCGGAGACCACAGCAGCCACCGGAGCGGTCACCACTGGGGCAGGTTGAGCCACCACGACAGGCGGTCTCGGCAACCGCAGATTCAGCAGGTTCCATACTTCACTCACCGCATTCCGGGTCTCCTCCACCGCCGTCTCGATGTTCGACAAGCGGGCCTCAAAGGAATCCATTCGCGCTTCCAGGACTCGCCCGAGCTCCCCAGTGCGGGCGTTGACCTGCGTGCCGTTGAGAACACTCAACGCTTCAGCAAAGGACATCCGCGTGTTGCTGGCCACCAACGCCTGCGCCTCCAATAGCAGCGTCAACATATTGTGCGTGTAAATCATCACCTTCGGGCTCTGAGGGTGCGGCCGCATGTAGCTCAGCAACTCCTCGTCACTCCACTTGAACTCAGCACGAACGAGTATCAACATCTTCGTCAACCGTCCCGGAAGTACGTCCAGCCTGTACGTGAGTTCGGTGGCCGACAGCCAGTCGGAAAAATTGGTTGCAGGAATGGATTCAGTCATTGGAAACCTCAGGAAAACTTTGAAGTGAGAGACGAAGAGTTGAACAGCACCACGGAAGATCCCACTTGCTGTAAGTGGAAAGCTCACCCCGAATCGGGGGCCCCCGGGGCTTCACAATCCCCCGTATGAGGGCTTGAAAACCCAAATCACAACTTGTTTCCACGTACGTGCCCGTCAGCGAGATTCCTGCGCCCAGTGCAGGCGCATGCCGTTGTTTCAGCGCGAAGGTGAATTGTGACCCGGATGTAAGCCTGCATCGGTCAAAGTGCGGCATGACTCCGGAGCTTCGAGCGGCCCTGCGCACCCAACTGGACATTGACCGCGTCTGGACGTCCGTGCAGATCAACCGCCGGGGCCTGAGCACGGCTCTCGGGCAACTGCCTGCCAAAACCCTGGAGGTCCGCACCCGCGTCAACCAGAACCAGAGCGGCGTTACCACCACTTTCATCGGCCGCAAGTCAACAGACACCAAACGCCCGGCGCGAGATCTGCTGCACCTGGCCTGCCTGGCTGAGAGTCGGTACCTGCTCACCCAACAGGGGCTCTTGAAAGCAGAGGATACCTGGATTCTGGAAGATGACGAGAAGCCGGTGGTCGATGGCCAGTGGAGCTGGGGAGCCCTGGACGCCAAGGCGGGCCAGACTCCGCGGTACCGACAGAAACGAGAAGCCGAGGCGGCCGCTCCCCGCTGGGATGCCCGCTGGATCCGCCAAGACTCTGGAGAGAACTGGTGGGTCGAAGTGGACACCGGATACAGCCAGAAGCGAATGGTCGCCAAGCTCAGGGCAGTGGCCGCTCGGGGATTCCACGGCTGTGTCTGGGCCACGACCACCCTAGGCCGAGTGAACCGGGTGGCTGAACTGTTCGGGGAGTTGTATCCCCTGGGCACGAAGCGGCCTGCACTGCTGGTCATGCATGTGGACTGCACCACGTCCGACAAAGACCCGTACGCCAAGCCGTACCTCAAAACCAAGACATACCAGCACACGTTCATCCGAGACGCCGACTGATGGGCAAGGGGTACGCTTCAACCCGGTAAATCAGCACGGGCGGGTCGGGATAATCCTTCGGCATCTCTCGGTGGTAGGCCACCCGTTTCTGGTACTGCAGTTCATCCTGACGCCGGATGGCAGCCAACGCGCCTTGAAGAGGAGTGAGGTCAGGTGCCGCGATCAACAGAGTGCTGCCCGTTTCATAGGCACTCAACTGCTTCGCGGGGTGGGCAGACCAGGAGGCTTGACGTTCTTTGAGCAACTGGTGGAGTCGCGCCACCGTCAGCCCTCCGCCGCTATACGTTGCCACAGCGTGGCATTGTCCCCACTCCAGTGAGCCCAGACCCCTCGCTCGAGGCGCCAGACCCTGCTGCACCCGCACCTGGTTGACCGCCTGCCAATGCTGCTGGTGCCGCCCTGGAAGTGGCCGCTCAACGTAAGCGAACTTTCCACAATCCTGATGGGGCCGCCCGGTCAGGGCCGCATTGCCCCGACGGTATTCGTATTTGTAAAAACCCCAGTCTTCGTCCAAGAGGTAATCGACGAAGAGGTGAAGGTACGCATGATCCGTGAGGGCATTCGGGCCGTCAATAGCCCACGGCCGCCAAGTGCTTCCGCTCAATTCTTCGGCCAGATCCAGGGTGGGGTGTGACTGCCTATAGGTGACGACTGTGCCGAGTACCGTGCGGGTGGTGCGCAGAAAGCCTTCGTCAATCAGGCGCGTAATCGGTCGGACGCCGTAATGCTTGGACAGCAGGGTGCGGGGCGCAGGGCCGTACCGCGACAGGCAATTCAAGATCTCGGTGTAGCGCTCGGTAGACAGTTGCTCGGGAGTCAGGCGGGCCATAACGTCAGAGTGAGGGGGCTGGGGGTGACGCGGGCGAACTGGGGTGTCAAGCCGCTGAAAGATAGGGCCGGCGCGCGGCCGCAGAGAGCGCCAGAGCAATGGCCGGGTGGAGGCTGAAAAAGGTTCACCCTCTCAAAGTGAAGCCGCTCGGGGTGACGCAACCAAAACAATGCCATGGGGGTATTACCCCCCCGGTACCCCCTTTAGACCCCCCGGGGGGTGTTTTGTCTCTCTTGTGGGGCTTCTCTTTTCACCGCCAAATTTTCACCAAATAGTTTTGATACAAATGGTTGGCAATAATTATGAGAGTAGGGCACGAGTCAATTTCGAAACAATCGTACTGACGACTCTAGGGTCTGTAGGCTAAGGGTTGAAAATCGACAGAATGAAGGTATCTTTTCGTGTTGTGGCGCGAAGAAATCACGGATGAACAATGGGAACGTTTGGAACCCCTCCTCCCATCCCTCCTCGGTCTGGGGCGTCCCTATCTGGCGCATCGACCCATCGTCAGTGGCATCCTCTGGGTGCTCAGAACGGGTGCGCCGTGGCGCGACGTTCCTGAACGATTCGGCAAGTGGACCACCATCTCCAGCCGCTTCCGTCGCTGGACTGCCAAAGGCATTTGGCAGCGGGTCTGGGCAGAACTACAACGCCTTGCTGACCTGAAAGGTCAGCTCGACTGGTCGATGCATTTCGTGGATGGCACGGTCATTCGAGCACATCAATGTGCTGCAGGAGCACGTGGAGGTCAAGCAGAGGAAGCCCTAGGACGATCTCGTGGTGGTTTCACAACCAAGATCCATCTGCGTGCTGAGGGGCAAGGCAAGCCTATGGCCTTCGTCCTGAGTGGAGGGGAAAGGCATGAGTCGAAATACCTACAACCGCTGCTGGAGACCGGTGCCGTGGTTCGTGCAGGACGAGGACGTCCCAGGATTCGTCCGGATCGTCTGGTGGGCGACAAAGGCTATAGCTACACCACTGTTCGGAAATATCTGCACAGCCGTGGCATTCGGGTCACGATTCCTCGGCGTAAGGATCAGGGAGACGACCTCTGCTTCGACCCTGCCGTATACAGGGAGCGCAACAAAGTCGAACGCCTCATCAATCGCTTCAAAGGGTTTCGGCGGATTGCCACCCGTTATGACAAGCGAGCAGTGAATTATCAGGGGTGGCTGACCCTAGCCGCTCTGCTGTTCTGGCTTTGATCGGCCTATCCACTTCGTGGCTTGGATCCATTCAAGGGCTTCAGCTCTGATGCCCTGCCAGTTCTCCGGCACGTCATGACCTCCAGCATGGCGCCACACCCGTACCGGCACACCCCGTTCCTTTAGCAGCTCTGCGAACTGCAGTGTCCCTAAGGCCAACGGATCCTGTTTTCCAACGACAAGAGCAACTGGAACCCCAATGGGTTCATCGGGGTACCACTCTGGATGAGCTGCAACACTTGGAACAACGGCAAGGACACCGCTCGCCGCTATGGAGCCGTTCAAGGCCCCCCGCAGCACCGTGCTGCCACCCGCTGATAAACCAGCCCAGAGAGGAGCTCCACCCAGTTGCTCCGCCCACTGTTGGAGTTCGGTCTCTGCTTGTGCGCGGTCGTTCCACACCGCCATCCCCTCACCAACGTACTGCCCACTCCCAGCAATGGCGACCCTCCAGCCCTCCGTGATCAGAGAAGAAAACAGGGGATGGGTTTGCGCTGGACTGTTGCTGTTCATGTGTAGAGCGATGACGGTGCCTTTTTCAGACCCTACACTGGGGAGAACCTGGAGCGTTGCTGAGTGCGCGGCCGCTTCTTGCCCGAGTCGTTGGGTCCACTTGTCTATCAGGGCGACGAACTCAGGGTCATCGCGAATGGGATCAAGATCGTGATCCTGCAGTCGGGCTGGGGAGAGCCAATGACCCACCTGGTCGACCCGCTGGAGCGCATTGAGTGCCTCCCCAAGTTGCTGAGACTGACAGAATAAACACGCTTTCCAGAATTGCCCACGTGCCCATTGTTCAGAGGTCAGATCGGCTGGTGGGCTCTGAAGGATCTGCAATGCCTGATGAGGATCTTGGGCAGCCTGAAAGACTAAGCCTTGCCACGCGAGGAAACGATCCGAGGTCATAGCTGATTATTTCGTACCCTTGGCCTACACGCCCTAGGCCCGACAATTCCAGCACCCGGGGGTGCCACGGGCGGGGCAAGACCCGCAACAGGGTGGCGGTCACACGCCCATCATCGGCTATCAAATACACACTCGGCAGCACGATCAACAGCAGGTGCCCGAATACCCCGCCACTCGACATCAGCCCGGCAAACACCGTACTTGTTGAATTCAGGGCGTTTTGCAAGACCAGCACCAGGTTGTCGCCCAAGCTTTGCACGTAGGTCTGAATTGCCTCGGTCAGGCGCTTGCGGGCGTTGTCGAGGCCGGGGACGGCCCTGGTCGGTGAGCCCACCGAACAGCTGATCCAGGTGGCCACTGAGTTGGCTGATCTGGCGCGGCAGATCCTGAAACAGCCCAATAAACTGCGTGGCAACCATGATCAGCAGGGTTCCCGCCAGTAGGAAGAGGCCAAAGAAGGCCAGCAGCACGAAAAACACTCCCTGGCCACGCCGCCGCGGATTAGCCAATTCAGGACAGGCGGCACGAGGTACGCAATCAAAAAAGCGAGGCTGAAATCGGTGACCACTGAGCGCAATGTCCCCAGCCGCCGCCAGACCAAGGAAAAGCCCAACAAAAACACCCCCAGACGAATTCAGGGGCTGCGCCACGCGGTTTGAACAGCATGTGGAGAGGGAGGGGGCAGCACCGTGGGCCGATCATACGGGGCGGGCAGCTCTTGGCGGCTTGCGGCTAAGACTTTTCTTCACACCAGTCGCCAGAGCCCAGACACCCCGGGCCTCGTCATGACGGCCCTTGAGAACGCTCACCTCTCTAACTTTGCACTCTGCCCCAAAGGTCAATCGGGCGTGCTTTCTTTCTCCTCGTAGAGGGCCGGGTCATTGGCACCGTAATGTGAGGCGCTGGTGCCGTCCACACTGGCGTCCAATTGATCGGTGGCGTCGGCATCTGCGGGCGGTTGGTACAGTTCACTGTCGGGCGTGATTGTGACGTCCGTGTCTGTGAGAGAGACAGGAACATGCGCCGGATCTGAACGGGTCATCCCACAAGATGCCAAGTCGCACGCCGTCTTCCCCTTGATTGACCTGAAGGCCGCTTTATCTGAAAACACTAGGCCCATCGCTCAGACCAAGGATTTGCGCCGGTGGACGGTGTGTTGCTTGAGCCAGGAGACCAGCCAGCCCAGACCAATCATCCAAGCCACATCTATAGTGAATCGCTCCACGCTTTCTCCCGCCAGATCGAACCGGCCGATGGAAAGCGCCATGCCCTGATACGCAGCAGCCGGCATCAAGACGAGGGCGACCAAGGCGCCGACGATGACGTGGCGCCGGAACGAGGCCATGATGACGGCCCCAGACCAGGCGCCCACCACCGAGAACAGCACTTCTTTGGCCTCCGGGGAAGCCAAGTGAGCCAGTTCCGTGTTCTCGACGAAGTCCTTCAAGGGTTTGGGCGGGATTCCCGCGACTTTAGTCGTGTGCGCCATCTAACGGCGTGATTTAATTGCTCCCTGAGGGAGTCAAGCTTGGTTCGTAGCTTGAGGGCTAGGTGACATGCGTTCAACTTTGACAAGTTTGAGGGTGTGAAGCTCAC
Organism: Deinococcus sp. QL22; assembly: GCF_023370075.1. NCBI lineage: Bacteria > Thermotogati > Deinococcota > Deinococci > Deinococcales > Deinococcaceae > Deinococcus > Deinococcus sp. QL22. Next base: position 326,510 of record NZ_CP097153.1, read on the forward strand.
TGACAAAAGTTCTGCCACTTTCAGCCTAAGAAGGTGAACAGACCAGCCCTGAGTCCTATGCAGACGAAAGAAACCTGCGTTTAACGTGTCGTCAAGTCGAACAGGTGAAATAAGGCTGATACACCTGAGCCAAAAGGCACGGTGGAGACCAAAGGGGCTATAACTCCCTGATGGACGAACTTCAATCCACTCGGCACACAGCAGGCTGCTAAGGGACTCTAAGTATATCCTTGCTAAGCTTTGAGGAATGACTCCTCCAGCCCGACACCTGTCGCTGAGTTCCGAAGAAGATGCGGCCCTGCGCAAGCTCGAACTGGGGGCGGGGATCAACGTCAAAGTTCGTCTGCGAGCGAGCATTGTCCGTCTGAACGCCAGTGGGATGACCGTACCGCGCCTCGCACAGCATTTCGGGCGCAACCCACAAAGCGTTCACAATGATCTGGACCGCTATGAACAGCGTGGCATCCCCGGATTGATGGATGGCCGGTCTTCGGGGCCGCCGCGCCGGGTCACCCCAGAGATGGACCAGTACCTTCAGGAGCGACTGGCTGAGCAACGGCTCTGGAACAGCGACCTCTTAGCCGAAGCGCTCCAGGAGCGCTTCGGCATCACGGTCAGTCGAGACGCGATCCGCGTCCGACTCCTGGCGCTGGGCTATTCGTGGAAGCGGGGACGCTACGCCCCGGGTCAGGTGCCTGACCCAGATGTCATTCATGAGCATCAAGCGTCGATCGAGACGCTAAAAAAGGGGCATTGGATGGCAAACTCACCCTCAAGTTTTTAGATCAGACCGGCTTGTCACTGATGCTGTCGGTCACCAATTCCTGGTTCCCACGGGGTTCCGGACGGCAGTTCAAAGTGCCCACGCGCTGGGGATCTCAAGGACGGATCAACCTCATTGGTACGCTGGCCGTGGACGCCCAAGGTGAGCATTTGGCGGTGCGGCAGTTGACCGCGTCTTGCACGCAGGATGATGTCATCGCTTATCTGGACACCCTCGCTGAACAGTCTGACGACGCGCAGCGTCGTTCAGGAACCGCTCGGTTGACGGTGGTGATGTTGGACAACGCCTCATTTCATCGCGGTCAGGCGATTCGAGCACGAGAGCCGATCTGGGCTGCCAAGGGGATGCTCCTTCGATATCTCCCAGCGTACTGCCCCATGCTCAATCGCATTGAAACGACTTGGCGCAGACTCAAAGGATTCTTGATGCCTCGGCGGTGTTACGACACCGTCAGCGAACTCCAAGCGGCCTTGTTGATCGCCCTCCAAGCCCTCGGAGCCACCCTGATCTAAAACTTAACAAGGATGTACTTAGAACGTTGATCACGTTGGAATTTGGGAACTCTGAAACTGCTTGACCCGCAAGGGACGCGAAAATGTCAGCGTGCAGGAAAGAGGACGGAGGTGGCGTAGTAGCCCAATGCCCGTCTGTAATGGACGGGACACGGTGAAGGCCCACCAGGACGAAGGGAATGGAAAGCAACTTGACCCCCTTGTTCGCAGAGACGTTAGATAGGACTTGTTCCTGAACAGACCGCGAATCCTGCAAGGGAAAGGGGAAGAGATGCTGGTACAAGTACCGGAATCTGGAAAGCCGGATGCGATGAAAGTCGCACGTCCGGTTTGGAACGGGGGAAAGGCCGTGAGGCCCTACCTATCGTTACGGGAGGGATAGCCCAACCACCCGTTAGGGCGGCAAGCTCAAGCTTCATCCAGGCTGTAGCTTCTTCAGGGGTAGATCGATCTTCTCTTCATTGTGAAGATTACAGTCACCGCCAAGCTGAAGTTGCGGCCTACCCCAGAGCAGAAGACCGCTCTGGACGCTGTGACTTTGGCCTACCGTGACGCAGTGAACTTCACTTCTGGGATCGCCTTTACCGAAAATAAATTGTCGGCCGGGATGCGGCTTCAGAAGGTGGTATACGAAGACCTGCGCGAAAAGTTCGGTCTGCCGTCTCAAATGGCCTGCAATGCACCCCGTCAAGTCGCCGCCAGCTACAAAGCACTGTGGACGAAATGCAAAGACCACCACGCCCGCCAGCAATGGATTCAGAGTGTCAAGCCTGGCTATCAGCCCCGTCCTTTCCAGGGATTCGAACGGCCCGCGAAATTCATCTCCCGCACCCTGACCTACAATTTTGGACGCGACTATTCGTGGAAGAAAGATCAGCAAGTCAGTGTACAGACTCTCGAAGGTCGTCAGGTCATGGCCTACGACGGCTGGAACAAGCACTTGGAGCTGATTCGGTCTGGCTGTGAAGTCGGCGGCGCTAAGCTCTCCTACCAGAAATCCAAAAAGCAGTATTTTCTGCTCGTCAGCCTGGAAATTGACTTGCCTGATCCCCAGCCTGCGGACCATAAGAACGTGGTCGGCGTGGATGTGGGCCAGCGCTTCCATGCCGTCGTGACCGATACCCGCAACCGCACCACATTCTTTTCAGGACAGCAGACCAACCACAAAAAAGAGGGCTTTGCCCGTGTTCGTCAATCGTTGCAGCGCAAAGGCACCCGTTCTGCGACGAGAAGGCTTATTGCTTTCTCGGGCCGGGAAAGACGGTTCATCGCTGACCGCAATCATTCCCTGGCTTCCCAGATTCTGAAGACCTATCCCCAAGCCGTCATCGGTCTGGAGGACCTGAAAGACATCCGCACCCGGACCGAAGGACGCAGCAACCCGCAGGCCAGCCTGAAGGCCAAGCGGGCCAGGCGGCGTCGTTCGCAGTGGAGTTTTGCCGAGTTGCAGACTTTTCTGGCCTATAAAGCCAGTCTGGCCGGCAGCATGGCCATTGGGGTGGATGCCCAGTACACCTCGCAACAGTGCGTCAAGTGCGGACATACCAGCAAGGGGAATAGACCTCAAGCTGGACTGATATTCGTCTGCGAGGTATGCGGGTACCAGGTGCATTCAGATCTTCTTGGAGCGAGAAATGTCACTCTCAGAGCGTTGGCGGTCCGGCAAGACTGGACCGCTACGGGTGCCTTGTCAGTGCGCCCTGATGTGTCGAGCGTTGAAGCCAAAGCTGAGCGCCTGCAACGGTACTCAGAGCTGCGGTGGAGCTCAGACACAAGCCCATCACTTGAGTGATGGGTCATTGACGACCTTCCCCTGCAAGGTGAAGTGCTCCAGTAATTTAGGAATGGCCGCCTGGACGGTGCCGGAGGTAAAGGCACCACCATTGGTAACCGTGACGCCCGGCACGGCGACACTGCGCTGAAGCCTGTCCGGCTCAGTATGGCGGAGGCCGCCTCAGTTCCGCTGGTCGGCCTGGCAGGCGCCGGTTGAAATTGGCAAAGTCAAGCGTGGAGACAAGGTCTTTATTCAGGTGGGGTCAGGTGATGTGAGCACCTTCGCCATTGAGCTCGCCAAGCACCTAGACGCAGCAGTGGCAGACCCCCTGGGACGTGACCACACTCAGCCCGGAATCAGTCGGGCTTGCTGCAGCTGCGCGAACAGATCGAAAAATGAGTCCTCCGTGTTCTGGTAGCCCGTGAAACCAAGCCGCCGGCTGCGGGCCATATCGGTCATGACCTCCATCGGGCGGCCCAGGTCAAGGTCCGTATGCCAGGGTGAGGCCAACCGGCCGAGATTCGGCTCCGCCAGACCGTGCTGCTGAGCAAGTTCCGCCCACACGCCCTCAGCGCCGCTCAACTCGACTTCAAGTGGGTGAACGGTGCCGTCATAGCCGACGGCCTCCACGCCGAACCATGCTGCAATCCGGCCCCAGAGCCAGCTCCACCGGAAGACGTCACCGTTGACCACATTGAATGCTTGATTGTGGGCGGCTTGTGTCTCAGCGGCCCACAGCAATTGTTGTGCCAGTACGCGGGCATCGGTCACGTCTGAGAGCCCCGACCACTGCGCGGCAGAGCCTGGCCAACGGAAAGGCCTGCCACTGGCCTTGCAGATGGAGGCGTAGACCGCCAGCGTCGTGCCCAAGTTCATTGCATTGCCAGTGGCCTGACCAATCAGGGTGTGAGGGCGGTGCACACTCCAGCTGAATCCGTCCCGCTCGGCGGCCGCGTACACCTCGTCCTCCTGCGCATAGTAAAAGTTCGGCAGATCCAGGCGCGGCATCTCTTCGCGCAGCGGTGTGGGCGGCAGTGCGTCGCCATTCGCGTACGCATCGAAGGGCCCCAGGTAGTGTTTCAGGCCTGTCACCAGCGCGACGTGCTGCACTGAACGCTGAGGTGAAAGAACCGATAACACGTTCCGAACCATCTCGGCGTTGACCCGGATGTTCTCCGCTTCTGTCTCCTGACGCGCCCAACTCGTGATGAAGACATGGCTGGGGGCCACATCTGTCAGGGCTGCAGCGAGGGAAGCCACATCGCGGAGGTCAGCCGCGAGTGGTTGAAGGCCGGCGATGCCAGAACCAGGTGTCCTGGAGAGCCCATAGGTGGTCCAGCCGCGGTCGATCAAGAGCGGCGCGAGGTAGCGGCCAGACAGGCCCGTCGCGCCCACAATGAGAGCAGTCTGGTCAGGACGTGGCTGGAATAAAGGAGAAGAAGGAAGCATTGGGGCACCTCAGGAGTGAAGGAAATGGTCAGGCGACAAAGGCACAACAGGATCGGGCAGGGTGACCTATCAGGTCAGGTTCAGGATAAGCGCGCCACAGCAGAGTCAGCGAGCTGCAGGCCCTGCCTCAGGGCTTGGAGGCTGCGCTCCAGAAACTCCGCCGACACCGAAGCGCCGGACATGAACAGTTCGCTCGCGTGATAGCCCCCCTCCACTTCGAAGAATTCGCACGGTACTCCTGCTTCTGCTAGGCGCCGCGCGTATTCTTTGTCTTCCAAGTAGAACAAGTCCAGCGTTCCCACACCAATCCACGCCGGCGCGAGCCCACGCAGATCCATACGCCGCGCTGGCACCGCGTACTCTGGTGCCTGCTCCAGAACCGGCTGATGACCAAGATACGCCGTCCACCCCAGCTGGTTGGATCCAGGCGTCCACACGAATTCACCCCTGTTGTCGTGCTGTTCAAGCAACACCGTGCGGTCATCCAGCATCGGATAGAACAGCAGTTGGAAGGCAGGTTGCACCTCACCACGGTCGTGCGCGAGTTGCGCGAGGCCAGCAGCTAGACCTGCGCCTGCACTGTCTCCAGCCAGAGCGATCCGCTCAGGGTTCACCCCGAGCTCGGCGGCATGATCTTTCAACCATGTCAGTGCGGCGTAGCAGTCCTCCAGGGGACCTGGGAATGGCACCTTCAGGGCGAGGCGGTAGTCCACGTTGACGACCAGCACGCCGAGTTCGTTCGCGAAGCGCGCGCATTGCCGGTGATAGTCCTGGGCTGAACCCGAGATGAAACCGCCACCGTGGACGTACAGCAGCGCTGCCGCGTTCCGCAGCCCTCCCCGTGGCCGGTACAGCAGCACGGCGACGTCCGGCGCACCCGCTGGCCCAGGAATCTCACACCGCTCAAATAGGACGTTTGTTGGGTCTGGCACAGGAGGAGCGACGCGCTGCATCACAGATACGAGTGGGCGCGTGAACGCTGGATGACGCAGCCTCAGGAGGGGATGGCGTAGCTCGGGGTGAAGCTTGGCATACGACACGGCACGGCGAGAATATAGCCATCCAGTCAGCGCGCCAAGCGCCGTGATTGTGGTAGCGATGCCTCTGGTCTTCATTCTGTCCTCCTGATCCACTGGTTGTTGCTGGCTCCCTGGTTCAGGCCTCTTGAGACGTGCCCATGCTGGTCGTCATGCCGTCAGGGCACGGTTGAGGGTAACCATACCGTCATGCGTGAGCGGCGCGCTTTGGGTCATGAATGTCTTCATCAGTGCGTCGCGGTTCTGCGGCGCACGTTGCTGGTCGGCAGCGGTCACCGCCACCTGCAGTTCGTCCAACGGCAATTCAGTGCAGTATGCCGGGGTACCCGGCTGCTGCCGCCAAGACTCTGCGAGGGCTCCTGCGTCCAGGGCGTCAAAACCCGTGGCGTCCACCAACTGCATCGCTGTAGCTTTTGCTTGTCTATCGTCACCAGCCACTGGAAGGGCGATCCGTGCGGGCGTGCCAGCGGCCGTGCCCCGGTCTGTCAGGGTCTGCGCCAACACCGCGTTCCATGCTTTGGTCACCGGTCGGCCAATCTGTTCACTGACCCAGACGCCTTCCGGTTTGCCTGCATCGACTTCCGTGATAGCCCCGTCGCGGAAAGGATAGTAGTTCGACGTGTCTATGACCACGACGTCCTTGGGAACTTCGCTGAAGAGCCCTCCCAGTTCAGTGTGACGAGCGAACGGGATCGACAGAATGATCACGTCAACGTCCTGAACCGCCTCTTGCTTGGTGACGGCAACCGCACCGACTTCACGGGCGAGGTCAAAAATGGACTCCGGCCCTTTGGAGTTCGCGAGTTTGACCGTATGGCCCCGAGCAGCGAGCTTGCGGGCGAGGGTAGCGCCAATATGGCCAGCGCCGATGATACCGATGTTCATGGTTGACTCCTGGTGGTGTCTGAGCGGTCATACCCGCTCTGAATGAGGGTGCGGAGGCGCCTGGCGTCATCCGTGGATCCTTCCCCCCGGATCCAGGCGACGGCGGCGGTAGCCAGGAACAGGTCACGCGACTGCACCTCGGTGCGGACATGGCCCTGCACTTGAGCCGCTTGGAGAAACTCGTCCGTCATGGTGATGAGCTGATCGCAGGGATAAGTCAGTGGGTTGTCCGGTGCACTCGCCCGGGTCGCCGCCATCAGGGGTTCAGGCAGGCCGCTAAAGGCATTGAGGTAGTCCTCCAGGGCGCCCAACCACTGCTGTAGGGCCTCATCCGGGTCGGCAATCTGGATTAGGGTCGCGCGCCGGGCGACCAGTTCCTGGGAGTGAAGCTGTAAGACCGCAGCCAGGAGGGCCTCTCGGGTCGGGAAATGACGGTAAAGCGTCCCCGGTCCGATTCCTGCTTCCTTGGCAATGGCGTCCAGTGAGGTGCCGATACCGTGCTGCTGGAAGTGACGCTGTGCCGTGTCCAGGATGACCGTGCGGTTGCGAATGACGTCAGTGCGGGGTTTGCGTGAGGTGGCTTCCGTAGAGATCAGTCCTCCTTGCTGAAGTGAGTGGGGATGCTTTGACACTGTAGAAACGACCTTCATTCTGAAGCCTCTTGCATTTCGGAGACTACCTCCGTATTGTACTCTATATGAAGCGGAGAAGCTCTCCAGATAGACGCATGATCCTGGGCATGCAATTCAGCAACGGCTACGGCTCTCAACCCCACTCGTGGCGGATGCCAGGGGTCAACCCCACCAACGCCACTGACTTCGACGCTCAGGTACGTTACGCCCAGGCCGCCGAGCGGGGCAAGATCGATTTCCTGTTCCTGCCCGACGGCCTGGGCATGGACACCGACCTTTCGCACCAGCCTTCCATGTTCACACTGGAACCGCTGCTGACCCTGGCGGCCGTCGCCCGCGCTACCAGCCGCATCGGGCTGGTCACCACAGCGTCCTCGACCTTCAACGAGCCGTACAACTTGGCCCGCATGTTCAAAACCCTCGACGTCATGAGCCACGGACGTATGGGATGGAACGTCGTCCCGACCTCCGACCCGACAGGCGCAGCCAATTTCGGAAAGCACCCCATGCAACGCCAGGAGAAGTACGAGCGCCTGCATGAAACAGTGCAGATCGTGCAGGCCCTGTGGGGGAGCTGGGGCCAGGACGCCTGGATTCACGACGCCGAGAGTGGGCACTTCGCGGACGCTTCCAAGATTCGGCCCGTGAATCTGAAGGGTCGTCACGTGGGTTCGCAGGGCCCGTTGCCCATTCCGCCCTCGGAGCAGGGTCAACCGGTCATCTTCCAGGCCGGGGGCGGCCACTCCGGCTTGCAGGTGGCCGGTCAGTACGCCAACGGCGTGATCGGGGCGACGTTCACCATTGAGGATGCTCGCGCCCAACGCACGGCCCTGCGCCGGGCGGCCCAGGAAGCTGGCCGCGACCCTGATGAAATCAAGTTCTTCGCCGGAGTGATGCCCGCTCTCGGTGCCACCAAACGCGACGCCATTGACCGCCGACTACAGCTCGGCAAGGATCTCCTCCCATCACGGGTGCCCTACCTCGCACAAATGCTCCGTCTCCCCCTGTCGGTCACCCGCCTCGATACTCCGCTCACAGAGCAGGAACTGGACGCCGCTCAACCCTCACCCGCTGATCCCCGCTCCGGGCAGGCCTTGAAGGTGGCCCGCGAGGGCTGGACAATCCGCGAGATTCTTGCCCACGGGGTGATCGACTATCACCCCACCCCCGTCGGCACGCCCGAAGTGGTCGCCGACCACATGCAGGAGTGGTTTGAGGCTGGCGCTGCGGATGGGTTCTGGGTCTCCGTCGATGTCTACGAGGACGGCATTGACACCTTTGTCGATCAGGTGGTGCCCATCTTGCAGGAACGGGGACTGTTCCACACCGACTATGAGGGCACCACGCTACGGGATCACCTCGGGGTGCGGGAACAGTATGGCCTTGACCCACGCCTCCTCGCCGTGAGCGGCTGATCCATAGAACCAAGCGAACTGTTGCTCGGTTCGCGTCATGACCCTCTCCTTCCCGACTGTCCCACCACCAGTGTTCTCTCCCGAGGCTTCCTTCATGACCACTCAGACCCGTGCTATTCCTGCGCCCGCAAACCCAGACGCGCGCAACCGCGCCATCATCCTGGTCCTCCTGATCGCCTCGTTCGTCGTCGTGCTGAACGAGACCATCATGAATGTCGCGTTGCCGACCCTGATCACCGAGTTCCGCGTCACAGCAGGTGTAGCGCAGTGGCTGGCCACTGCGTTCATGCTGACCATGGCGGTGGTGATTCCCACCACAGGCTTCCTGATGCAGCGTCTCTCCACACGTGCTGTGTTTTTTCTCGCTATGGGAACTTTCACTGTCGGCACCGTGCTGGCAGCCATCGCGCCTTCCTTTGACCTGCTGTTGTTCGCACGTGTTGTGCAGGCGGTCGGCACAGCCATCATGATCCCGCTCTTGTTCACCACGGTCATGACCTTGATTCCTGCCGAGCGGCGCGGCGCAGTCATGGGCAGCATCAGTATCGTCATCGCGGTCGCCCCTGCCCTGGGACCGACGGTCAGCGGACTGATTCTTCAGTCGATGTCCTGGCGGTTCATGTTCGTGTTCGTGCTGCCCTTCACCATCGGTGCCCTGGTCTTCGGTGCGCGGACGCTCGTGAATCTCGGCGAGCCACGGCGGTTGTCCCTGGATGTGGTGTCGCTGCCTCTTTCCGCAGTGGGGTTCGGTGGACTGGTCTACGCGCTGAGTCGCCTGGGTGAATCACCTGCCGGCTTGAGTGACCCCTTGGTAAGTGTGCCGCTGCTGCTCAGCGTGTTCAGCCTGGTGCTGTTTGTCTGGCGGCAACAGGTCCTACAACGTCAGGACGCGCCGCTGCTGGATCTCCGCGCGCTGCGCTACCCCGTGTTCACAGTCGGCGTCGTGTCGATCATGCTGCTGGCCGTGGCCTTTTTCGGCGGAGCAATTCTGCTGCCCCTCTACCTCCAGGACGTTCGCGGTCTGAGTACGCTTCAGACCGGCCTGCTGGTGCTGCCTGGCGGCGTATTGATGGGCGTGCTCGCCCCCGCGATCGGGCGGCTGTATGACCGTCATGGCCCAGCCCTGCTGGCGACCCCAGGAGCAGTGCTGCTCACGCTATCTCTCTGGAGCTTCAGCCGCATCACCGCCGAGACGGGTGTAACGGCCCTCCTGGCTCTGCACCTCGTGATGAGTGCTGGGTTGGCGTTGACCTTTACACCCCTGTTCACGGCCGCGACGACTCCGCTTCCTGCCCGCCTGTACTCCCATGGCAGCGCCATCATGAACACGTTGCAGCAGGTGGCGGGGGCTGCTGGGACCGCTTTGCTGATCACCGTGATGACGGGGCGAACCACGCGTGCTCTAGCGGAAGGGATGGCCCTCCCGCTTGCTCGAGCGGAAGGAGTGCGCGCGGCGTTTGGGGTGGCCTCTGGCATTGCGCTCGTGCTGGCACTGCTCGTGCTGTTTATGCGCCGCACCTCCGCGCCGTCAGGCGAGGAGGCTGACAGGGCACACGTTCAAGCTGGGCACTAACTGGACTTGGGAAAAATTCACGAGCCACTGAATAAAGCCGTGGAGCATGAACACTATTGAAGTCATATGCGGGATCGCCGGGGATATCTCCCGGCGATCTTCTGCCGAATGGCAGGCACCGACTCGCCGAATAAGCCATCGGGTGGTGACAGGCGCAGCCCTTGCCGGAAGAGCAAGGCCACAAGGCATAACACCGCGTGATGGTGCAGGCCCTGCCAGCTTCGCCCCCCGCAATGCTCCCGCCCAACTTCCTGTAAGACACCGCGGTGGCCCAGCTCACAGGCCCAACGTTGCTTCGTGGTCGGAATCAAGTGCTTGAATGCCGTTTCAGGCGGCAAATTGCAGGGGTGATATTTCTTTTCCCTCGGGCGCGTTGCTCACCGATAACCAAGGCACCTTCCGGGGGAAGGTGCTGTCCTCAGCCCAGGTAAGCTCAGGAACGGTGGCTTCCTACAGCTAAGCAGCGAGCGGCAGCACAATCAGCGGTGCGGGTCTGTTCTGGCGATCACACAGCAAGGCTCATGTGGGCTCTTTGACCTGGAGTGGCACGTCAATCCGAGCATGCCGGAGATCTGGACTTGTGGAGCAGCCATGGGCGCGCCATCACGTCCCATCAGGCGACGCGAGCGGCGTCCCTCTCCGCCGACCAGCGCCAAGAAAACCGCGTGCTGGCGCAGACCCGACAGGGCATTGAGCAGTCGGTCTTTCGTGTGCTGGGGGGCGTCTATCGCCATCGGCGGCGTCGGTTTGCCCTTCGAGTTCAGCTGATCGCGGCGCTCTGCAACCTCCCCCGCGCACGGCCCATCTGACTTTCGCGGGAGGTCTATTGAATTGCATGAATTATTACTAACCTTCCTAAGCCTGATTCTTTGGCCGATTGGAACGGTCGTCCCTCACCCGCTCTTCTTCATGACATGTTCACTCTTCCACTAGAGCAGCATCGTGAAACAATTCTGAGATAAGACTTTTAATCTAATCCTCTCTATGTCTTCCCGGCTGCCAACTCATCATTCGTCTCCAGGAACTTCTGACCGCATTCGACCGTGTGACTGTCATACCGTTGAGCCTGCTGCAACTGATCATTTGAGAGGCTTGATTGTGCATGCGGCTTCCAGTCATGTCCAGCGCAAACTCACCTTGCTGCTTGCGGCCCATGACGTTCCTTCATGCCCCGAACAGGGTGCCCTGCTCATTGCTGCTTCCGCCTTCGACAAGCTGCCCCTCGTGCTGGCAGCGTTCTTGAGCAATGAACGTTCCCAAGTGCTGGCGGCCCCTTGGGATGGCGAGCAGTTGGATCCCTGGGGCTTGGCGCCTTTAGAGCACTGGGTGCGGCGGCTGGAGAGTCCCTGGTTTCACGAGGCCAGCGAGAAGCTGCTGTTTCACTTTCAACCGATCGTTCAGCTTGGGACTGGGCAGGTCTACGGCTATGAAGCGCTGGTACGTGCCCAGTGGAATGGTCACTTTTTCGGCGCTGGTGCCTTGTTGGATGCGGCGGCGGCCCACGGACAGGCGCGCGCCTTCGACGCCCTCGCTCGGCGCAACGCGATTGTGCAAGGCTATCCACAACTCGGGCCGGATCAACTGCTGTTCATCAATTTTGCGCCGGGGGTGATCTATAACCCGGAGGTCTGTCTGCAAACGACCTATGCCGCCTGCCGGGAAGTGGGAGCAGATCTGTCCCGCCTGCTGTTTGAAGTGACCGAGAGTGAGGCATTTCCGGACTTGGGACTGCTGAAACGCATCTTGGAGAGGTACCGCGCGGAAGGAGCCCAAGTGGCACTGGATGATCTGGGTGCCGGACATACCAGTCTGACGTACTTGGCTGAACTCAAGCCCGACATTGTCAAACTCGACCGGGCCCTCATCTCAGGGGTACATGACAGTGATCCCCGCGTGCCGTTGGTGTCTGCTCTGGTTCACTATGCCCATGAACTGGGGATCCGGGTGGTGGCGGAGGGCATTGAAACGGCGCAGGAACTGCAGTTGGTCATGGAGTTGGGCACGGACTTGGCGCAGGGGTATTACTTGGGCCGCCCGGTGCCTCAGCCGACCGGTCTGGCTCCACAGGCTGCCGGTCATTGGAATCTACAATGAGCGCGGTGCTCCCAGTCGATATCCCGGATGAGCTGGTCTGGCAGGTGCTGAACACGGCTCACATCGGCTTAGTGCTCACCGATCCGTATCGGCGCATCCTGTATGTGAACGCCACGTTTGTGGAGGAGACGGGATACACCGCCGAGGAGGTTCGGGGCAAGCCCTGCAGCTTCTTGCAAGGTCCAGAGACCGATCCGGCTGATGTGGCTGCGCTCCGGGAAGCCCTGAATCAGGCACAGCCGGTGGAGCGGGTCATTCTCAATTACCGCAAGGACGGCACTCCTCTGTGGTACAGACTCCGCATCCGCCCCCTGCATGTCGAAGGGGTGCTGCGCTACTTCGTCGGCGTTCAAGAAGACTTTACGTTGGCCCATGCCGCGCAGGTGGAACTGCAGCGCTTGGCTTACCTCGACAGTCTCACTGGGCTGGGCAACCGGCGGGCCTTTGATCTTCAGTTGGCACAGGACACCCAGGCAGTGCAGGCGACGAGGCTGTTCGTGCTTGATCTCAATGATTTCAAGCAGGTCAATGATGCGCGGGGCCATGCGGCCGGGGACGCGTTGCTGGCTCAAGTGGGGGCGTGCTTAAACGCGCTGGTGCAGGGCGGGGGCCACGCCTACCGGATTGGTGGAGATGAGTTTGCGGTGCTGATTCCTGACGTGGGTTCAGCGGCAGCGCTGTTTGAGATGCGGCTGTTAGAAACCCTCCAGGTACTGGAGGGCGGCACTCTACGGATCAGTGTAGGCTCGGCTGGCTTGCCTTCAGAAACCACGGACGGGGAAGCCTGGCTGCGCTTGGCTGACCGCCGGATGTACGCCCACAAGGCGACCAAAGCACGTTGAGGCTGGGTATGAGCAATGACACCACTTCATTGAAGTGTGGCCACTTCAGACTGTAAGCACTGGCCACGCAGCTTGCCTGACTGGACATGGATCGCCACAACTGAGAAGACTTACGCCCGTTACTCCGCTGTACTTTCGAGGGTCTGGTTACAACAGGGATTGGGGCGGAAGAAACGAGCGCAGGAATTCCTTCACCTACACGGTCGAACCTCTGAACCTTCACCATCATCCCCAAACCAGCGTTTCCGACACGACCAGACGACTCAACCAGAGACGAGCGTTCCAGAAGTGGTCTGCGGTCGCTGCAGGGGTGGCCTGAACCTCAGGCCACCCCTGCCCTCCATATGCCCTGGGGTCGATTAAGGCAACACGACCGCGGCACCTATGGGTAATCCATTGGCTTTTCTGAGAGAACTAAACAACCCTGCACTGAAAGTACAGGGGTTTGGAAGCGACTAAAGTCGCCTTGACGCCATGACACTTACGTTTCTCTCTCTTGGACGAGTCGCCTGCCATTTGGTATCGGTAGCCGAGTGGTTTTATCTTCTCTGCCGAAATGCCTGATCTCACAGCCGCTTGCACTAAAGTACATGGCTTCAGACCAGCGCGTTGGAACAGTGACCTAGATAACGTTCTCAATTGTTTAGAGAGTGGCCACTACTGCCTGCTGGACACTATTTCGCTGGAGAATAACGAACGACCAATAAACGCCCGTTACCCCAAAAAACCAGTCACTGGCACCTTCCCGATATCCAGATCCTCCAACTCAAGGCTGGTTGAGGTTCAGCGGAGACGCGCCTTATCGTGCAACTTCTGGGCAATCTCCAGAATCTCCCCCATATCCCATTCGGGCGAAAACGCCCCGGAGTCATGGCCGCCATCCACCGGCTTCCCGCCCTCAATCGACGTGTACTCATCGACAAACACTTCAGACCCATCCTCAGGATGGGTTCCGGTCCAGATGGTGCCCAACTGCGTGTAATCCGTGTCGCTGAAGCGGTACAGCTTGCGGTGCACCCCCAGATCCATGATCCGTTTGGATTCCGGAATCAGGCTGGTCGGAATGTTAGGCATCGGCAGCATCTTGTTGATGTTGACCCCTGTCAGACTCTCCAGCGCTTTGCCGTACGCGATCTGATGCACGCCACCCCGAACCAACAGGTAGCCGACCAACGCCTTGGCGGTGGGATCATCGACCATTTCGTACACCCGCAGTTTGTTGTGGCGAGCGGCCCCTTCCAGGAAGAAGTTGTGGGTCAGGTCCAGCATCAGGTTGCCGCTGGAATACACGTAGTCGCCGGTCCACGCCTTGCCGTGAGAATCGGCAATCATGGCCCCAGGGCCACCCGCAATGAAGTGTTTGGTGTTCCTCACGTCCTGAGCGAAGGAGAAGGGATGGGTGGTGGGGTCAATCGGCGCTTCCTGATCCTTGATATCTGGGCCCGCGAGGAGGCTGTTGATGGTCGCGGCAACGAGTTCAACGTGGCCCAGCTCTTCGGCCGCGATATTGGAAATCAACTCGTAATAGGGCCGGAGCGTGTCTTTGCCGCGGAAATTGAAGGACTGGGTCAGGTAGTTCATCATGGTGGACATTTCACCGAACCGTCCGCCCATCAGTTCCTGAACGGCGGCGGCCCCATTGGGATTGGCTTCTTTGGGGAGCGGCAGATCGAATTGCAGTTTGTCGATACGTAAAAACATCAGTGCCTCCGGCGGAGAGGAGTCGCGTCCGCACAAGCCATGAGACCAGAGGCCAGCAGCTACGTGGCCCTCTCTAAAGATTGAAGCAAATCATTCTCAGAACCAGCGGGTGAGCTGAGCTCTCCATCTGCCTTTAGATGAGAACCCTTTGGATAATCAGGAGATAAACATGCGCTTAAACCAGCAGTTGGCATGCAGATACAGGAACAGATCGAACCCTGCTCCCAAGCCGTGAGACACGACCGCCCAGATCCCTCAGATCTTGTGCAGGTGGAGCACCTCAAGCCCTAGGGTTCTAGGGTCACTTTGGAGAGTGCAAGGCGTGATGCGTGTATCCGTGCGGGGGGAAGGAGAGCTGAAAACCCTTCAAGGGCTCGGGAGCAGCGCATAATCCTGTAATAACTCCTGTTGAACCACTGAACTCTGGGCATGAGGTGTTTCCAGCACGCTTCTGTGTTTCCCGCCACTTTATGTGTGGCCGCCCTGATGTTCTGTCACTTGGCGGGCACAGCGCTCACGAATCCAACTGCTGCCGCCGTCTGCTCCTGGGGGCCACCGTGTTCACCGCCTCTGACGGCGTACTACGCCGTGCCTCTGCTCGCTAGAGGGAAGGTTTTGGGCGTGATTGAAGTGCTGCACCGCCAAGCACTGCCACTCTCGCCCATGTGGCTCGAGATGCTGGGGGGTCAGCCAGCCATCGCGATCGACAACGCTCAACTCTTTGCGGAACTGGAGCGCAAGAATCTGGAGTTGCACTTGGCGTACGATGAAATCATTGAAGGCTGAGCTAGGGCACTGGACTTGCGTGACAAGGAGACCGAGGGTCACTCTAGGAAAGTCACCGAGATGACCGTGGCGCTGTGCCAGCAGTTGGGCGCTTCCTCTGAGCAGCTCGTTCAGGTGCGCCGAGGAGCGTTGCTGCATGACATCGGCAAGATGGGCATTGGGGACGCGGTACCGCTCAAACCTGGCAGACTCACGGATGAGGAGTGGGTCGAGATGAGAAAGCACCCTAGCCATGCGGTGGAATTGTTGTCGCCGATCCGGTTTCTGCGTCCGGCCCTAGACACTCCGGAATACCACCATGAGAAGTGGGGCGGCAGCGGGTACCCGTATGGGCTTTCGGGCGAGGTCATCCCTCTCACCGCTAGAGCGTTCGCTGTTGTGGACGTGTATGACGCGCTGACCAGCGACCGGCCTTACCGTCAGGCCTGGACGAGGGAGCAAGCTTTGGAGCATATTCAAGCCGGAGCAGGAACACACTTTGACCCTCACGTGGTGCAGGCGTTCCTCCACCTCTTGGACAAGGGGTGACCTTCAGTGGATCTGCCATTCTCTGTGGGGCAGTTCACATTGACCGAAGAGTCGGTCTCTCTAGACTTCCTCCCTGTGACCGAACCTGAACAAGACCTAGGGAGCGTGTCGCTGATTCAGGGCACATCTGACGGCCTGATTCGTAACCAGGCGCGACTGGAAGCTCTCTACCGCTACGGCATTCTCGACACCGACCCAGAGCCGCAGTTCGACCGGATCGTGCGGCTGGCCGCGCGGCACTTTGGCATGCCGATGGCCTTGACCAGCCTGATCGACGCCGACCGGCAGTGGTTTAAAGCACGCATCGGCATCCAGGACACCCAGACCCCCCTCGACAATTCCATCTGTGCGGTCACCATCCAGCAGCCCGGCACCCTGGTCATTCCAGATGCTCAGCTTGATCCGCGGTTTCGCCTCTACAACGCGGTGACCGGTGATCCTCATGTCCGGTTCTACGCGGGTTCTCCTCTGATCACTCCGGACGGGCACAAGCTGGGAACCTTGTGTGTTCTCGACTGCCGGCCCCGGAGCTTTACGGCTGAAGATAGAGTGGATATGGAAGACTTTGCCGCGCTCGTGATGGACGAATTCAGTCTGCGCCGCGCCGTAGACGAACTCAGCCACCTGGCCCTCAACGACCCGCTGACGGGGTTGCCCAACCGCATGCATCAGCGCCAACACTTATCACAGGCCATGCGCCGTGCGGAGCAAGCAGGGGAACGGGTGGTGCTCGCGCTGCTGGATCTCAACGGCTTCAAGGGCGTCAATGACACCCTAGGACACGCGGCAGGGGATGCCCTGCTGGTGCAGGTGGGTCAGCGCCTGCGCGAAACCCTGGCGACCAGTGACCTGGTCGCGCGCCTGGGCGGGGATGAATTTACGGTGGTGTTGACCGATCTGCGTTCGCCGCACGGTGCAGAGGTCGCGATGAAGCGGGTGCAGCAGGCATTTACTCAACCCTTTGTGGTCGCCGGTCAGTCGGTTCATGTGAACTGGAGTATTGGCATGGCGGTGTTTCCGGATGACACGGTGGAACAAGAGCACCTGTTGCGGTTGGCAGATCAGGCCATGTATACGGCGAAACGGGCGCGGGATGGCCGGCCCCACTGGAACCGCCGCCCCAATCCGGTGTAACCCTCATTCGCTCGCCTACGGTGAGACCCTCGCTTGATCTGGTTCCTTCATGTCTTCTCTGCGTA
Organism: Deinococcus sp. QL22; assembly: GCF_023370075.1. Taxonomy (NCBI): domain Bacteria; kingdom Thermotogati; phylum Deinococcota; class Deinococci; order Deinococcales; family Deinococcaceae; genus Deinococcus; species Deinococcus sp. QL22. The sequence continues at coordinate 343,721 of NZ_CP097153.1, forward strand.
AGCCCTTCAATTTTGCTGGCGAATTCAGGCGGCACGCAATTCAGCAAAGCGCGAGAGCCTTACCCCGTTTAGGGCTGGGGAAGACTGTGGGCGAGTACGGCTAGGACAACTCGGAAGCGAAGTGAGAGCAGCGTTTTGGTTTGGACGGAGCGAATCTGAGCTTCAGCGGGTTGAGAGAACACCGTTTCAATTCGTTTCCGCAATTTCGGGTGGCGGTCTTCCCGCCACCCGGTGTCATATCTCGTCTTGGTCTGAGGCGGAAAGATAAAACCTAAGCTGCAATAGCCCTTGTCGCCAATGATCTTTGGGCTGCCAAAGTCAGGCTATCGGCGGTTGAGTTCGTACCCAACGGTGGTGTCATGTAAGTTGGCTGGTTGGACGAGGTACTGCATGATCTGCCCGGCAGGTGAAACCCAGGCGTGCAATTTGTCCCCGTAGACATCTCCTTGAGTGCCATGACCCCAACCCGCAACCGGGAAACGCTGTGCGTTTCCCCCGTTGAGGAGGGCAAATGGAGAGCGGCATGGCATCGATGCTCACTTCGGCACAGCGCTCTGCTGGACAAACGATCTGCTCCAGATGATCAAGCAGTCGCAGTCCTCGGGTAGAGGCCTGAGTGTAGGAAGGCAGACCGGGGCGGTCTGCCTTCAACATGCTCCACCAGCTCGACGGATACTGGTGTTTGAACACCACACGCGCCAAGAGGAGAGCCAGCAAATAAGCGTCACTAAGTTGTTGATGACGGTACCGCCGCTCATTAGATAGAGTGCTGTTTGGCCCAGCGATGGAGTCGACGAATCACAGCCGGACGCCCTAAACTGTGGTGGAGACGATATCTCATCATATCGTCTCCTTTTTTATCGTCTGGGTGCGGGTAAAACTAAAGCTGATCAAGCCCTAAACGGGGTTATAAATTGGCTCGATTCGAAATCCATACATGGCTTTAAGTGGACCTTCCTGTCGCTTAGCTCCTTGGTCTTTAAGAACAGCTAAAATCTAAGTTGTCAGATATATCACAAACACTGGTATGCTGAGGAATATGAGGAACGAACGGATGCTTGTGACTGGCGGCGCAGGCTTTATTGGCAGCCATATTATTGAAGCTGCATTGGCACAGGGCTGGAGTGTCGCGGCGCTCGATGATCTTTCTGGCGGTCACCGGGAGAATGTGCCCGCAGGCGTGCCGCTGTATGAGGTAGACATCCGCAGCGGCGAGTCTGTCCGGGCCGCCGTAGCCGACTTTCAGCCGACCGTCATCAGCCATCAGGCGGCGCAGGCCAGCGTCAGTGTCAGCGTGCGCGAACCTGTGTTCGACGCAGAAGTGAATATTATCGGCGGCCTGAATGTGCTTGGGGCAGCGCTGGAGAGTGACGTACAGCGAATCGTATTTGCCTCGACGGGCGGCGCTATTTATGGTGAGGTGCCGCAGGGCACGGCCGACGAGCACACGGCGGAATGGCCTTACAGCCCCTACGCCACCAGCAAGTTGGCTTTTGAAAAATACTTGGAGACCTTCCAGCAGCAATATGGACTGGATTCTGTAGTGTTGCGCTATGCCAACGTGTATGGCCCGCGCCAGAATCCACACGGCGAAGCGGGGGTGGTGGCTATCTTTGCCGAACGCCTCCTGTCGGGCCAACCGCTTCAGATCAATGCTCGGTCAGAGCTGGGCGACGGGGGCTGCCTCCGCGATTACGTGTATGTCGGAGACGTGGCCCGCGCCAATATCGCAGCGGCCAGCGGCGACTTTCCCAGAAGACTGAATGTCGGCACGGCCACCGAAACCTCGACGCAGGACTTGGGCGACCAGTTGGCACAGGCGCTCGGAGTGGAGGCCACCTTGACGTTTGCGTCTGCGCGGGCCGGTGACCTTCAGCGTTCGGTGTTGGACGACGCACTGTTCCGCCAAGTCTTGGGAGCGCCGCTTAGCTTGGCCGAAGGTCTAAAACGCACCGCACAGTGGATACGCAGCCAGAGCTTGTGATCCCGCTCGCCCCAAGATATCTGACCGCCTAATACCAGATGAAGCCGAAGCCTTGACATGTGCAGGGACGCCGTTCACACGCCCCCTCTCCTGCGGAGCTGTACCAGCCACCCCGCTGCTCGCGCAGCGTCCCTCTCCTACGAGGGTAGAGGGGAAACGAGGATGCACAGGACTCTATATTAATTCCGCCTAAAAAATACAGTGAAACATAAGACGCCGTACCCAAAGGCACGGCGCCGGAGAATTGAGTCTTTAGCGGTTTGCTTCCAGCCAGCCCCAGTCTTCCAGGTAGGCCCGGAAGTCGGCCAGCAACTTGGCGGCTTCGGCTTGTTCGGCTTCGGGCAGGCTGCGCGTCCATGCTTCGCCAGCAGCGGGAGTGTAGGCCAGCAGCGGCGCAGGCTCGCCCAAGGAGGCGTCAAAGGCTTCCAGTAAGTCTTCGCGGCGGGCCTTGAGCCAGGGCGTTTGCCGGGTCAGTTCGTTCAGGTAGTCGTCGGCAGCGTGCATCAGCAGCGGCGTGCGGCCCACGATCCACGGCGCTTTGGGTGTCGGGGTAGAGCCTGCCGTCATGCCCGCCAACCGGGAAAGCCTTCGATGGCGACCAGGGTAGGGCGCGGCACGTTGCTGCCGGGTTTAGCCGCAAAGTTGGAGCGCAGCTTGTCCATGCTCTCGCTGTCTTCGCCGGGGTGCTGCACGGCCAAAAACAGGGTCTTGCCGTCGGGCGAGAACACGGGGCCAGTCAGTTCGGCGTCCACTGGCCCGATGGCGAAGCGGTGCGCTTTGCCTGCGCTGGGGCCTTCGGTGGCAAAGAAGAACATGGCGTTGTTGCCGTGGTAGCCCTTGATGGGGTTGCTGGCAAGGTCGCTGTTGTCGGTGACCATCCACAGGTTGCCGTAAGGATCGAACACGAGGTTATCGGGGCTGGCAAACCCGCTCTGGGGGCCGCCCACCGCGAAGACTTCCCACAGGAAGGAGGTGGCCGTCCAGTCGTCGCCGTTCTCCCGGAACTTCACGATCTGCCCAAAGTAGTTGCCGTGCTTGGCGTTGTTGGTCAGGGCCACGTACACCTCACCCGTTTTGGGGTGAATTTCGATGTCTTCGGGACGGTCTACAGGCGTGCCGCCCAGGGCGAGGGCGCTGGCGCGGGCGTCAGCCAACACGTCGGCCTGGTTGGCAAACAGGGCCTTGCCGTCAGTGCCTTTGGCGTCTTGCAGCTTCTTGTTCTTGTCGTAGTCCAGCAGCACCCAGCTGCCGTTACCAAAGTTGGCCACGTACAGGTCGCCCTCGGTCAGCAGATCGCGGTTGGCGGCGCGGTTGGCGGGGTCGTATTTGCCCCGGCTCACGAACTTGTACACGCAGGCGTCCTGCATGTCGTCGCCCATATAACCCACCACGCGGCCGTCTTTGGCCACCGTAATGGCAACATTCTCGTGGCGGAAGCGGCCCATGGCAGTGCGCTTCTTGGGCATCCACGCGGCGTCAAAGGGATCGATTTCGGTGACCCAGCCCTGATGCATGGCCTCGTAGCCGCTGCCTTCCCACGATTTCTGGTAGCCGTCCACGTTTTCCTCGCAGGTCAGCAGCGTGCCCCACGGGGTCTGTCCGCCTGAACAGTTGCCCACGCTTCCCTTGACCATCGTCGCTCCCTTCACGGCGGCGCTGCCCCGTGCCGGGCCAGTGAGCTCAATGTCAGTCAAGCCATCGATGCGACGGTTTCGAGGGTCCATGACCATTTTCCACTCGCGGCCTTCTTTGCGGACACGTACCACACTCACGCCGACGGCCTTCATTTCGGCCTCGATCTGGGCCGGCGTGCGGTTTTTGGTGTCGCCCCCCACGAACATAGCGTTCGCGTATTCATGGTTGATGGTCAGCAGGGCTTCGGTGCTGCTCATTCCGCCTTCCAACATATCGATCGGAAAATAGCCCACATAATCGTGATTGAAGCCGATTTCGCGGCCACCTTCGGTAAACACTTCTCCCCAAGAGGCCACAGTCTGAAAGCGGTAGCCGGTAGGCAGCGTGATGGTATCGGCCCGGCCCGTCGGGATGGCGCGGAAGGGCGGCACGGTGCGGGGATTGACACTTTTGGGATCGACGGTACTGACCGGGCCGCCGTTGTTGGCTGTGGCCTCGGCACTGCTAATAGTCACGGGCAGCACGACAGCAGCAGCTGTAGCCACAGCGCCGCCAATCGCTCCACGGCGCGTCAGCTGACGGTCGAGCAACCGGTGCCAAAAGCTCTGCTCTACAGCAGGAGAAAGCGCGTCGCTCTGGGGCGGGACATGATTCGTCATAGGGGCAACTTAGAATCGGCGGGTCAGCTTAAGGTCAAGTCCTGCCGAGGCAAGTCAGGTTGGGCTGTGGAGTATGGAGAGGGCGAGAAATTGACAGCACGAGACGCAGCAGCCTGCGCCAACGAGCAAACAAACTCATGCCGGACTCCGAACAGCCTTTGTACGGAAAACAAGCTGCAAAGGAACAGGCCTTACCGGATGCGGCACCATTCACCTTGCTCATGAGTTCTCATCAAATTGATTAAGTTAGGTAGATGTGATTTTTTTCATATAGGCCACATCTATCCCCAAATTCTCATAGAGAAACATATTTTAGGCATCCAGGGTTGACCGACGAGTCTATCAGTGAACATCTCTACTGGACATGGCTTAAGACTTTCTGTCTGATGGGCCCAGCTGAAAGCGGCTATTCCCCTTCAAGCGAGCGGACGTCACATAAGTGACGTCCGCGTTGAATCTCCAAAAAACAGTAGAGTCATTTATGTTAAAAAGGTGAGGAAGAAATGTAACTACTATGAACAATCTTAGAGGTCTTGTGAGAAGTGAAAATCTTCAAACTTTCTTTAGCAAGTTTTAACAGAATCCTTTCATTAACTTTCGTTAACTTGTTCTTGGCCTGAGATCAGATGGTCTTAGGCGGCGAAGCGAATTGACCTTTGCCAGTCGGTTGGGCAGCGGCCTGAGCGATCTCAGACCTGTGCCGCAGCGAAGCCCTGTACCCCAAACGGTTTCAAGTAGACCAACATTCTTCAATCGGCGGTGCCGAGCTACACCGTCGACCTATTTTTTCTTGTCGCCAGGAGACTCCCATGTTACTGACTGATTTCCTACTTGCCCGGATCATCCAGCGCCCTCTACCGCTTGGGTTGACGCTGCTGACGCTGGGCCTGTCAGCCTGTAATTCTGATTCGGGTAACACGCCCACCGCCCCCGCTCAGGCCACCGCCCCAACATTCGTGTACGACGGGCAAGATCATTCTTGGACAGGCACAGCCGCCACTGGACTAACGCTGTTGGCTCTTGATCCCGGCGACAATACGCTCAGCAACGAGTCTTGGACGGCGGCGACCAACGGCTGGGGGCCAATCGAGAAAGACCGCAGCAACGGCGACAAGATGGCGGGCGATGGCAGAACCCTGACAGTGGCGGGCGAAACCCATGCCCGTGGATTCGGTGTCCACGCGGGTTCCAGCATGACCTTCACGTTGGGCGGTAAATGCACCACCCTCACGGCAAAAGTCGGCCTAGACGATGAGGTAGGCGACCGGGGCAGCGTGGTCTTTCAGGTCTGGAACGACACCGCCATCAAACTCTACGATTCCGGCGCGGTGCGCGGTACAGACGCAGCCAAAGGCATCAGCGTGAACGTCAGCGGCGTCCAAAATCTGCGCCTCGTGGTTACCGATGCGGGTGACGGCATGGATTACGACCACGCTGACTGGGCCAGCCCGATCCTGGCCTGCTCCTCTGTCGCCCCTGCACCCGTCGCACCTGCACCTGTGCCCCCCGCCGCCCCTACCGAAATCACCTACAGCGGGCCGATTGTGATTACCAAAGGCGGCACCTACTCGGGCAACTGGGAAAATACCCTGCATAAGCCTGCGGTGTTGATCCAAACCAGTGAACCCGTGATCATCGAAAATTCCAACATTCGCAGCCGGGGCAACTTGATCAGCGGCTTTGCCAACCGCCTCACTGTCCGCAATACGCGCGGCTACGCCCTGAATCCCAACGTTGCAGGCAAGGCCGCAGGCCGGGCCGTCAACGCCGAAGAATTCCTGAACTTGCGCGTTGAAAACAGCTATTTCGAAGGGTCCACCGGTATCTATGCCCGGGCTTTCCGGGGCAATGCAGCGGCCGGTGACACCATCAAGATTTTGCGCAACCGCTTCAAGAACACCGATGGTCGCCTTAGCGACGGGGCGGGTGGCTACAACGGCAGCCACTGGGTGGTGCAAGCGATCTTGTTCAACGACGTCAAACGCTTGCCGAACGTGGAAATTGCGTGGAACGAGATCATCAACGAACCCGGCAAAAGCCGCACCGAAGAGAACATAAACTTCTACGTCTCCAGCGGCACGCCTTCCAGCCCCTTCCTGATCCACAACAACTACATTCAGGGCGCGTATGGCATGTCGCCCAGCACCGATACGACCTATGCCGGAGGCGGCATTCTGTTGGGCGATGGGAAAGTGCTTAACCCCCTGGATTCTGGCTATGCGCGGGTCCATGACAACCAGATCGTGGGCACGACCAACCACGGCATCGCCATTGCCGGTGGAGTCGACAACCAGATGTACAACAACCGTGTCCTGTCCAGTGGCCGGATGCCGAATGGCCAGCGCCTTCCAGCGGCCAACGTGGGCCTGTACGTGTGGGATCCGACTGGAGCAGGCAAATTGTCGCCGGCCACCTTCGCTAACAACCGCATGGACAACAACGTAGTGGGTTGGACACGGGTGGCCGCCGACGGCAACACTAGCAACAACCCGACGTGGTTTCCCAACTGTGGGTTGAACACCACCACCTGCGTGGGCAACCAGAACATTGGCACCGTGACTCTTGAGATGGAGAAACAGGAATTCACCCGCTGGCAAGACAAACTCAGCGCCAGAGGCGTCAAGGTTGGGCCATAAAACTTTTTTAAGTTGACTTTGGGTTGATGAGGGGCCAGAGCCGTCAAGGTACTGGCCCCTCAACCTTGCTCACCTCACTAAAACTGCACCCATTCGGGACACCAGCCGAAGGGTGACTTTCTATTGTGGCGCACCTCACCAGATCTAATATGCCCGTAAAGGCTCTCTCTGGGGTCTCCAAGGCTTGCTGCTTCACTTCTCGCACTCCGGGCTAAGTCAATACCTCTGAGCGGCATTCTCGTCGCTCGGAGAAGAAAGTCTCCAGAACAAATATCAATCAGGCCGACAGGCCCGTCAATGCCTGCACCAAATCCACCAGATCTCCCTTGCCCCTGACCGCAGCAGCCAAGCGTTCCACGGCGGTAGCGTCGAGGGTTTCCAGCGCTGTGAGGGTTTCAGCATGGGGTGGGCGGCCCAATTTCACGCGCAACATGGAGCGCACCATGCCCAACGACTCCTCACGGCTGAGCGGCAGCAAGACCGGCTGTTCCTCACGCTTGGTTTGGGCTGTTCCTGCCTTCCCAGACGGCCCTTGAGCCTGTTTGGGCAACACATCGTATTTTTCGGGATGGCGGACGGCATCGACCAAGGTGGCTGCCACAGAGCGGGGTTTGTAACCAGTTTCCAGACGCTGCTTGACGGCCAGCACCGCGGTGCGAATGCGTTCGGGATGATCGGCCACCAATGCTTCGGCCACTGGGCGGCTGACTTTGAGGGCCGTCAACAGTTCCACCAATTCTGGATCGACTTCGCCCTCGAAGGCGTAGGTGATGCGCTGGCTGTCGCCCGAGCCGTCATAAGACACGTTACGGAGGTACTTGGCAGCGATCAGGTGGGCATGTGCGCCGTCCAGGGTGCGCCGGACGTTGTTGGTGCGCTGGCCACTCAGGCCCGTTGCTTCCCGCCACGCCGCGATGATCACAGGAAGTTCACGGGCCAACGAGCCGTCGTCACCGACTCGGTGGGCCTGCAACACGCGGTACAGGCTGCGGGCGGTGGGCTGCTTCAGGTCGCTGAGCAGCTCAGCATCCAGAATTTGATAAAAGCCCTCACGGATCGATTGGGCGAAATGACGCGAAAACGTGACCCGCAGTGGGGCACTGCCCACAATCGCGCCGCCTGCACCGCTGGCACTCAGGCTGACGTCGTGAACGGAAATTCGGTCGATCAGGCGGTTGGTTTCGGTCATACCCCTGAATTTGCCGCCCTGCTGGCGGGAGACGCGGGTCAGCCAACTCACGCCTTCCAAGCGCAACAAACTCTCTCTGAGGCGCACATAAGCGTTGCCACGTGTCCCCAGTGGCGTAAGTTGCAGCAGGCGGTAAGCCGTACACACCACCGTGTCGTCTTCAGGGCAACCTGCTTCAAAAAATAGGGTTTGCAGCGCCAAAAGCACGTCTGGGTCGACTCCATGTGGCCGTCCACGCGAAGCCACGCCCTCGACGTAAAAGTGCCGATCCCCAATGTTGAAGGTCGTTTCCCAGCTTTGATCGTCCCCGATATCACGGTTCAAAATGCTGAAGACGCCGGAGCGGGCGAGGGTCAGCTCGTTGATGAGGTGTTCGTTGCCCTGCGTCATGATTGATGATTATAGGTATTTTTAAAAGCTTTTAAAACATATGAATGCATCATCAAGCGGGGGGCAGTTTTGCGTGTGGGTAAGGGTTTTTTCGGCTTTTTGACTCAAAGGTAGCGTGCTTTACCCCCCTTTTTGACTCAAAGTTAGCGATACTTTGACTCAAAGTTAGCGATAGCATGACTCAAAGTTAGCGTGCCTTTTTGGCCCAAAAGACTCAAAGTTAGCGATGGTAGTTTTCCGACTTTGACTCAAAGTTAGCGTGCCTTTTTGGCCCAAAATGACCCTTTTGACTCAAAGTTAGCGATAGTCGGTAGCTAACGTTCAGTACGAGGTTTTTTGTGTTTTGACTCAAAGTTAGCGATAGAGGCGACTCAAAGTTAGCGATAGTGAGCTAAAGGCGCACCGAACCATCCATTGGGATGAATAAAATGTCATCAACTAATTTATGATAAATATTCTGCTATAAGCGAAGCAAATACCCTGGCATTTCGCCCATCAACTTGTTCAAAACATGGGCGTTTTCTTGAGCAGAATGAAGCCTTATAGGTCACTGCATTCAACAAGAATTGGTTTTTTGTCCCTCAAATCTTTAGAAGGTGGGGTGAACTGGCATCCAAACCGCTTGACAGCCGCACCCTCTAGGTCAGATCAAGTGCAGAGGGGAAAATATGTCTAAGACACTCAAAAAACTTAATCAGCAGGTGATGGTCATTACGGGGGCGTCGAGTGGCATTGGCCTCAGCACAGCGCGGATGGCTGCAAAAAAAGGTGTGCGGTTGGTGTTAGCGGCCCGCAGTGAAGGGGCGCTGAATCAATTGGCCGACGAGATCGTGCAGGCGGGCGGGCAAGCTGTACCTGTGGGAGCCGACGTGAGCCGGGAAGAAGATATCCAGCTCATTGTGGAAGCCGCGCGGCAGGCGTTTGGAGGCTTCGATACCTGGGTCAACAATGCGGGCGTGGGCATGTACGGCAAGCTGGAAGAAGTCTCCGTAGACGACATGCGACGCCTCTTCGAGATCAATTTTTGGGGACAGGTATACGGTTCACTGGCTGCAGTCGCCGAACTTAAAGCTAAAGGTGGGGCACTCATCAATGTGGGCAGCACCGTCTCCGAGCGGGCCATTCCGCTGCAGGGCATGTACAGCGCCAGCAAACACGCCCTCAAAGGGTTTACCGACGCCCTGCGGATGGAACTGGAAGCCGAAGGCGCACCTCTTTCGGTGACGCTGATCAAACCTGGCCCCATCGATACGCCGTTTCCATTGAATGCCCGTAACTATCTGGACGCCGAGCCGCAACATGTGCCGCCTGTATACGCTCCGGAAACGGTGGCCCGCGCCATCCTGCATGCCGCCGAGCATCCTGTTCGTGACGTGTTTGTGGGGGGCGGCGGCAAAGGTATCGCTGCATTTGGGCAACTTGCACCCGGAGCCACCGACCGGGCGATGCGCGGTTTTGTCATTCCGCGCACCAAGAGCGAGAAACCGCCTTTGCCCCGCGCTGCCAACGCTCTTGAGTATCCGTCGGAGCGATTGGCGGAGCGCGGCGATTACCCCGGCCACGTGAAGGAAATCAGCGTCTATACCAGAGTTGCACAAACGGGCCTGCTGCGTGGCGCTGTTCTGGTGGGCACAGGCTTGGCGGGTTGGGGGCTGTGGCGGTCTTCTCGCAAATAGACCCTACATAGAAGGAAAGGGCCAGAGATATGTTGCTCTCTGGCCCTTCCCTTGCTCGTGTTTAATTCGGCGGCTACGCCTTAGTTGACCCATCCATCGCTTCCTTGCGGTTGGCCCGGATACTCGACCAGATCGACAAGACGATGAAACCCACGCCGATGAGTCCGGTCAGCAGTTCGGGGATGTGGATGTTGCGGTTCATGTGCAGCAGCATGATGACGGCCAGCGCCAAAATGCCGTAATGCGCCCCGTGTTCGAGGTAGCGGTACTGCGTCAGGGTGCCCTGATGCACCAGATACAGCGTCAGCGAGCGCACGAAGACCGCGCCGATAGCGAGGCCTGCCGAGATGATCACGACTTCTTTGGTGATGGCAAATGCGCCGATCACGCCGTCAAGCGAAAAGCTGGCGTCCAAAACTTCGAGGTACATGAACGCTGCGAAGCCTGCCGCGCCCGCTTTGGCGGCCATGTTGTCGGCGTCAAAGAGGTTGCCGAGGGCGTTCATGGCCAGGTACAGCAGCAGACCAATCATTCCGGCACTGAGCGCGGTCAGTTGCTCGGCGGGAGCCACCGACAGATTGGTGATCAGGAGCAGTGCCCCGCCCGCAATGATGGCCTGCACGGTGTCCAGCTTGCCAATGCCCGCAAGACGGCGTTCGAAGCCCGCCAGCCAGTGCTCGTCCTTGTTGGGATCCATCAGGTAATTCAGAGCCACCATCAGCAAAAAGACGCCGCCGAACGCGCTGATCGCCACTTCGGACTCTTCCAGATATTCGGCGTAGCGGGCCGAATCGTTGAAGGCAAGGCTGGTCACTTCGCCGAAGCTGAGGCCTGCCGTGATCGCCACAATCGCAATCGGGAAGATCATCCGCATGCCGACCACAGCAATCAGAATGCCCCAGACCAGAAAACGCTGTTGCCATTTGGCCGACATGTTTTTCAGCACCGACGCATTGACCACCGCGTTATCGAAGCTCAGGCTGACTTCCATGACACCGAGCACGACGGCGATCAGGAGGAAATTGAGGGCCACAGCGATACCGCCGTTGCTGAAGCCGTACCATGTAGCCAAAATCAGCGCGATGGCTGTAACGCCGAATGCAAAACCAAACTCTCTTTGAATCACTGTCTACCTCTGGGAAGGGGGGCGAAAAGAAGGGCGGGTGCCAGCAAAGATGCCCCCATCTTTGTGACCAAATGGGCGGGCAGGCGCGGATCAGACAACCCTTTCAAGTCCTGCGCCTGCCGTGCGGGGCAAAGAGCGCCCGGTGCAACCAGAAAACTATGCCCTAAATTGGCGGGTCATGGGACGTGTGGCGCACGTTTGGTCACTGGGATTGGTTACTGAGGCAGGCACTCCCGCCCCAACACCAAGTGACACAAAACACCCACCCGACGCGACCTGACCGGGTAGAGGACAGGCCAGGGCGGTTAAATGTTTACGCCGTAATTGCGGGCCACCGGAGCCAATCCGCCCGCGTAGCCCTGCCCCACGGCGCGGAATTTCCATTCGTTGTTATGGCGGTAGATTTCGCCGAAAATGACGGCGGTTTCGGTGGAAAAGTCTTCTCCGAGATCGAAGCGGGTCAGTTCCTGCCCGGTGTCTTCATTGGCAATCCGGATAAACGCGCCGCCCACTTGCCCGAAGCTTTGGTGGCGCACGTCGGCCTGATCGATGGTCACCGTGATGGCAATTTTCTGAATGTCGGCAGGCACGAGCGTCAGGTTGATCTTCATGCTTTCGTCGTCGCCGTCGCCCTGCCCGTCACGGTTGTCTCCGGCGTGCTTGACGCTGCCCTCGATGCTGGACAGTTGGTTGTAAAAGATGAAATCGTGGTCGCCGCGCACCCGGCCTGCGGCGGTCAGCAGGAAGGCCGAGGCGTCAAGGTCAAACTGTTGGCCGTCGGTGGAGCGGGGATCCCAGCCCAGCCCGACGTGAATGCGTTGCAGGTTGGGAGCTTCTTTGCTCAGCGAAATGTTGCCGCCCTTTTGAAGTGAAATACCCATGACGCTCCTTGTATCAGAGAAAGTGGATAGAGAGGCGCAAACTTGATGGTGGAGCGGGTCACAACCAGTGGTCTACCCGTTGGCCCGCCCAAAGTTTAGGACATGACCTGCCCGAACTGGCGCGTAAAGACAGTCCCCATCTGAAGCTCATCTGAAACCCGCCCCGCCATCTTTTTGACAGATGCTCTAAGGTAGGCTCGCCTTGCTTCCCTTCCTGCCTACCAACCTCTGCGCCGCCGCTCTGTCCTTCCCCACTCGCCCCCCGGAGCGCCCATGACCTACGTGACCCGGCAGGGAGAAACTCTGCGTACCACAAGCGCCAAGCCCCGGCCCATTCCAGCCCAGTTCACGCTGCAGCAGCGCGAGTTTGTAGAGGCGGTGCGGGCCAGTGGGCGGCATCTGGTGCTGCGGGCCACCGCCGGAAGCGGCAAAACCACCACGCTGACAGAAGCCGCCTGGCACCTGGGTTCTGAAAGTGGGGGTTCTGACGTGAAGGGCGTCTATTTTGCCTACAACAAGCATTCCGTAGAAGCGGTGGGGCCGCGCCTGCCGCCGGGCATTCGGGCCAGTACGCTGCACGCTTACGGTCGGCGGGTGCTGTGCGGGGTGCGCGGGCCGCAGATGGCGCTTGACAATGACCGGAGTTTGCGGCTGGCAGAATTGGTGTATAGCTCGGAACCCGTGTCGCGGCGGCAACTGCGCGGGGCGGCCCGCATGTGGGATCTGGCCCGCGAATACGTGCTGAACGAAGATTCTCACGATGATGATCTGGTGGCGCTGGCGGCGGACGCTGAGTGGCCCGAAAACGACGGCGTGGCGGGCCTCCGGCGGGTCTTGCGGGCTTTCCGGTATCACAGCATTCAGGACTGGCACGCGGGCGGCTTGCCCGACTTCACCGACTTTTTGTGGCTGCCGCTGGAATTGGGTCTGGGCCGGGGAACGCTGGGCGCTGCACTGGTAGACGAAGCGCAGGATTTGACGCCGCTGCGTCAACGCTTTGTGACGCATCTGCTGGGGCTGGAATCAGGGGAAGCTCAAGAAGCCCTCCCCACAGGCCGGTTCATCGCAGTGGGCGACCCGGAACAGGCGATCTACACCTACGCCGGGGCCGATCCGCGTGGGCTGTGGCGCCTGGCCGAGCGGCTGAGCGCACAGGAGTTGCCGCTCAGCGTGTCGTTCCGCTGCCCCGTAACGCATGTGGCACTGGCCCGCACTGCCAGCGAATTCATTCAGCCTTCGGGGGCAGCTCAGGCAGGCACGGTGGAACATGTGGCGGCAGACGCGGCCCACTATGGGCGCGGCGACGTGGTGCTGTGCCGCCTGAATGCCCCGCTGTTGCGGCTGGCGCTCTTGCTGATGACCCGCCACATCAGTGTGAATATTCGGGGCCGCGACTTGGCGACCCGGCTGGAAACGGCGGCCCAGGAAGCCTTTGCTGTGCCCGCCGACGAGGAAGCCGTGCCAGACCGCGTAGCTGCCCTGTATGAGCGCCGTGCGAGGCCGCTGCAATACCGCGCCGGCGAGGGTGACCGGGCAGCCAAGAAAGCCCTCGGTGAGCTGAACGACCTCTGCTCCTGTCTGCGGCTTCTGGCCCTGCGTGCGGCGGCCTCAGCAGGCGGGAAGGCCACCCTGAGCAGCGTTTCGGGCGTGTTGCGCGGCCTGTACCGCGAAGATGCCGACGTGCTGCTGTCCACCGTTCACCGGGCCAAAGGGCTGGAATGGGAGCGGGTCACGCTGCTGTACCCCGAACAGATGCCCATGCCCTACGGCGACCCCGAAGAAGAACGCTGCGTGCTGTTTGTGGCCCTGACCCGCAGCAAACGTGAACTCCGGCTGGCGTATGGGCCGGGCGCGTGGGAGAGCGGCTGGCGGCTGGAAGCGCCGGAGGGATGGCAGCCGGAAAGTGGGCCGTCCACCTCGCCTCAGCCTCAGCCCGCGCCGCCGCCTATCTTCTCTTTTCCCCCTCTGGCTCCTCCCCTGCCCTCCGCATTGGTGCTGCCGCCCAAGCCGTACCGCCTCCCTGTTACTAGGCCGCTTCCTGCTGTGCCGCCCAGTTCCGCTGCCCTGACCGAACATGCCCTGCGCGTGCGTGCCGTGCATAGGCCCGCCACGCTGGAAGACCTGCGCCCCTACCCGCTGTACAGCGGGCAGGCCAACCTACCGGTGGCGGTGCTGGCGGCCCGCCTGGAGGTACTGCGCCAGGATGCCCGTCCCGCGTTGTCAGAGTGGGCGGGGGCGTCGTTGGCGCTGCTGCGGGATGTGCAGAGCCGCAGCGTGTATCTGGATGTGATGCGGCTGGCACAGGTAGAACGGGCTGCGACGCGGGCGCGGTTGGCCATTCCACTCATGCAGCCCCTGACAGCCGAACAGGTATGCACAGTGGTGTTTGGAGAACACTTTGCCCGTCTGCGCCCCGCCCAAGTCAAGCGGCGTGGCGAGCGCAACTGGCGCGTAGAACTGGACGGCGAGGCCCACGCCTTCGACCCCCGCACTGGAGAACTGCTGGGCACGCCGTTTGCGCCCTTTGCTGTGCATCTGCGGCTGGAACGCTAATGCTGTGCTCGTCCTGTGCTCAGCCCTGCTGCACCAATCCCCGGTAGGCTTCCTGCATCACTTTCAGGCTGGGCGACAGGGCGAGTGCTTGCACCAATGACCCCTGAATGCTGAGTTGGCCCGCCATCATCGCCTGCACCGGGTTCACTTCTCCCTGCCAGAAGGCGTGGGCGATGTCGCCAGCGATTTGAAAGGTCAGGTCACTGGGTGCGGTCTTGGCCTCGTTGCCACTGGTGATGCTTGCCGCTTGCCCGTTGCTGCCGTCCACCCGCACTGCCACGTCTAACGGCAGAAACAGGAAGGTCACAGAAAGGCGCTTCTTCAATACAACATCTGTCTCTGGGCTGCTATGAACCATGTTAAACACTTGCACCAACCGCTGTTCCAATTGTGCGGCGTCGTTTGTCATGGACAGGTCAGTATCAGTACGCACGCTCTCACGTAATATCAATCAGCCTGGCGTCTTTGTATTATTTGTGACTTTAGTTGGCATTAGGCGTCCTCTGTTTATGCGTGAAGCCCTACATATTCAGTCCAGCTTCCAGAGTCAGATAACGGGGCACAAAGATCTGGACAGGAGGAACGACTATGAACGAGCAACTTCAGCAGACTCTTCAGGCACTTCAGGGCGGACTCACGGGCATTGACGCCAGCACGGCGGCCAGCAATGTCACCTCATGGCACAAGACGCTGGACGGCGTACCCGGCGCGGAAACGCTGGTCAGCCACCTCGCCCAGCTGAAGGCCTGCCTTGAAGGCGGCGACCTGCCCGGCGCAGCGGCCCTGCTGCCCGGCCTCGGCAGCGAAACCGAAAAGCTCGCCTCCGCCGCGCCCGCCGCCGACCAGGACGGCCTGCACCAGTTGGCCTCCGCACTCAAAGGCTAAACTCATTTTCTGGTGAGCCAGTGCCAACGCTTGGCTCACTTCCAGCAGCGTCCAATACGGAAAGTTTGGGCGCTGCTTTTTTATTTCTAAACTTGACTTGATCGGTCGGATTAGTTCACTATCAGAACATGAAACGCACGATTGGTCTCCTGACTCTCGCCCTGTACAGTTCTGCACAGGCTGCCACGCTGGACGGCGTGAAAACCTATCTGGGCGGGAAGCTGGCCCGGCAGGTGGTGGGTACGCAGGCGCTGACCAAGGCCGCCGACGCTTATTACGCACTGGCAAAAAGGGCCAAGTTCGAGTACCGCGTCCTCGCCAAGAACCCGGCCACCCGCGCCGCCGTGCAGCAGGCCCGTGCAGGTTGGAGCGCCGCCAGTCCCGCCTACGAGGACATCGAGGGCATCGTGGCGGGCGTGGAGCAACTGAGCCAGTTCGACGTGATTCTGGATGCCGGAACCAGCGGTACGGAAGGCGGAGAGGACGTGGTTCCCTTCGATCTGAAGCTGCCCAACGGCATAACCTTGCCCAAACCCGGCAACCTGTTTGGCGTCAACGAGGGCACGCTCTGGGGCACAGTCAAGGCGTTTGGCAGCGGCGTTTCCTTTGATATGAACGGCAACGGGAAGATGGATTTCGGCGACCAGTTGCCCGACGCGAACGTGCTGAAGGCGGCAGCGGCAGAACTGCACGCGCAAACGCTGCGGCTTCAGGCGGCGGCCAAAGCTTGGCGGCCCACCCGTGAAGACGTGTTCGGTGCCTTGGTCGGCAACGTGCCCACCGTCGGCCCGGTCTTTTTTGAAGACTGGAAATCCAGCCCCTTTGTGCTGGGGCAGGCCAGCACCCGCAAAGATTTTGTGGTGATCTCGCGCATGGCTGACCTGCGGGGCAACGTGAGTTCGTGGCAGGCCATGTACGCGGGCCTGAGCGCCGATGTGAAGGGCAAAAATGCCGGACTGGACGGCCAGATTACGGCGGGTCTGAATGAATTGGCGAGCTTTGTGGGCAAACTGGTGAGCCGCGAGCAGACGCGCCGCTACAGTCCCGAACAGGCCGAAGCCCTCCAGCGCGAAGCCCAGAACCGCGCCACCGTCATTACCGGGCGCATCACGCAGGCGGCGGCGTTGCTGGGCGTCAAGGCGCAGTGAACGGGGGACTGCAGTGAAAGGCTGGGTGATCGGGGTGGCCCTGCTGGGTTCCGCCCACGCCACTGACTTGGCCACCCCCGCCGAAACGGTGCGGGCACGCTTAGCCGATGCGGGGCTGGAAGTCAGTTTTGACCGCGTGGAAGCGGCCCGCTTGGTGGGGGAAGCCCTGCAGAGCTTTGCCACCATCGCGGTGCCTCTGCGGCTTGCCGATGCCGCCGCCACCCGCAAGGTAGAAGCCGCGCTGAACGCCGCCGCACAGGCCGCCACCGCCGGAAATGAACCCGCGTTGGCACAGGCCCGCGCCGGGGCATGGACGGCCCTCCTGCGCGCCGCCAACACTGCGCTAGACGCGAATGTGAAGGCTGGAAACGCCGACGCTGCCCGCGAGTGGCTGGCGGTGCGTGAGTTCCGGGTGGTCAGCCCCCTGACCCGCCTCACTGCCGACGCGACGGACGCCCTAGAAGCCTTGGCCGCCGGACAGATCCACCCGGAGGCAGCACTGAATGCGGTACGGGCTGATGTGCTGGACGGCTATCAGGCCCGCTTCAACGACGCCTTGCGCGACCTGGTAGCCTCACAGGAAAGGGGATTTCGCACGCTGGCTGCCGAACAGCAGGCTTTGGCACAGGGCTATTTCCAGCTGTTGCGCCCCGCCTACGCCGCGCAACGGTCTGAGGCCCAAGCTCTGGCTCTCACCGCTGAACTGGCGGCCTTGCCTGCCTCGCTGAGCCGTGTTCAGGCCGCTCTGGAAGGCTTCCGCGCCGCGCCCCTCAGTGACCGAGAGGTGCGGGCGCGGGCGTCTCAGGTCACGCGCTTTCTGGCTCTGGTTCCGGTGGAATATGGGCGCGGCGTGAAGCTGGACGGGAGGCAGGCTGTGGTGGCGCAGGAAGTGGAAGTCAACGAGGCCCGCACCTTTCTGGCCGGGTCTACCGCTGCGTTGGCCGATATAGCGCCGCTGCTGTCCGACCAAACTACCGCCCGCCGCCTGAGTGCCGGATTCGCGTCTCTGACCGCTGCCCTGACGCCGCAGACCATGAAGGCCGCTGTGTTGCCGCCCGCCGACCTGAGCCGCCGCGTAGACGCCCTGCTGGCCGACACCCGCGCCGCCCTGCCCGCCGACTGGCAAAAGCAGGAGGCGGGAGCCGATCTGGACGTGGTGCGGACCCAGTTGGATGCCGTGGTGGCCGCTGCCGCTGCCGGAGATTGGCAGAGTGCCGAAACGGCCCGGCTGGACGCCTACGCCCTGCTGGAAAGCGGCACCGAAGCCCGAATCGCCGTGTTCAACCCTGATCTGAAAACCCAGTTGGAAGGCCTGCTGTGGAATGCCCAGAAGCCTGCGGGGCTGGCCGCCCTGATCCGGGCCAAAGCCTCAGAGAGCGAATTTAAGACCACGCGTGCCGCACTGCAAGGCGTGCTGGCCGATGTGGCCCGCATTCTGGGCACCGAAGTCGCCCCCGCCGCAGTCGCCACCAACGCCGGAATCATCGTGTTCCGCGAAGGGTTGGAAGCTGTGCTGATCCTGGCCGCCCTGATGGGATCGCTGCGCCGCGCCGAGGTAATTCATCTGCGCCGCCCGATGTGGGTGGGCGCGGCAGCGGCGTTTGTGGCCACCGCCGCGACCTGGTTCGTGATGCAGCAAGCCCTCAGCCTGTTGGGCCGCTACGGCGAAAAACTGGAAGCCGTGGTTAGCCTGATTGCCATCGGCGTGTTGCTGCTGATCATGAACTGGTTTTTTCATCAGGTGTACTGGACAGACCGGATGGCCGGTTTCCAGAAGCACAAGCATGAGCTGACGCATGGCGGCGGGCGGGCCATGCAGGCGCAGTGGTGGGGTCTGGCCGTGCTGGGCTTTACCAGCATTTACCGCGAAGGCTTTGAAACGGTGCTATTTTTGCAGTCGCTGGTGCTTCAGGCAGGCGCGGGGGCCGTGCTGGGCGGCACGGCGCTGGGGTTGGCTGCGGTCATCGGCGTGGGCGTCTTGGTGTTCCGGTTGCAGGCCAAACTGCCCATGAAAAAGCTGCTGGTGTGGACGGGCCTGCTGATCTGCGCCGTGCTGGGCGTGATGGTAGGCAACACCGTGCATACGCTGCAACTGGTGGGCTGGCTGCCCGTGCATCCGCTCCCCTTCGAGTTGCCGGGTGCGGCGGGTCTGTGGCTCGGTCTGCACGCCACCTGGGAAGGCGTGGTGCTGCAAGTGGCCGCAATGCTGGCCGTGGTGGGCAGCTTCTACGCCGCCGAAGCCCTCAAGGAACGCGAGCTGCGGGCCAAGCGGGGCGAGGGCGCGAGTCTGCCGGGATCGGCACTGCCCTGAGAAGATAGGTAGGGAGAGGCGGCCAGAGTTAAGATGCTCTGGCCGCCCTTCTTTTCTTGGCAAAGTCCCCATGGCTCAGCCCTGCGTTAGAAACGCTTTGACCTCGCCCAACCCGCCTGTATTCAGCAGCACCCGGCCACTGGGCAGATGCAGCAGCGCAGGCGTAGTCTGAATGCCGTACTGCTCTACCAGGGCACTGAACTCCTCGGCCTGCTCCTGTCGGTGAATGGCCCGAATCTGGGGGCCAAATTGCCCGCGCAGGGGTTTGTCCAGCATCAGCTTCAGGCGCTCGCACTGGGGGCAATCGTTCTGGGTCAGCATGACAAACGGGCGGTTTTCTGTGGCAAGTTCAGTCATTGGCGACCCCCGCCATCACCGGGAATCCGCCCGACCAGAGGGCTTCCACGTCGGCTTCGGCCAGCGGCTCTATGCTGATTTTGCTGTAGCTGTTGCCCTTGGCGCTAAAAAAGTCGTGCGTGGTGCCGTTGGTGCGAATTCCGTTCCGAACAATGGGATTAATTTCTTCATCGTCGAAGGGCCGCTCCAGGTTCAGGTTGTCGGCCAGCACGTTGAAGTTAAAGCGAATAAACCGCTTGACATCGGCGACTAAGCCCACGCCCGCGTACAAGACCTCGCTGTAGGCGATCTCGTTGCGGTACAGCGTGTGCAGCGTGTGGCTGTACCAGGCGCGGGCATACGCTTGCTCGGCCTCGTCCATCGCCTCGAATTTTTCCTGTGCCAGCATCGCCACGTACACGCCGTGTACCGCCTCATCCAGAATAATCAGGTTAAAAATCTCGCCTGCAGCCACCATGCGGCCCTGCCCGGCCAAGTACAGCGGATAGAAGAACCCGGAATAAAACAGCGCCGTTTCCAACATGCACGACACAACCATCTTTTTCCAGAGGCCCAGATTGGATACATCTGGATCGTTGAACACGTCCTGCACGAAGCCGATTTTGAATTGCAGGTGTGGCTGGGTGCGAACCCACTCGAAAATGCCGCGTTCCTCGTTGCTGGTCAGGAACGTCTTGTTCATCAAACTATATGACCGGGCGTGTATATCTTCCATCATGCCCTGAAATTGCAACACCGCTTTTCGAATATGACCGTCAGTCAGGTGCCTGAGTGTGGGCATCCCGACCTCGCCCTGCAAGGTGTCGAGCGCATTCAACCCTGCCGAAGCGTGCATATACGTCCAGCGTTCCTCGTCGCCCAAAGCCTTCCACACCAGCGCGTCGTTGCTGAGTGGAATTTCTTCGGGGAACCACAACTGAGAGGTGTATTTTTCGTAAAACGTGGTGGAAAAGCTGTCTTCCGGCTCGCTCCAGTTGGTGGCGCTAAACGGTGTGCGGTGCGTGGTGGTGGGCATGGGGACTCCTTTGGAAGGTCAGGATCAGCGCATTTGTCAAAAGAGTTGTTTGCTTTTGACCGAACGGAGTGAGTGAATTTAAGGGAGCATTTGGGAGAAATGGAAGCGTCAGAGGTCTTTTTTCTGACGCTTCCATGCTCCCAAATGCTCTAAATCGCGCAGCTCAGGCATTCGTCGATGCTGGCTTTGCGCATTCGTGTGTAGTACAGCGTTTTCACGCCGCGCAGATAGGCCGCGATGTAGTAGGCCTGCAGGGTGCGCGTGGAGGCGCTGCTGGGCACGAACAGGGTGCAGGAAATCCCCTGATCCACGTGCTTCTGGGCCATTGCCACCGTGTCCAGCACCCGGCGCTGATCCATGTCGTAGGCTTCTTCGTAAAACCATTCGGTGTCGGCGCTGAGGTGCGGCATCGGGTAGATCGTGCGGGCCTTGTTGCTGGTGCGCGTTTCCACCTTTTCGGTGATCGGCATGATGGAGGCCGATGCGTGCGACACGTAGCTGATGCTGCCTGTAGGAGCCACCGCCATCACGAAGGAATGCGCGAGGCCGTGCGCCTGAATATCGGCCACCAACTGTTGCCAATCGGCGCGGGTGGGCAGGGCGTGGCCCTCGAACAAGGCGGCGATGTCGGCGGTGTACGGCACGAAATCGCGCTCCAGGTACTGGGCAAAATGTTCGCCCGACTGATAGCGGCTGCCCGTAAAGCCCCGGAACACGAACCCAGTATCGCGGGCGAGTTCCATGCTGGCGCGGCGGGCGTGGTAATGCACGGCAGCAAAAAACACATCCACAAATTCCAGCGCCTCAGGCGAGCCGTAGATCAGTTCGTGCTTGGCGAGAAAGGAATGCAGGCCCATCGCCCCCAGCCCAATCGAGCGCATCTCGTCGTTGGCCCGCTTCACGGCAGGCACTTCATGAATGGCGGTGGAGCGGGCCACGTTGTCCAGCATCCGCACGGCAGCGCCCACCACGCGGCCCAAGTCGCGGCTCTGCATCGTCTGCTCAATCACTAGTGACGCCAGATTGCACGACACGTCCAGCCCGATGCGGTCTTTGCTTTCCTGTCCGTAGGCGTGGAAATAGCTGGGCAGGGTGGGCTGCAAAATCTCGCTGCACAGGTTGCTCATTTTGATAGAGCCGACGTTGGGAATCGGGTTGGCGCGGTTGGCGTTGCCCTCAAACAGCAGGTAGGGGTAGCCACTTTCACCCTGAGTGACGGCGATGTCTTCCAGAATACGCCGCGCCGACACGCGCTTTTTGCGGATGCGGGGGTTGTCGGCCAAGGTTTGATACTCGCTGCTCCAGTCAATCGACGTAAACTCGCGCCCGGTTTCCTGATGCAGCGAGTGGGGGTAGAACTGGAAAATATCCTCGCCTGCCCGCACTTTTTCCATGAAAATATCGGGGATGGTGGCCCCCACCGACAGGGTTTTCAGGCGGGCGTCCTCATCGGAGGCGATCTTTTTGGCATTCAGGGTGTCCTGAAAATCGGCGTGCATGACGCTCAGGTAGATGGCCCCCGCGCCCGGCCGCTGCCCCGCCTGATCGGCGTAGCGCAGCATGTTGTCCAGCATTTTCGCCACACCCATCACGCCTTTGGTCACGTTCTGAATGCCCCGCAGCGACTCGCCCCGCGCCCGCAGGTTGCTCACTTCTACGCCGATACCGCCGCCGCCTTTGCTCAGCTCGGCCACAAAGCTCAGGGTTTTGGTGATGGAGTCCAGATTGTCGGTGCAGTCTTGAAGCAGGAAGCAGCTCACGAGGCGGCCTGTGTTGGCCTTGCCGGAGTTCATCAGCGTGGGCGTGGCGGGCGTGAAGGTCTGGGTAATCAGGTGGTGAACGAGTTCCAGCGCCTCTTCCACGGTTTCGGAACGGGACAGCGCCGTCATGCTCAGGCGGTCTTCGTAGCGTTCCAGCCAGCGCGTGCGGTCAGGCGTCATGGTGGCGTATTCGGAGTAAAACTTAAACGCGCCCATGAACGCCTTGAAGCGGAAGCGGTAGCCATACGCCCGCTCGAACACGGCCTTCACCTCGTCGGGCGTATAACGGACAAATACGGAAGCGTCCCATACGCCATGCTCGGTCAGATAGCGAATTTTCTCGGCCAGGTCGTGAAAAAAGACCGTATTCGGATTGACCTTTTCCTGAAAGTAGGCTTGCAGGGCGTCGGTGTCGAAGCGCGTGTCGACGACTGTGCCCGCCAAAATCTTGTTGTTCAGTTCAATCCAACGTTCCATACGCGCTCCTTGGTTTTGAAAGGCCAGTGGGCCGGGCCTGTACGTTCATGCAGTATTCGGCCAGCCACGCGGCTACCGTCTGACGGTCTGACGCGGTGCCGGCCTTATTGATCCGTGCCACCAACGGCACGCCGTACCGTCCCGAAATCAGGTCGCCCGCCCGCCCAAAGTTTGTGCCCCAATGAAAACTGCCGCTTGCTACGACTCCGCGCAGGCCTACCGCATGATCGGCCAGAAAGCGGGCCGTCGTGTCCGGCACGCCGCCGGAACCAAAGGTGTAGGTCATCAGTAAGAAGTCGCCGCTGGGAACGGCTTTGCGTAAATCCAGCACCTCAAAATGTTTGCCCGCTGCGCCCTCTGCCAACGCCTGCACGCCCGCAGCGAAGCGGCGCACATTGCCCGTCATGGACTCGTACAGAATCTGGACTGGAGCCGGAGGAAGAAGAAAAGACGGATCGGCGGGCAAGGGTGGGTTCTCCGGATGGCAGTAGGGCGGGGTCTACCTCTTGCAGGAGGTAGTCGAGTGGGATCAATAGGGCATGGGCTGAGAATCTGACCCTACAGAGTCAGTTTTGCTTTGACCAGAGAGCAGTTAGCGGCCTTCGCCAATGCGCCGAAGTCTACAGGTGGTGCTGGGTTCAGTCAAGTGATACAAGATATTGACTTTGTAGCGGAAATCTGTATCTCTACTCTCTAGCTTGAGCTTCAGCGGTGTTGCCTAAACTTCTCCCTGCCACTGGCTTACATACGGCCCGAATGCGGTCATCACACGTTGAATCTCGGATTCCGGCAGCGGGCCACGCGCCACAATCGCAGCGTTGTGCGTCAGGCGTTCCAGCTTGGCTGTGCCCACGATGACGCTCTGCACGCCGGGGGCAAAGGTGCTGAAGCGGAGCGCGAACTCATCCCAGTCAAGGTCGCCGGGGGTCAGGCCGCCCTGTTGCAAGCGATCCCAGTAGGCTTGCTCATACTGGCCTGTCGGACGCTCTGCAAAACGCCACGCGGCGTTGGCGACGGGGCGCTTGGCAATAATTCCCAGCCCGCGTACGGCGGCATCCGGCAGCACCTGGCGCAGGCTCCACTGATCCACCACATTCACGCTGGTTTGTAGGCTCCCGAAGTGAGGGGATTGGGCAGCCCACGCCAGCGCGTCATTCTCGCCGCTGTAGGCCGCCACCCGAATCTCACCGCGCTGGCGGGCGGCGTCCAGAGCGCCAAGCAACTCCTCTTGCCGCAGGGTTTCCAGCGGGCAGGAATGCAGGTGAAAAATATCGATCACGTCGGTTTGCAGGGTTCGCAGCGCGCGTTCGATGCCCAGCCGAATGTTTTCGGGCGTCCAATCGGGCACGCCATCTACGCCGTAGCCACCTTTACTCGACAGCACGAACTCGCCGCGCCGCGCTTTTAGGTGCCGTCCGATCCGTTCTTCAGACAGGCCGTAGCCGCGGGCTGTATCGATGAGAGTGATGCCCAGATCCAGCGCGTGGTGCAGCAGCCGACCTGCATCGTCTTTTCCCAGATCCGGACTGCCGATGTGCCCCGCCCCGAAGCCGAGGGCGCTGACGCGAAGGCCGGTGCTGCCAAAATCACGAGCAATCATGAGGGCACTGTAGCGGGGCAAAGCCTCACCCAGCACTGAACTTAAAGGTTCGCTTCGCCGCCTAGCGGCGCACAGCGCGCGTGCTCTCGCGGACGAGCAGTTTGAGGTCCAGCGGCGCCAACTGGGCTGCCTCTCCGCCCATCAGGCGAACCGCAGCGTGGGCTGCCAGTTCGCCCACTTCCTGCGCCGGTTGGCGAATGGTGGTCAGGGGCGGCACGACGTAGGCACTGACCGGCAGGTCGTCAAATCCCACCAGAGACACGTCGTCAGGAACACGCAAGCCCTTGCGGTGCAGCGCCAGATTGACACCGAGCGCCATCTGGTCGTTTCCAGCAAAAATGGCTGTAAAAGGGGTACTGTTTTCAATCAGTTGCATGGTGGCGCGGAAAGCGCTGGTTTCCAGAAAGTCACCCTCACAGAGCCACTCGGGGCGCACGTCGAGGCCGTGGTCGCGCATGGCGTCGAGGTACCCCATGCGCCGCGCTACGGCGTCTTCCTGAGAGGTGGGGCCGCTGATATGAACGATTTGCCGGTGGCCCAGTTCAATCAGGTGACGGGTGGCCTGGTAGGCTCCGCCCCGTTGATTGAGGTTGATGGTGGGCGCTTGTACATTGACGCCCGCGCGTCCGACCAATACCAGGGGCATCCGCGCAGCGAGGTCTTGCAGGCGGGATTCGGAGATCAGGCCGCCAACCACCACGATGGCGTCCACATTGTGATCCAGAAACACCTGCAGCGCCTCTTCTTCCAGTTGCAGGTTCCAGTGGCTGCTTTTAAAGAGCGGGTGGTGTCCGGTGCGCTCCAAAATCCGCTCGATTCCCTTGATCATTTCGGCGTAATACGAACTGCTGATGTCCTCGACCAGCACGCCCACCGTCTGCGTGCGGCCCCGAACCATGCTGCGGGCCACGGCACTGGGCCGAAAGTTCATCTCGCTCAGGACACGTTGCACGTTGACCTGTAGCTCGTCGCGGACCTTCTTTCCGTTGATGACCCGTGACACCGTGCTGATGGACACGCCTGCCCGCTGGGCGACGTCACGGATAGTCAGGTTGCGATCAGTTCCCACGGAGGTCATTGCTGAAAACGTTATCACGGCGGGGTGCAGCTGTATAGCGGCCACAATTGGTCTGCTGCTGGAAGCCTGTTCGGTTGGTTTGACCTGTCTGGGAGGGGACTCGACGGGTGATCGGTAAAACGATTAAGGTCAATTTTAGGATTGTGCCCCTGACCAGAGGAGGAGAGACCTTGACCAATGGATATCCTACCCCCTTGCAAAAAACGTTTTCTGTCTGTATTCTCGAAGGGATCAATAACCTAGCTTCCTGATGAACCAACCTCCGGTTCTCGCCCTCTTTCTGTTGCTTTTGCGACTCTAGAAAACGTTTTCTACAAACCGTGGCGCTATCCATGCGCTTTCTCTCTGACCCTGGAGGTCCCCCATGAAATACACCCGCACGCTGGTTCTGGCCCTTACCTCTGCACTGACCCTGGGAGCTGCCCAAGCCCAAAAAACCACGATTACGGTGGGCGTATTTCCCGACCTCGACAGCGTGATCAAGGCTGCCATCCCAGGCTTCAATAAGCTCTACCCAAACGTTGAAGTGAAGATCAGCTCTCTGGCCTACGCAGATCACCACAACGCGCTGACCACCGCCCTCTCCACCGGCAAAGGGGCTGGGGACGTCGTCGCTATCGACTTCGGTTACGTGGCCAAGTTTGCAGAAGGCAACGGCATGACCGACCTCAACAAGGCGCCCTTTAACGCAGGCCAGTTCAAGTCCAGATTCGTGAGCTACACCTTCCCCCAGGCCACCACTCAGGACGGACGGATGGTCGGAATGCCCACCGACGTCGGTCCTGGTTCGATGTTCTACCGCACCGACCTGCTGGCCAAAGCCAAAGTCACGCCTGCACAGCTGAATGCCAGCTGGGAGAGCTATATCGCCAACGGGAGAAAAGTGGTGGCGGCCAATCCCGGCGTGTTCCTGATTCCCGACGCCTCGGAAGCTGCAGGGATCATCTTGCGTACCGGACTCAAGAGCGGCGAGGGCATGTACTTCGACAAGAGCAACAAAGTGCTGGTCAGCCCGACCAACGCCCGGTTCGTGCGGGCCTTCACGGTGGCCAAGCAGATTCGTGATGCCAAGCTTGACGCCCGTGCCGGCGCCGCCTTCTCGCCTGAGTGGACGACGGCTTTCCAGAAGGGCAATCTGGCCACCGAATTCAGCGGAGCCTGGCTGGTGGGCCACATGCAGAACTGGCTGGCCAAGGATTTCGCAGGCAAATGGGGCGCGCAGAACCTTCCTGGCAACAGCTTTGCCAGCTACGGCGGCTCGTTCTGGGGAATTCCGACCCAGAGCCAGAACAAAGACGCTGCCTGGAACTTCATCAAGTACCTGACCACCAATCCGGCCCAGCAGGTGTTGGCGTTTAAGACGACCGGAGCCTTCCCCGCCCTGAAAGCTGCACAAAATGATCCCATCTTCAATCAGGGCGTGGCCTACCTGGGCAACCAGAAAACGCGTCTGCTGTGGCGCAGCGCCGCAGCCAAGATTCAGCCGATTGATGTGAACAAACTTGACCCAGTGGCCGAGCAGATCGTGAACGACGCCCTGAGCGAAGTACTCAGCGGCACCAAGGACATCCCCACGGCCCTCGCGCAAGCACAGCAACTGGTGGAGCGCCGCGCCCGCTGAAGCCTGAACTCAGTCCTGATTCTGTCTGGGACTGCTGAATAGACCAACGCGCCCCATTTCTTGCCTGCGCGTCTGGGGCGGCGACCGTCAGCCGCCGCCCCAGACGCTTTCTTTCTTGCCTGCTCTGTTCAGGAGGCTCACCGGATGACCGCTACCCCGTCTCCACCGTCTATACCCCAGCAGGTCAACAGCCGTTGGGACAAGTTTCAGCGGCGCTACGCGCCCTATATTTTCATCAGCCCGTTCTTCCTGCTGTTCTTCGCGTTCAGCCTGTTTCCGATCCTGTTCAACGCTTACCTGTCGGTGCACAACTGGCAACCTGGGAGCGGCCTGGGCGATATGAAGTTCGTGGGTCTGCGCAACTTCACCGACAACCTGACCGACCCGACCTTCTGGCTGTCGCTCCGCAACACGGCGATTCTGGCCTTAGAGAGCGGCGTGCCGCAGCACCTGATTGCTCTGCCGCTGGCCTTCGCGATTCACATGGGGTTAAAGCGGGTGCAGTCGCTGGTGACAGCTGTCTATTTCCTGCCCTACATCACCTCGGTGGTGGCGATTTCGGTGGTGTTCTTCACGCTCTTTTCCTGGCAATACGGAGCGCTGAACGCAGGCCTGAACGCGCTGCACAACCTGCCTCTGATCGGCGGCCTCTTCCCCGGCGAAAAGATCAACTGGTTGGGCGAGGCGCAGTACGTGCAGCCTGCAATCGCAACGGTCGTGGTGTGGCGCTATGTGGGCTGGAACGTGCTGCTCTACTTGGCCGGACTCCAGGCCATTCCGAACGACATCTACGAGGCCGCCAGCATTGACGGCGCCACCCGCGCTCAACAGTTCCGCTTCATTACGCTGCCGCTGCTGCGGCCTACCATCTTCTTGGCAGTCACCTTGACCCTGATCGGCGGTTTCCAGCTGTTCGAGGAACCCTTTGTGCTGACCAACGGTACGGGTGGCACGGGCCAGCAGGGCCTCACCACCATCATGTACATGTTCCGCACCTACAACGCCTATTCTGATGCAGGCGTGGCCGCCGCGATGTCTTGGCTGCTGTTTGCTGTCATCGGCGTGCTGTCCCTGATCAATAACCGCATCTTTGGCCGCAGCGGTCTGGCCGGGAAGGACTGATATGACTTCTACTCCCCTGGCTACGCCCGTCGTCCAGCCCCGCCGCCCCTCGCGGGGCACCAAGCCTCTCAGCCGAGCCGCTGCAATCTTGCTGCTGGTTCTGGGCGGCATTCTGACCCTGCTGCCCTTTTACTTTATGTTCGTGTTCGCCACCCATCCCCGGCAAGACATCTTTTCGTTGCCTCCGCCCGTGTGGTTCGGCAGCAACCTGGAGGCCAATTACACCAGTCTGCTGGGGCGGACTCCGTTCTGGCGCAACCTCTGGAACAGCCTGTATCTGGCCGTATTGACCACCGCAACGACGCTGTTTTTCTGCACACTGGGCGGCTACGCCTTCGCGATGTACTCCTTCAAAGGCAAAAAAGTGCTCTTTAACATGCTGCTCGCGACCCTGCTGATTCCCAGCACCCTGAACATCGTGCCGTTCGCGCTGATCATGCAGGCCATGGGCTGGATCGACACGCCCCGCGCCCTGTGGGTTCCGGGTATGGCCAGCGCTTTCGGAATCTTTCTGATGCGCCAGTACATTGGCACGGCCATTCCCATCGAACTGGTAGAGGCCGCCCGCATTGATGGATGCAGTGAATTTGGCATCTTCCGCCGGATCATCGCGCCGCTGTCTGCACCTGCACTGGCCACCTTGGGCCTGGTCACGTTCGTGCAGTCCTGGAACAGTTTCCTGGGGCCGTTGGTGATCTTCCGCAGCGCCGAAACCTACACCGCTCCCCTGGCCCTGCGCACCCTGCAAGGCATCGCTAACACTGATTGGGGGGCCCTGATGTGCGGCGTGGCCCTCACGGTTCTGCCCCTGCTGATTTTGTTCGCCATTGCCAGCCGCCGCCTGATCGACGGTCTGACCAGCGGCGCCATCAAAGGCTGAGCGCGTTTTTCGCCCCTCTCCCCTCTTTGGAGTTTCCATGACCAGCCTGCCCCAAACTGTTTCCACTCCTGACGTAAAAATCTCCGACCTGCTCCGTTCCGATTTTCCGGCCCACTTCACCTTTGGCGTGGCGACTTCTGCCTTCCAGATCGAAGGAGCCACGCAGGAGGGCGGGCGTGGGCCGAGCATCTGGGATACGTTTTGCCGCGAACCGGGCCGGATTCGGGACGGCAGTAACGGCGACGTGGCCTGCGATCATTACCACCGCCTGGACGAAGACCTTGACCTGATTGCCCGCCTGAACGTATCGGCGTACCGCTTCAGCGTGGCGTGGCCGCGCATTCAGCCCACCGGCACTGGCCCCGCCAACGAAGAGGGCTTGGCGTTCTACGAGCGCCTGATCGACGGCCTGATCGCGCGTGGCCTGGAGCCTCACCTGACGCTGTACCACTGGGATTTGCCGCAAGCCCTGCAAGATCTGGGCGGCTGGACACACCGCGAGACGGCTTACCATTTTGCCGAATACGCCCGGATCGTGGCCGAACGCCTGGGGCCTAAAGTCAAGAGTATTGCCACCCTGAACGAGCCGTGGTGTAGCAGCATTCTCAGCTACCAGATTGGTGAGCACGCCCCCGGTTGGCACAGTCGCCCCGCGGCCCTCGCGGCCGCCCATCACCTGTTGCTGGGGCACGGCCTCGCCATGCAGCAGATGCGGGCGCTGAATCTGGGGGCCGAGCTGGGGCTGGTGCTGAATCTGGATTCGGCCTATAGCGATACTCCCGACGATTTGCCGGGCGTGCAACTGGCAGACGGCACCTTCAACCGTTGGTTCTTAGACCCTGTGCTGCGGGGCCAGTACCCGCACGACATCTGGACACACTACGGGGCCGACGTGCCAGACGTTCAACCCGGCGACCTGAACATCATGCAGACCCCTATGGACTTCTTGGGCGTCAATTACTATTCCCGCACTTTCGTCAGTGCGGCGGGCCGCAAGCCGCAAGGCGCCACGTACACCGACATGGGCTGGGAAGTGTACCCGCAGGGCCTGACTGACCTGCTGGTGCGCCTGCACCACAGCTACGCGGGCCTGCCGCCTCTGCTGATCACCGAAAACGGCGCGGCCTACCCCGACGAACTCGGCACCGACGGCCAAATTCACGACGTGGCCCGCGTGGAGTACTTGCAGCAGCACCTGAACGCCGTGCGCGAAGCAATAAAGGCAGGCGTGGATGTGCGCGGCTACTTTGCATGGAGTCTGATGGACAACTTCGAATGGGCGTATGGCTACGGCAAACGTTTTGGGCTGGTGTACGTGGATTATGAAACGCAGGCCCGGACATTGAAGGACAGTGCCAAGTGGTATCAGGGGTTTTTGGGCTAAGGAGGTCACGCGGTACGACCTGCAGTTAAGTGCCGTGCGGGTGGGCCGTCAGCCGGGCCAATACGGACTCCGATGGAATTCCGTGGTGTTGGGATCTAAGTACTGGGATTAACTTCGAGTGGCGCGGGTCAGAGGAACTACTGACTCTGTGTAAAAACACAAGAAACGAGGGCGGGTCAGGCGTTCACAGCGCTCGGCCCGCCCTTGTCTGGGTTTAGGCGTCAAGCCCAGTCTGTACAGGCTGCCTATACACCCTCCAGACCGTTTGACCGCCGATTTGCCCTACGCTGAGGGGAAGGCCAATACTCCAGGGCCAAAGACGTTTCTGTTACGCAGCTTTGACTACTTTGACGACCAACCAAGGGTGCATGCTGTCCCGCATCGACCCTCCGAACCGTTTCTCCATTTGCCCTCTCGCCCGCGTCAAAAAGAGTTTGCTGTGACTGAATCTGTTTCCCCTGTCTTCTCAATTATTGTGGCCGTCTACAACGCACAGCGTTATCTGGAAGAGACGTTGCGGGCGTTGTCGGCCCAAACCTTTTCGGCCTTTGAAGTGGTAATGGTCAACGATGGGTCAACCGACCAGAGCGCCGAGCTGGCCCAGAAATTTTGTGACCAAGATCCACGGTTCCGGCTGTTCCATACGCCCAACCAGGGCATTTCGCCCACCCGGAATCTGGCTGTGCAGCACGCGACTGCGCCGTGGATTGCGGTGTGTGACGCCGACGACACGTGGACGCCAGACAAATTGGAACTCCAGCACCGTTTTATTCAGCAGTGGGCGGCCACCCAAGCAGAGCCGATGCTTGCGCTGGGGACATCGGGCGACCTGATCAACGGTAAAGGCGAGCAGATCCGGATGGTGAATACCCAGGAGCGGCCCTGGCCTACGGTGCTGCACGACGAGGCCACCTTGCACGAGCTGCACATGATCAATTCCTCGGTGGTCTTTCAGCGTGAGGTTTTTCTGCGTCTGGGAGGCTACCGCGCCGAATACACGCCCACCGAGGACACCGATCTGTGGGTGCGCTTTTCGGAACACGGGGCCGTCATCAACATGCCCGACCACCTCACGCATTACCGCATGCACAGCAGCAATATTTCGGAATCACACTACCCGGTCATGATTCTCAATTTGTACCGCATTCAGGCCAATACCGAGCGGCGGCGGCAGCAGTTGCCCGAATGGAGCGCCGAGCAATTTACAGCCCGAATGCGCCAGAACCGCCCGCAGTATGTCCGCACCATGAAAAATTTGCAGCACATGAAGTACTACAACCGCGCCAAAAACCGCTGGGGCAACGGGCACTACCTGGGGGTCGTGGCTCCCTTGGTGCAGGCCTGTCTGGTGTCTCCGAGCCGCACTGTGAAGCTGTTTCTCCGCAGCGAGGTCTACCGTACCAGCCGTCTGCACTGGCGCAGGCATCCGGGATGACCCTGTGAAATACGGCAACAAAGCTGCTCAGAGGGTGCGCTTTGATTCCTAATTCCGCGCTCCCTGACGCCGCTCTGCCCGACTCTGCTGTTCCCACAGGCGGGTCAGACGAGTCAAAACCGTTGCCGTTCGAGTTGATCATCGGCGGCTCAGGTGCGGGCCGAATGGCCTGGTCAGAGTTGTGGCGATACCGCGAACTGCTGCTGTTTTTGGCCTGGCGGGACTTGCTGGTGCGCTACAAGCAAACGGCGATTGGCGTGGCCTGGAGCGTTGTCCGGCCTCTGGCGACCATGGCTATTTTTACCTTCGTGTTCAGCCGGGTCGCGCAGTTGCCCACCACCGGAGACGCCCCTTACGCCGTGCTGGTCTACGCCGCCATGTTGCCGTGGAATTTTTTTGCGGGCGCATTGGCCGACAGCAGCAATTCTCTTGCCAACAACGCTTCGATCATTACCAAGGTCTACTTTCCGCGCCTGCTGATTCCGGCCAGCACCGTGTTGGTCAATCTGGTGGATTTTCTGATCTCGCTGGTGGTCTTGTTGTTGCTGATGCTGGTACTGGGTGCCGACTTTTCGTGGCGCATGCTGCTCTTGCCGCTGTTTCTTCTGCCCGCCCTGATGGGAGCCTTTGGGCTGGGCCTCAGCCTCGGTGCCCTGAATGTCAAATACCGTGATGTCCGGCACCTGATTCCCTTCGTGACCCAGTTCGGCCTGTACCTATCCCCAGTCGGCTTTAGCAGCACCGTGATTCTGGAGCAGTGGCGTCTGCTGTACTCGCTCAATCCGCTGGTGGGCGTTATCGACAGTTTCCGCTGGGCCATTGTCGGTGGGGCGTCGCCTTTTCCCTGGCAGTCGGTGCTGATCTCGGTGGGGGTCGTGTGCGGCCTCTTGGCGCTGGGCCTGTGGGTCTTCCGCCGCACCGAGCAGCACTTTGCTGACGTGATCTGAGCCAAACGACGCCATTGACCTTGAACATCATTCTCGTATTGAAACCGCCATTTGTCAGCAGGGAGCGACCAGCATGACCACCATGATCGAAATTCAGCGGGTGTCCAAACGCTATATGCTGCGGCGAGAAGCGGCCCCAGCCCCCACCACCTTGCGGGAAGCGCTGACCCGTAGACCGCGCCGGGCAACCGCACCCACCGACGATTTCTGGGCGCTCCGGGACATATCCTTTAAGGTCGAGCAGGGCGAGCGCCTAGGTATCGTGGGGCGCAACGGGGCCGGAAAATCCACCCTGCTCAAAATCCTCTCGCGGATCGTGCAGCCGTCGAGTGGGCACATTGGCATGCGGGGCCGCGTTGCCAGCCTGCTGGAAGTGGGCACCGGCTTTCATCCTGAACTGACAGGCCGCGAGAACATTTTCTTGAACGGAGCCATTCTGGGCATGAGCCGCAACGAAATCCGGCGGCGCTTCGATGAAATTGTGGCCTTTTCGGAGGTCGAGCGGTTTCTGGAAACCCCCGTGAAGCACTATTCCAGTGGCATGTACGTGCGGCTCGCCTTTTCAGTGGCCGCCCATCTGGAGCCGGAAATCCTGATCGTAGACGAGGTGTTGGCAGTGGGCGACCTCGCTTTTCAAAAGAAGTGCTTGGGCAAGCTGCAAGACGTGGGCGAGCAAGGCCGAACCGTCATTTTTGTCAGTCACAATCTGGCCGCCATCAATCAGCTGTGTACTACGGGCGTGCTGCTGGACGGCGGGAAAGTGCAGCAGGCTGGCCCGGTGGCCGGGGTAGTGTCGGCCTATCTGGGGCAGCACAGCGTGGCCCGCACCAGCGCCGACCTGCACCACCGGGCGGGGCGGCCCGGCAGCGGCGGCGTGCAGTTCTTGTGGGCGCGGTTGCTGGGGCCAGAGGGTCAGCCCCTTCAAACCGCTTCTTTGGGAGAAGACCTGACCGTCGAATTTGGGCTGGAACTCACGGCGCACGAGTTCGGCAATCCGGTGCAGTTGTCGGTGCTGTTGCGGGCCTCCGACGGCACACCACTGGCTAACCTGACCGATCTGGACGAACGCTTCCAGATCAGCAGCGCGGTGCGGCAACACACCGTGCGGGTTCGGCTCAGTGACCTGCGGCTCTACCCTGACACCTATTTCTTCAGCCTGTGGGCGGGCAGCGATTACGGCGACCAGACCTACGATTTTGCCGAAGACTGTTTGGGCTTTGACGTGGTGGACGGCGGGCAGCTCACCTCACGTCGCCTGAATCTCAAGGCGGGCCGCATCTTCCTGAGTGCCGATTGGAGTCAGCCCAGCGGGAACGCTGTTCCACCGCCCTCTGCTGGCCTCCTCAAGACGGATTGAGTCGGGGGCCATTTTTTGCCCACTTGCGCCGCAAAAACTGCTGGGCAGGACGTTCCAGCAGCTTGTACGTCAGAAGAGACAGCGGAATCAGCAGCGCGAGATACACCACAAAAAAGCTCAGATCCAGCGGCGTGCCAGGTAACAGACGCCGCCACGCACTGGACAGCCATTGGAGCACAGGAATGTGCAGGATATACAGGCTGTAGCTTGCCTCGCCCAACAAGACTATAGGCGGCCAAGCAAAGGCCCGCGCGATCCAGCCTCCGCCGTGCGCCAAGCCCCACAGCAGCAGGGCCAATACAGGCACGATCAGAGTATTGCGCAGAAACGACGGAACGAACAGGTGGGCAAAGGTCATGATCAGCACCGTTCCGGCCAACCCCAGCACGGTGGCCCAAACCGCCTGCCTGGGCGAAGACCTGCGGCCACGGAGAAAACGTGCGCCCAACAGCATGCCCAGCAGGAATTCGGGCAAGCGGAACAGGGGATTGTAATAGAAGGTGTCGGCCACCAACGACTCCTCTGGAAAGGGCCGTTCTGACAGCAGGAAGTACAGCAGCGGCGGTGTTAGCGTCAGGCCCCAGAGCAGCAGGGCAGTCCAACCCAGCTGTCGACCCCGGCCCTGACCGGCACGCCACACGCCGAACCCCAGCGCCAGGGGAAATAAGGCATAGAAAAACGCCTCGACAGACAGGCTCCAACCCGGACAATTCCAGATGCAGGCCGTCTGGGGCAGCCACGCTTGCAGCAGAAGGGGCGACAGCAACGCCGCCCCCCACTCGGTGGCATTGGGCCAGCGGTGCAGCACGGGCAGCAGGAAGTACGGTGCAGCCAGCAGCAGTCCCAGCAGATACACCGGGTAAATCCGCGCCAATCGTGCCAGCCAAAAGGCCCGCTGTGGGGTATTCAGTTTGCCTTCGGAGGTGGCATAGGTGTAGGTCAGAATGAATCCCGACAGGATAAAAAAGAACGTGACGCCCACTTGCCCCGACCGAATAAATGACATCAGTTCGTCCGGAATCTGGCCTTCTAATGTTTTGCGGCTGTGGAGGCAGACCACCACTAGGGCCGCTGCGAACCGCACGCCCGTCAGTGCAGACAATTGGGGCAAACGCGCCGGGGCTGGCGAGTCGGGCGGAGCAGGCTGCCCCCGCTTTACGCCCGCATGCTCGGTCGGGGCCGAGGTCACAGCCCGTGCCTGAAAATAGAGCGGATAAACAGGGCGTCTTTGAGGCTCTTGACCTCCCAGACCATCTTGAGGGCGCTGCCGAGCAGGTCAGGCGAGAAGAGGGCCTGAAACCGGCTGCACCCCCGCTGCCGTATTTTGAGGCCAAACTGCCACCACAGCACCGACCCGATCATGCGCCTGTAGCTGCGGGGATCGTTGGGAAAGTTCTTGGCCGCCGCCATCCGGCAGTACTTCAACATAAATTCGTAGTCCTTGTGCATCTGCGTGCCGTGAATTCGGTACACCGAAAACAGGCCGGGCAGGTAGCCGAACGTTCCGGCCCGCTCGCAGCGCACCCAGTAATCCCAGTCTTCTGCCGCCCGCAGCGCCGGATCGAACCCGCCCACTCGGTCTGCCAAGCTGCGCCGCAACAGGGGCGACATCACGGGAAACACGTTGGTATATACGTAAGCCTCACGCAAAGGCATCTGCCGAATCCGGATCACTTCATCGTTCAGAAACTGCAAGTTCTCGTCGGCGCGGCTGTAATCCGAGTAGACCAGATCAACGTCCGGGTGGGCCAGCAGATAACCGAGTTGCTGTTGAATTTTCTCCGGGTGAATCACGTCGTCTGCGTCCAGATAGCACAGGAATTGACCGCTGGAGGCCTGAATTCCAGTGTTGCGGGCTGAGGGAAGGCCTGCATTGGGTTGGCAGACCACTTTCACGCGCGGGTCACGGGCCTGATACTCCCGCAACACTTCTTCGGAGTGGTCTGTCGAGCCGTCGTTGACCACCACCGCCTCCACATGGGGGTAAGTTTGCGCCAGCACGCTCTCTATGGCCTCTGGAAGATACTGGGCCGAGTTGTAAGCGGGAATAATCACGGAAACGAGCGGGGGGGCGGGCTGATTCACCTACGGCTCCAGAGCGCCTGACTTGGACGCACTTTCGGGGGAAGAAACGGGCTGATTCGTGGCCATGTCTTTCTCACAGATAGTTTACTTAAATAAAACAAGACAGTCAGCATATAATTCTGAAATTAAAACCAGGGTGAACATGGAGAGATGTTGATTCCTTCTGGATGGTTAGGTTACAAAGCGTACATTCAGCTACGTCAGTCCAGTAGTTGACACGAGTTACACTTTTCAAAGTGGGAACATACAGGCACGATTTTGGAGATTTAATACTACTCGGGCTTAACAGGAATCAACTGTCTCGTATCGGGCGTTACAGGAACGCTTCCCTTTGATGGAGATGCAAAAAAAGGTAAAGACCGCTTAATGTAGCGGAGCTCAATCTAATTTTTAAATGGACATGCGAAGTTTTAATTTGTGATCTAGAGCGGGACAGTCACTATTTTTCGGCGTTCCCGAAAGCGTAGCGCAGGCGCATCTGCAAATCTTGCGGGTAATTGCCGAAGTGGCGGCCAAACAAGTTCAGGCCACCCTGATGGCGGGCATCCGGCTTCACGCCGAGGCGAATGCGGATGTGGTTGCTCTGGTTCAGTTTTAGCTGCTCCAACGCCACACCCGATAGCCGCTCGCCGTCTATGTATGCGCCTTTTGGGGTCACGCGCCAGCGTTTCAGGAAACCGTGCGTAGTCTGGTTGGCGTCCCACCAGGCGGGCGTCAGGTGGGCACGCACGCCGCCCAGATCGCCGGGGCACGTCCACGTGCCGACTTCGACCTCGTTCACCCACAGCGTCAGGTCGGAGGGCCAATCGGGGTTGTACTGCGGCGCTTCCGAGCAGACTTCCATACTCAGTTCAAACTCGGTAGCCGCCGACCCAAGCGGCAAATTGTTGGGAAAGGTGTATTCCACATGCCCCGATTTGCCGAACCAGAGGGCCTGTGCAAACACATGTTCCGGCTCGAAAAAGGCGCGGGGATCGTCGAGCAGGCCAATCAATTTGTGTTCCGCTGACAGGCCGCAGGTCGGCTGGGCGCTGATCTGGGTGTAGTTGCCGATGGGCATGCTCACGTCCACCACGTCGTCTGCGGCCTCGACCTCCGCGCCGGGCAGCCTGAATTCCAGTTGATCGTAGCGCTTGCTGATCAGTTTTTGAGAACCGCGTGTGCCGGGCGAATACTCCACTTCCAACAGGCCCGCCGATTCGAGGTGCTTGATATGAAAGCTGACGGTGGAGTGTGGAAGGCCAAGTGCCGCCGTCAGTTCCGTCAGGTTGAGGACATTGTGCGACAGCAGGCTCAAAATTTGCAGCCGCGTATCGGAATTCAGTGCATTGGCCACCAATTTCAGGTCACCGCCCTCCACGACCCTTTGTTTCCTAAACAGACCACCCATGCAGTTCCTCCGTGTACGACGCAGGTTTTGCGTTGGCCTGCATCCTAACAGACTGACCCCCGGTTGGTTTTTGCGGTGTTGATCTGCCCCCACATCAGCTATTGCCTATAGCTGATGTCATTTGTGACTGCAGTTACTATCAAAATATCTTGACAATTAGCAACTTCGCTCTTAACATTAATGTTGACTTTAGAAATACTCACGGACGTTTGCAGATCAGCGAACGCCGCTCAGGAGAAGCATGCAAAAAATCCACCCTCGTCCCCTCATGCAGCGCCACCAGTGGTTTGATCTGGACGGAGCCTGGGCCTTTGCCCTCGACTCCAGCGCGGTTCATACCCACCCCAGCGCAGTGGAGTTTGACCGCCAGATCACCGTGCCTTACCCACCCGAAAGTGTGGCGAGCGGCATTCATTTGCAGGCGCATGGGCGGGCGGTGTGGTACCGGCGCACCGTGGACTGCGCCGAGCAGTGGGGCGGCGTCAAGGCAGGCGAGCGTACCCTGCTGCACTTCGGGGCCGTGGATTACTGCGCCACCGTGTGGATCAACGGGCAAGAAGTGACGCAGCACACTGGCGGCCACACCTCGTTTTCGGTGGACATCAGCGCCTTTGCCGCCGCGCCGTTTGAATTGACGGTGCGGGCCGAAGACGACCCCTTGGCCCTTGATCAGCCGCGCGGCAAGCAGGATTGGCTGGCCGAGCCGCACTCCATCTGGTATCCGCGCACCACGGGCATCTGGCAAACGGTGTGGCTGGAGCGCGTGCCCGCGAGTGCCGTGCAGAGCCTCGAATTCGAACCTGACCTGAGCACCTGGGGCGTGCATGTGCGCCTGCAGGTGGCCGGATTCCGCCCCGGCATGAAGGCCAGAGTCGTGCTGAAGGTGGCCGGAACGGTGCTGGAAGGCACAGGCCTCGAAGAAGTACTGGCCGACGACATCTACACCCTCTCCAGCCCCGAACTACACCGGGTCATTCCCCTGCTCGATGGCGGCATCGACAGCCACCGCAACGGCCTGCTCTGGAGCCCCGAACACCCCCAACTGATCGACGCCAGCGTGGAATTACTGTACGGCGGCGAGGTACTCGACCACGTGACGGGGTATACCGCCCTGCGCTCGGTGACCATCGAACAGGGCCGCTTCTTGCTGAACGGTTCGCCGTATCCCCTGCGCATGGTGCTGGATCAGGGCTACTGGCCCGAATCCCTCATGACCGCCACCGCCGAGCAGCACCGCACCGACGTAGAACTGACGCGGCGGCTGGGGTTTAACGGCGTCCGCAAGCACCAGAAGCTGGAAGACCCGCGCTACCTGTACTGGGCTGACCGCCTTGGCCTGCTCGTTTGGGCCGAAATGCCAAGCGCCTACCGCCTGAGTGACCGCAGCATCCACGCGATTACCAAGGAGTGGTTGGAAGCCGTGCAGCGTGACCGGGGCCACCCCTGCATCGTAGCCTGGGTTCCGTTTAACGAGTCGTGGGGCGTGCCCGACCTGACCCGCCGCAGCCGTTCGCGCACCTTCGTGAGGGCGCTGTATAACCTGACCCGCACCCTCGACCCCTCCCGCCCCGTCATCGGCAACGACGGCTGGGAAAACGACGCCACCGATATCCTGACTATTCATGACTACACCCCCGATTCGGACGTGATCTTGGAACGCTACAGCTCCCGGGAGCGCATCCGTGAGACGCTGCTGCACGCCCGCCCAGGTGGCCGCAATCTTTTGCTCGATCCCGCGCTGGCCGACCAGAATCTGCCCGTAATGATCACCGAATTTGGCGGCATCGCCTATATCACCGACGCTCAACGGGGCTGGGGCTACAGCCACGCCAACGACGACGAAACCTTCACCGCCCATTACGAGTCGCTGCTGGGTGCCGTTCACGAGTGCGCCCACATCACGGGCTTCTGCTACACCCAGCTGACCGACACCTTTCAGGAAAAGAACGGCCTGCTGGATGAATACCGCCAGCCCAAGGGCGACGCGGCAAGGCTGATGCTGGCGACTCGCGGCCCCCGTGACGCCCGTACCATTGATAAAACCTTGATTCCTGATCCCTTCGGTTACAGCCTGGAGTGGCAGGCCAAGCAACCGCTGTAATAGCCTGAATGCAGCGCAGGCGGAAAGCACCCGGCACCGTGTTCACCTTGTGCTGAGGTGCGTTCCGTCTGTTTTGGCCTCCCCACCGCGCCCACTTTGCTTTGCCCGACTTTCCGAGGACTGAACCCATGACCCTGACTTCTGAACCGAACGTGACCCAGATTCCCTGGGGCCAGACCCCCGCAGGCGAACCCGTGACGCTCTACACCCTGCACAACGCCGGAATGCAGGTGCGGATCATCAATTATGGCGGCGTGATCGTGGGCGTAGACGCGCCTGACCGTGACGGGAACTTGGCCGATGTGACGCTTGGACATGACGATCTCACGCCGTACCTGAGCCGCGACACGTCGCCGTATTTTGGGGCGCTGATCGGGCGCTACGGCAACCGCATTGCACGCGGAAAGTTTGAACTGGACGGGCGGCAGTATGCGCTGGCCTGCAACAACGGTCTGAATGCCCTGCACGGCGGGCCGGGCGGCTTCGATCAGCAACTCTGGCAGGCCGAACCCACCACCAGTTCACTGGGGGCCAGCCTGAGCCTCAGCCGGGTCAGCGAGGACGGCGAGGAAGGCTATCCGGGCCGTCTGAGTGTCTCCGTCACGTACACCCTGACGCCCGACCAGACGCTCAGAATCGATTACGTGGCCCAGACCGACCAGCCCACCATCATCAATCTGACCAACCATACCTACTGGAATCTGGGCGGCGGCGTCCGAGATGTGCTGGATCATCTGTTGACCGTCCAGGCCGACACCTACACTCCCACCGACGAAACCCAGATTCCCACAGGCGAACTGGCCGATGTCACGGGCACGCCTTTCGATCTGCGGCGGCCCACGCTGCTGGGAGACGCTCTTGCCGTGCCGCACGAGCAACTTCAGAGAGCGGGCGGCTTCGATCATAACTTCGTGCTGAGTACCGCAGAGGATGAAGGCGTCGGCGTGGGCCTGCTGGACGCCGATGGAGTCGGCAAGCTCCGGGCCGTCGCCACGTTGCAGCACCCCGCCTCTGGCCGCTGCCTCAGCGTCAGCACCACCGAACCCGGCATTCAGGTCTATTCGGGCAACTTTCTGGACGGCAGTATTCACGGCAAAGACGGACAAGTGTACGGCCACCGTTGGTCGGTGTGCCTGGAAACCCAACATTTTCCTGATAGCCCCAACCAGCCGCACTTTCCGTCCACGCGCCTGGAACCAACTCAGACCTATCAGTCCAGCACTATTTACGCTTTTTCGGTAGATCAACCAGAGTAAAAGCGGTGTGGCATAGGCCTAATTTTTCGCAGTAGGCGCAACCAATCTGCATAAAACTCGACAACAAGTTCCATCAGGCAGGCATAACAACTAGCGCAGCCGACAGCATTTACGCTGTCGGCTTTTTCATTTTGGCGTGCCCGGCTGTTCTCCCGGCAACTCGGTCCATACCTTCCTGCAACCCAGCCTGTCCAGACCCTCTCAAGTCTGCAGATGAGGTTTCCAGACCTTAATGTCACTGATGAATGAAAACGGTTGCAATGTTGACTTCTCCACAGATTCAACCTTCTTATGCAGAAAGTTCGAAAAGTTAGGCACCGAAAGTGCCAAAAACACATCAAAAACTTTTGTCAGAATATGACAACAGTACAAATCTGGCATGTTAATCCAAGGCATTTTCTCATGAGAGATGGGTTTTCGCGCTGACCGTTTAGAGATTTTTAACAGCCGCTAAAATTAATGACCGTTAACGTAGGCCTATCCCTGAGATCAGAAGGTCTTGGCGGAAGAAAAGAAACTTCAAAGACCACCTCTCCACCGCACTCTTTGGCGTAGTAAAGCCGACGAGCTTTACCTCTGCTCTGCCCTTAATTGTTTTGAATCCTCCCTTGTTCGACGGTGCTCTTAGCGCGCTGTTGTCGTCGCTCTCGTATTCCTTCCCTCCAGGAGACCCTCATGTCACTGAACGCTTTGATTTCCCACCGCGCCCTCCGCTCCGCCTTGCCCGTTGGTCTGATGCTGCTGACGCTGGGTCTGTCGGCGTGTAATTCGGGAACGACCACAGTGACCGCGCCCCCAGCTCCCGTTGCCGAAGGCCCCGCAGATTCCGTGTATGACGGTCAGGATCATTCGTGGACGAGTGGGGCGCCCACTTCGCCTCAGCCTTTGGCCTTGGGCACGGGCGACAATACGCTTAGTTACGAGTTTTGGACGGCTGCGACCAACGCCTGGGGGCCGATCGAAAAAGACCGCAGCAACGGCGAAAATCTGGCAGGCGACGGACGCACCCTGACCTTGGCTGGCCAGACCTATGCACGCGGATTCGGTGTCCACGCAGGTTCCAGCATGACCTTTACGTTGGGCGGCAAATGCAGCACCTTCTCCACAAAGATTGGTGTAGACGATGAGGTGGGGAGTAAGGGCAGTGTGATCTTCAAAGTCGTGGCCGATGGCGTGACCCTCTTTGACAGTGGTCTGATGACTGGGACGAGCGTCACCAAAACTGTGAATGTCAGCGTGGCAGGCAAGCAACAACTTCAATTGGTAGTGACGGATGGTGGGAACGGCATATCGTACGACCACGCCGACTGGGTTAGCCCCATGTTGGGTTGTACCGTGACTGTCGCCGCCCCTGCACCCGTCGCTCCTGCACCTGTGCCCCCCGCCGCCCCTGCACCCGTCGCACCTGTACCTGTGCCCCCCGCCGCCCCTACCGAAATCACCTACAGCGGGCCGATTGTGATTACCAAAGGCGGCACCTACTCGGGCAACTGGGAAAATACCCTGCATAAGCCTGCGGTGTTGATCCAAACCAGTGAACCCGTGATCATCGAAAATTCCAACATTCGCAGCCGGGGCAACTTGATCAGCGGCTTTGCCAACCGCCTCACTGTCCGCAATACGCGCGGCTACGCCCTGAATCCCAACGTTGCAGGCAAGGCCGCAGGCCGGGCCGTCAACGCCGAAGAATTCCTGAACTTGCGCGTTGAAAACAGCTATTTCGAAGGGTCCACCGGTATCTATGCCCGGGCTTTCCGGGGCAATGCAGCGGCCGGTGACACCATCAAGATTTTGCGCAACCGCTTCAAGAACACCGATGGTCGCCTTAGCGACGGGGCGGGTGGCTACAACGGCAGCTATGACGTTGTGGCGGCCATCTTGTTCAACAACGTCAAACGCTTGCCGAACGTGGAAATTGCGTGGAACGAGATCATCAACGAACCCGGCAAAAGCCGCACCGAAGACAACATGAATTTCTATCTCAGCAGTGGCACGCCTTCCAGCCCCTTCCTGATCCACAACAACTACATTCAGGGCGCGTATGGCATGTCGCCCACGACTGAAGCGACCTATGCTGGGGGCGGCATCATTTTAGGCGATGGCTTGGTCACTGATCCACTAGATACGGGGTATGCCCGGGTCTATAACAACCAGATCGTGAGCACGACCAACTACGGGATTGCTATTGCCGGTGGAGTCGACAACCAGATGTACAACAACCGTGTCCTGTCCAGTGGCCGGTTGGCTGATGGTCAACGCATCCCAGCGGCCAACGTGGGCCTGTACGTGTGGGATCCGACTGGAGCGGGCCAACTGTCGCCGGCCACCTTCGCTAACAACCGCATGGAGAACAATGTGGTCGGCTGGACGAAAGTCGCCGCTGACGGCAGCACCAACAACAACCCCATGTGGTTCCCCCACTGCTCCCTGAACGGCACCCTCTGCGCGGGCAACCAAAACCTCGGTATCATCACCCTCGACATGGAAAAGCAGGAATATCAGGGCTGGCTCAGCAAGATCAGCGCCAATA
Organism: Deinococcus sp. QL22; assembly: GCF_023370075.1. Classification (NCBI taxonomy): domain Bacteria; kingdom Thermotogati; phylum Deinococcota; class Deinococci; order Deinococcales; family Deinococcaceae; genus Deinococcus; species Deinococcus sp. QL22. The sequence goes on from NZ_CP097153.1 coordinate 387,189, forward strand.
ACGTCAAAGTTGGCCCCTGAATCTGAAGTCGCAGCCTTGATGTCTAAACACTAACCCACCTTCAACGGAAGTGGCGCTCGGGATAAAATCCCATGCGCCACTTCCGTGTTGAGGTCTTGGATGTGCTTTAGGAGTGATCACCTTACAAACAGCTTTGGATCTGAAAACTACCAAAATTGTATAATGAGGCAGGTGGTGGCTAATTTACTGCCATCTAAAGCGTTTCTTGTACAAAACTAGCTGGGCAACGCATTCGGTATGCTGAAGACTACTGAATAGTTTAATTAATAGCTTAAAAGATTTTGTTCGTTGACAAAGATGGCTTTAATAGTCAGCGAAACATTGACAGCACGTACACTCAGTTCCAAAGTCTGGGCCGGAGAATCTTCGAGCGTAAGCCCATGTTCCATCCAGCTGCCTAAAGCGACATTGGAGTGAACGTGGTGCCGAATGCCGCCCTCATGATAATGGTCCTGTTCGAAGGGCACCAACACCTGAGCTGTTTTCGAGCCTTGCAGCCCAAGACGCAGGGCAAAAGGTGCGAGCATTGGCCCCAGTTCTTCCCCGCCGCCGTAAACGTCGAGGCGCCACATCAACCGGATGCTTAAGGGCAAGAGACTCATTCTCGCAGGCAGATCAAAACGCAGGGTCAAGGTCGAGGGATGTCCGTACCGGCTGGAACTCAGCACGGTCAATCCGCCTCGATTGCCCGACAGTAAATATCCCTGACGGCTTACAGGCATTTCGGTGAGTGGCATGTGCCCAAGCTCTGCAGGCAGGTCGATCAAGGGCACGGGCAAGCGTTGAGGCGACTGAATCGGGTGCTGTCTCAGGGGGCTGTCGTCAGGGAGGCGCACGGTATAGAGGTCTTGCAGGGCCGCCGCTTCTTCGGGCAAATTGGCACGGGCGGCGTAATAGCCTGCCAAGCCGGGCGACTGTTCTGAAAGGGCGGTCATGAGCCGCCGCCGAATATCTTGGCGCAGCAGTTGAGGCAGCTGACTGGCCAACGTGACGCGCATGCCCTCACTCCTGAAGGCGTAGTGCGGTTCAGCCGTGGTACTGCCGCGCTCAGGCAAACAGCCCGGCCAACGCAGCGGCACTTCCGGCTCGGCTTCGACCAACACATGGTGCTTCAGGGCCTCGTACAGCAGCGCTTCTGTACCGCCGATGGATTGCCCCAGCACGGCACTGGCAAGGCCCGCGTCAAACTGACCATAGATCACGCTCAGGCGTTCTACGGCTTCGCGCATGGGCAAGGGCCAGTGGTCGACTTCATGGCTGAGCGTCTCGCGGAGCGCCTGCGGGAAAGCGGAGCCGCCGTTCTGTTCTAAATCAGCCGTCTGGTCGATCAGACTCAGCAAATGCAGGGGGTTGCCCTCGCTGCGCTGCACCAACCGCGCTGCCAACGCCTGCAACTGCTCGATGGGTTCAAAGGGAAACTGAGCTTCCAGTGCATGTTGAACACTGAGCGTCGACAAGGGTGGCAGCGCCAGTTCGAGTCGGCGGGCACGGTCAAGTGAACTGCGCATTGCGCGGGCCAAGGGCACCTGCTCGGCGGGTTCGCGGCTGAGAATCAAAAAGACCCGCTGCGTGTCCCCAGAAGCCTCAAACAAATATTCAAAGAGTGGAATAAGTTCAGGGGGCGCGTCCTGTGGCCGGTCAAAGATAAGAAGCACGGGCCGGGGCACCTTCGAGAGCACGTGCGCCACCTTCACCACATCTTCTTCTAAGCTGGCCGGTTTCATTAGCAGGCGGTTAAGGGCCTCGGCACTCGCCTCATCACACAGCTTGAGCAGGGCCTGGGCCAGGCTGGCCAGCATCAGGCGGCTGGAGCGCAGGCTGGACACCCGCACCTCTTGCCAATTGAGTTGCTGCGCTACCGATTCGGCCAGGTGGCTTTTGCCGCTGCCGGGAGGCCCGTGCAGCACCACCAACTGAGACTGCGCTTCGGCCCGCCGGAACGCCTGGCGCAGCTCGTACTGCTCATGAGCGCGGTCAAAATTGACGGCCCCGATTTTAGAGCGGTTGGGCTGAAGGGGTTCTGGCGAGGTCTCCGCCATTCCGGCAGAGGGCAGACTCACGGGTCTCATCGGGGTCAGCGTGACCGTGCGTTCTGGCCCACGACTTGCGGGAGAAAGGGACGAGCCAGCGGCAAGGGCCAGAACTGGGGGTGCGTCCTGGAGTTCGCTGGGGTCTTCCAAATCCAACGACCTGGCCCGTTCGGCAATGAGGCGCGTGGCCCACGTATGGTTTTCGCGTGCGTAACGCCAGTACATTCGGCTCAGGTGCTGCTCTATTTGCTGCGTCATGAGCCAACGCTGCTGATCCACCCAACTCTGAAAGGTCGAGCTGCCCAGATCTTCAAGGCCAGTGAACGGCAGGCCGCGAATCATGGCCAGCCAATCGGTCAACTGACTCTGATTCATTGATCGGTTGGCCGACTCACACCACATCTCAAAATCACTGGTGACATTTTCCAGATGAAGAAGCTGGTGGCTAGACGGAAACACATTCAGTCCAGCAGATCTGATCCGGGCCAGTTCTACACGCAAATTTTTACGTGCCTCGGGCGTATTCCAGAGCAGATTAGACAGCCGCTCGCGGTGCTGGGGCTGTTTTTCTATGTACAGATAAATAATGAGGGCCACAGCCTTGGCCGACAAAGGTACCGTCCGCCTTGCCAGCGTAATGTGGGCATGGCCCAAAAGATGAACAATCAGCACGAGAACTCCCTCCTTGCTCCAGTTCCCGCCCTGTCGTTTGGGCTTTGCGGGAGCACTCTCTTCGGTAAAATTTGCTGCACCCTTATAGACGAACCGGAAGGATTACTTGCTTAAACTCGACCAGAATAACTTTATTAGCATCCCCGTCACTTAAAATAAAAGCTTTATAAATGACGGCCCCGTGAGAGAAAACCAAATCCGATTCGACCTGCTGATGAGTGGCCTATCATGCGGATGTTTAACAGTCATCCATCGGCTGACCATTACAGACTATTAAGGAACCTGAACGTGGTGTAGCGCTCGTCCTGTAAGGCAACCTCTACAACACTCAGCGTTGAACGCAGCTGGACCAGAAGCGGAGCTCATTCCTGAGCGGATAGCTAGTGTTAGTAAAACTCTCACAGAACGAACAGCAAGAGAAGTCGCTCTGTATGGAGCTTAGAGAATATTACATGACTTTTCTCTAGGTCTTAAATGAAGACAGCATTATTTTTCCCCCATCTAAGAGGGGAATGACACAGCGTGAGGACGAAAACAGGACAGCACACAAGGATCAACGTTACTAATGTATCACAGGTCATCCGTTGAGTGTGAGATTTTTCACATCAGATCAGTACCGTTAAAGTCCGGCTCGCGGGCATTAGCTCTGACTTAACGCCCAGGCGCTCATGCTGCATCCGTCCCGCCAAACGGCTGGAGGCGGCCAGCGAATGGCCTGCTGTGCAAGAAGGAGAAGAAAACGATGGGTGTAGCGTTGATCTCAGGATCTGCCGGTCTGATCGGCTCCGAAGCGGTGCGGTTTTTTGCTGCACTGGGCCTAGACGTTGTGGGCATTGACAACGATATGCGTCAGTATTTCTTTGGTGAGGAAGCCTCGACGCGCTGGAACCGCAGCCGCTTGGAGACCCAGATAGGCAATTATCACCACCAAGACGTCGATATTCGGGATGCCTCGGCGCTGGACGCCGTATTTGCTAAATACGGTAAGTCTATTGAACTCGTGATTCATACGGCGGCGCAGCCTTCGCATGACTGGGCGGCCCGCGATCCTTTCGTGGATTTCTCGGTAAACGCCAACGGCACGCTGAACATGCTGGAAGCGGCCCGCGCCCACTGCCCCGACGCGCCCTTTATTTTCACCTCGACCAACAAGGTGTACGGCGATACACCCAACTTTTTGCCGCTACAGGAACTGGCGACCCGCTGGGAAATTGATCCCACACACCGTTACTCGCCTGGCATTGCCGAAGACATGAGCATCGACCAGAGCAAGCACTCGCTGTTCGGGGCCTCCAAGGTAGCCGCCGACGTGCTGGTGCAGGAATACGGGCGCTACTTTGGCATGAAAACCGTGTCGTTCCGGGGCGGCTGTCTGACCGGGCCAAACCACTCCGGCACGCAGTTGCACGGCTTTTTGGCCTACCTGATGAAGTGCGCCATGACCGGTACGCCCTACACCATTTTCGGCTATCAGGGCAAACAGGTGCGCGACAATATCCATTCCGCCGACCTGATTGCCGCCTTTGCCGAATTCTTCCAGCACCCGCGTTCCGGCGAGGTCTACAACATCGGCGGCGGGCGCGAAAGCAACTGCTCCATGCTGGAAGCCATCGCGCTGTGCCAGGAGATCACGGGCCGCGAACTGAACCACACCTACGCCGAAGACAACCGCAGCGGCGACCATATCTGGTACATCAGCGACCTTGCCAAGTTCAAGGCGCACTATCCGGGCTGGGGCATCACTTACGATGTGCCGCGCATTTTGCAAGAAATGCATTCGGTCAATCAGGAGCGGTGGGCCGTTACATGATCAATCTGGGCGCACATTCGATCTTGGGCGTGAAAATCCATGCCGTCGACTACGACTATGCGGTGAAGGTCATCCGTGAGGCCGCACGCAACAAGCAGGCGTTTACGGTGAGTGCGCTGGCCGTTCACGGCGTCATGACCGGCATGACCAATGCCGAGCACGCCCGCCGCTTAAATGGGCTGAATCTGGTGGTGCCCGACGGCCAACCCGTGCGCTGGGCGCTGGGGTTGTTGCACGGCAAAAGCCTACCCGACCGGGTGTACGGCCCCGAATTGACCCTGCGGGTCGCTCAAGCTTTGGCCGAAGACGACCTCAGCGTGTACCTCTACGGCAGCCAACCCGCCGTGCTGGAACGCTTTGCCCAAAATTTGCAGGCCAAGTTTCCGGGGTTGCGGGTCGCGGGCATGGAAGCCTCCAAGTTTCGCCAGACCACCCCCGAAGAGCAGCAGGCCATCGCAGAACGCATCCGCGAATCGGGCGCGAATGCCGTGTTCGTGGGCCTCGGCTGCCCGCGCCAAGAAGTCTGGGCCTTCGAGTACGCGCCGCTGCTCAACCTGCCGATTCTGGCAGTCGGCGCGGCCTTTGATTTCCACGCGGGCACCTTGCCGCAGGCTCCCAAGCGCATGCAAAACGCGGGGCTGGAATGGCTGTTCCGTCTGATTCAAGAACCCCGCCGCCTCTGGAAACGCTATGTCCTCCTTAATCCCCTGTTCCTGTGGAATCTGTTCTTGCAGGGCATCCGGGTGCGCCCTTTTCCAGTAAATTTGCCCAATGGGCAGGAGCAACCTCAACGTTACGGCTAAGTCGTTTGGCCGGGAGCAAAGAATGAAGCAACGATGGGTTCAACCGACCTGTGCGCCACACCTCACTGCTGACACCCAGACCGGTCAGGCCCAATCCAGGCAGCTGCGCTCCTTGCGGTGGTCAAGCTACCGCGTGCAGGAGCCGCGCGCGTGAATCTTCCTGACAACAGCAAGATTTTCGTGGCCTATCCGGCGGGCGCCCTCAGAGACGCCTTGGTGGCCCGTTTAACGGCGCATGGACACGACAATCTGGTAGTCGCCGATATGCTGGACTTGCGCGACAAGGGGCCGGTTCTCGAATTTTTTGAGCGCGAACTTCCCGATTACGTCTTTTTTATGTCAGCGCAGGCCAGAAGTCTGGACGCCGATACCTTTCAGCCTCCGCAGTGGCTGCGCGACAACCTGCTCAGCGTGACCAATGTTGTGGATGCGGCCTATCTGTACGACGTGACCAAACTGCTGTGCCTCGATTGCAGCGCCACGCTGCTGGAAGACGCCGCACTCCCCTTACAGCGCCAGCACCGGCCCTCAGCGCGGCTTGAAGAAGCCCGTTACGCCTGTGCGGTGACGCGCCGGGCCACCACTGAGCTGTGCGACAGTTACCGCCGTCAGTACAACTGCAACTTTGTGAGCGCGATGAGCAGCAGCGTGTACGGGCCGGGTGTGCGCTCCGAACCGGGCTGCGCCCTCGTGCCGACCCTGCTCGAAGAGATGCAGCGGGCAACCGAAGCCAATCTGCCTGTCTTCCAGGTGTTAGGCCACCCACAAGAACGGCACGCGCTGCTGCACATCGATGATCTGACCAACGCCACCATGTTCCTGATGGGTGAGGCCGCGCAGTCTGGACAGTTTGGCGTGGGATTGACGCAGTCCACCACCCTATCCGAACTGGTCGATCTAGCGGCCACGCTGACGGGCTACCGGGGCACCTTTGAATTTGGCCCACGTACTTCGCCCATGTCATCCCCTACGACTGAACTGGCCCTCGAGCAACTGGGGTGGCGGCCCACCGTCACCTTGCAGTCGGGCATGTCCGACACCGCCCGCTGGCAAGTTCAAGCCCACTATTCGGCCCAGTATTAAGCATAAAACGCGGGTGCTGGGTAGAGAAGGGCTGGGTTAACAGCGACTGGGCAAACAGTGATTATGCAGGGCGAGATCCAGTCTCGTTCAGCAGATAGAAAAATAGTCATTCGGAAAGAGTTGAGCCTGTTTAGCGCCTTCCTGAGCTAAAGATAAACCCTCCAGAAAAAAGATTTCGCGGTGGGTTTATTTTTCGTTAGCGCCCCTGAGTTTACCTTTTGCGTGTTGGTTCTGGGGCCAAACCTGCCTGTCTCTCCAGAATCTGAATTTTCCCCTGTACAGGCATTTGAAGCGGCAACCGCGCACCGTCAGGTTGCTCAACCCCCTAAAAGAAGACCGTTAAACCAGAAAGGAAAAAGGAGAACCAAGATGCAACCAACCGAAATATTGGCCGCACCACTGAAAGTCGCCGTCGTGGGCACCGGGTACGTGGGCATGGGCACCGCCGTCATGCTGGCCTCGCTTGGGCATCAGGTCGTGGGCATCGATATCGACCAGAAGAAAATCGAGATGCTGCGGCGCGGCGAGTTGCCGATTTACGAACCCGGCCTTGAGGACCTGCTGCGCTCCAGTCAGGAGCGCCTGCGCTGGACGGACGACTACTCCACGGCCATCCCCGACGCCGACGTGATCTTTATCTGCGTGGGCACCCCGCCCCTGCCCAGTGGTCAGCCCAATCTGCGTTACGTGGCCGAAGCCGCCCAGAGCGTGGCCCGCAACCTGAACGGCAAGCTGCAAGTCGTGGTGAACAAGAGTACGGTTCCGGTAGGCACCGGCGACTGGGTCTCCCGCATTCTGGAAGAACATGCGCTCGACTACTCGGCGGGCCGCTACGTGGTGGTCAGCAATCCCGAATTCCTGCGCGAAGGCACGGCGCTGCACGACAGCCTCTACCCTGACCGCATCGTGCTGGGCAGCTCCTCGCCCGAAGGCATCGAGCGTTTGCGTCAGCTGTATCAGCCCCTCCTAGAGCAGACCTTTACGCCGCCCGAAGGCATGCCCCGTCCCGCCAACTACACGCTGCCCGAACTGGTCACGACCAGCCTCAGCAGCGCCGAGATGATCAAGTACGCCGCCAACGCTTTCCTCGCCCTGAAAATCAGTTTTGCCAACGAGATCGCGGGACTGTGCGAGTGCGTGGACGCCGACATCGAGCAAGTGACGCACGGCATCGGCTGTGACCAGCGTATCGGTCACCGCTTCTTGTCAGCCGGCGCGGGTTGGGGCGGCAGCTGCTTTGGCAAGGACACGGCGGCCCTAATCAGCACAGGCAGCGAGTACGGCTACACCATGCCCATTTTGCGCGCTGCCGTGGAAGTAAACCAGCGCCAGCGCCACCTGGTCATCAGCAAATTGCAGCGCCACCTTCACCGCCTTCAGGGCAAACGCGTGGCGGTGCTGGGCTTAGCTTTCAAACCCAACACCGACGACTTGCGCGACGCCCCTGCCCACGACTGCATTGCCCGCCTGATGGACTTGGGAGCCAAAGTCGTGGTGCATGATCCCGTTGCTATGCCGCACGCCCGCCGCGAGTGGGCACACTTGGAATACGACGAAGCTGCCACCGCCGCCGCCGCTCTGCACGGGGCCGACGCCGTAATCTTGATGACCGAGTGGGACGAGTACCGCACGCTGGACTGGGATCAGGCCGTGCGGAATATGCGCCGCCGCCTGATCATCGACACGCGCAACGTATTGACGCAGTTGCCCCAGCACAGCACCGTTGAGCAGATTGGCCGCACTGCCCTGCACAACATCCCCGACAATGAGGTGTTGGCCGAGGCTATGGCATGACCAATCAGCCCCTGAGAATTCTGATCACCGGCAGTGCTGGGTTCGTAGGGTCGCACTTGGTGGAGCGTTTCTTGGGCGAGGGCCACACGGTCATTGGCGTGGACAACTACATCAGCGGTCAGCGCCAGAACACCGATCTGTTCATTAGTCATCCCCGCTTTCAGTTTCTTCAAGCCGATGTCAGCGCTGGCATTCCTTATACCGGAGAGCAGCTCGATTGGGTGCTGCATTTTGCCTCTCCGGCCAGTCCCCCCCATTACCAGGAGTTTCCCGTCGAAACCCTGATGGTGGGCGCTCAGGGCACGCAGAACGGGTTGGAGTTGGCCCTGAAACACGGTGCCAAGTTCTTTCTGGCCAGTACCAGCGAAGTTTACGGCGATCCGCATGTGCACCCGCAGCCCGAAAGCTACTGGGGCCATGTCAATCCCAACGGCCTGAGAAGCTGCTACGACGAGGCCAAACGCTATGCCGAAGCGATCACGATGGCGTATCACCGAGATAAGAAGGTCGATACCCGGATCATCCGAATTTTCAACACGTATGGCCCCCGGATGCGGGCCGACGATGGACGGGTCATCACCAATTTCGTGCATCAGGCGCTGCGTGGAGAGCCACTCACCATCTACGGTGACGGCCTCCAAACCCGCAGCTTCCAGTATGTCGACGACCTGGTCGAAGGCATTACCCGTTTGATGGGCGTGACCTATCACGAACCCGTGAATCTGGGGAATCCCACCGAATTCACCATGTTGGAGCTGGCCGACGTCGTGCGTGAGATCATCAA